>NZ_AP022332.1:3231905-3575040 GCF_009936375.1 Methylosinus sp. C49 | reverse complement strand
GTGGGAGAGACGATGTTCATCGCGGTCGCTCCTGTCGAGGTGACGGCTTATGTCGACGTGAAATTCATGAAATGATCGTGACGGCGCGTGGCCCCGTCCTGCAACGATGATGCTATGAGCTGCAACTGTGAAATCTATACCGCGAGCTGGCGCCGTGCTATGCGCGATCTGCCGCGGCTGCTATTTCATCGATGAAGGCTTAGAAAGCTTGCGTCTTGTGAAGAGCCCTCATCCGACCCTCGCTGACGCGAGGGCCAACTTCTCCCGCGAGCGGGAGAAGGAGCGCGAACCTCTTTTGGCTCCACAATCGTATGGCGCATTCCTTCTCCCACTTGTGGGAGAAGGTGGCCTCGCGAAGCGAGGTCGGATGAGGGTCGCAACAGATCGCCAGGATCGAGAGCGCTCCCTACGGCGCCCGCAGCTCATGCACGCTGAACAGCGCCTCCGCGTCCATCCATACGCGGCCGGGCGCCCAGCCGGCGTCGCTCGCCGTGACGCGGAACTCGTCCACGCCATATTTGTAGCAGTCCTCGGTATGGATCGCCTCGCCGCGCGAGAAGGCGAAGTCGTGGCCGCCGATCTTCGCCGTCTGGCGGCGGCGGCTGACGAGGCGCATTTCTATGCGGCCGGCGCGCGCGTCATAGATCGCCTGATGGCAAAAGCCCGAGAGATCGAAGCCGCCGCCGAGCTCGCGATTTATGCGCGCCAATAGATTGAGATTGAAGGCGGCCGTCACGCCATGCGCGTCGTTGTAGGCGGCGATGAGGCGCGACGGGTCCTTCTTCAGATCGACGCCGACGATGAGCCGCCCGCCCGGCCCGAGCAACACGCGCATGGCCATCAGCAGAGCGCGCGCTTCGTCCGGCGCGAAATTGCCGATCGTCGAGCCGGGAAAGAAGCCGATGCGGCGGCGATCGGCGAGATCGGCGGGCAGCGGCGCCGGCCGCGAGAAATCGGCGACGATGGGGCAGACGCGCAAATGCGGGAAGCGCGCGGAAAGACGCGCGCGCGCTTTCTCCAGCGCGCTGGCGCAGACGTCGATCGGCGCATAGAGGGCGAGGCGCGGCGCGCGCTCGAGCAATATTTCGGTCTTGCGGCTGGAGCCGGAGCCGAACTCGACCAGCGCTGCGTCCTCTCCGGCGCCGTCGAGCATCTCCTCGCCATGCGCGGCGAGAATGTCCGTCTCGACGCGCGTCGGATAATAGTCTGGCAGCCGCGTGATCTCGTCGAACAGCTCGCTGCCTGTCGCATCGTAGAAATAGAGGCAGGAGAGGCGCTTTTCTGCGCGTGAGAGACCGTCGAGCACATCCGCGGCGAAGCCGCGGCCCTTCGGCGCGGCAGGCTCCGCGCGATCGATATCATTGGTCATCGGCCGACATCCCTGGCGAGGCGCAGGCCGGCGAACAGCCAGCGTTGGCGCGCATAGAGGAAGTTGCGATAGCTCGCGCGAATATGGCTCTGCGGCGTCGCGCAGCAGCCGCCACGCAGCACATGCTGGTCGCACATGAATTTGGCGTTGTATTCGCCTATGGCGCCGGCCGGCCGGCGATAGGCGGGGTAGGGGAGATAGGCGCTGCCGGTCCACTCCCACACATCGCCGAAGAGCTGGCGCGCATGGCCCTGGAAGGTCTCCGCCGGCGGCAGCGGGCGCAGCGCGCCGCCTTCGAGCAGATTGCCGACGATCGGCTCCTGCTGCGCTGCCGTTTCCCATTCGAATTCGGTGGGCAGGCGCGCGCCGGCCCAGCGGGCGAAGGCGTCGGCCTCGTAGAAGCTGACATGGACGACAGGGGCGGCGGGCTCCAGCGGCCGCAATCCTTCCAGCGTCATGGCAAGCCAGAGGTCGCCGCGCCGCTCCCAATAGGCCGGCGCCTCCCAGCCCTCGCGCTGGATCGTCGCCCAGCCGTCGAAAAGCCAGAAGGCGGGATCGCCATAGCCGCCATCCTCGATGAACTCCAGCCATTCGGCGTTGGTCACGGGCCGATCGGCGATCTCGAAAGGGTGGATCAGCGCGTCATGGCGCGGCGCCTCATTATCGAAGGCGAAATGCTCGTCGTCTGCGTCGCTTCCGATGCGCATGATTCCGCCGGCGTAGCCGATCCAGCGCAGCGGCTCCGGCGCGCCGCAGAGGCTGCGCGGCGGCGCGGCGCGATAGGCAGGCCGCAGCGGATTGGCGGCGAAGAGCGCGAGAATGTCGCTGAGGATCAGTTCCTGATGCTGCTGCTCATGCTGCAGCCCGAGCTCCAGCAGCCTCGCCGCCTCGCTCTGAGGCGCGAGGCCCGAGTCGAAGAGCTGTTCCAGCGCCTCCTCGACATGGCGGCGATAGGCCATGACGCGCTCGAGCGAAGGCTGGCTCAGCAGGCCGCGTCTTGGCCGCGGCTGCCTGGCGCCGGCGCTCTCGTAATAGGAGTTGAAGCAATAGCCGAAAGCGGGATCGAAGAGGCGATAGCCGGGCAGAAAGCGCGCCAGCACGAAGGTCTCGAAGAACCAGCTCGTATGGGCGAGATGCCACTTCGTGGGGCTCGCCTCCTCTATCGCCTGCGCCGCCATATCCTCGGGGCCGAGCGGCGCGGCGAGCGCCAGAGTGCGCGCGCGCGTCGCCGCGAGCCGGGCGCGCAATGGCTCGGTCTCGAGGGGAGGGTCGCCATGTGGAGGCGAAGCCACATCCGGTCGCGCCATCGGCCGCGTCGCCATCGGCTCTCATCCTGGGGCAAAGGTCGCGCCTTTTTCGGCGCCGTCGAACAGCCGGCCATATAGGCCGCGCCGATGCATCGGCAATCGGCGACGGCCGCGCTCGCGGCGAGGCTCGTGCGAAGGCGCACAGCCGCGCCGGGCGGCGCCTCCTATGCTTCTCTCACGCTCGACGACACGAGAGCGCGAAGCGAGGGGGCGGGCCATGAAGACCGAAATCATCAGCAGCGAAACGTCGATCGAGATTATCCGCCGCGCCATAGAGGCCAAAGGCGGTCTGCGGGTCGCCGCGGCGAGCCTCGCCGCCGAGGCCGATCTCTACGCCGCCGGGCTCTCGCCCTTCTGCGCCATTCAGGTGATGCTGTGGCTCGAGGCCGCGCTCGATGTGGAGTTTCCGAAGTCCATGCTGCAGCGCCGCAGCATGGCGACCATGGCGACGATCGCCGCGCTCATCGGCGATCTGCTCCAATCCGAGGCGCGCGCGCGGGCGGCTTGATCACCGCACCACGACGCGGGCGCCTTTGGCGACGCGCTTATAGAGATCGATCACATCCGCATTGAGCATGCGGATGCAGCCGGAAGAGACCGCGCGTCCTATGCTTTCCGGCTCATTGGTTCCGTGAATGCGGAACAAAGTGTCCTTCTGCCCCTGGAACAGATACAGCGCCCGCGCGCCGAGCGGATTTCTCAAGCCCCCGTCCATATGCTCGGGCAGATCGGGGCGGCGCTCCAGCATTTCCGGCGGCGGCGTCCAGCCCGGCCAGAAGGCTTTGCGGCCGATCTTCGCCTCGCCCTTCCAGGCGAAGCCCGTGCGGCCGACGCCGATCGCATATTCCACCGCCTTGCCGTCCTCGAGCGAGAGATAGAGACGCCGCGCGCGCGTGTCGATCGTCAGCGTGCCGGGCTCCTCGGCGGTGGGGTCGCCGATGAAACGGCGCCGCGTCTGCCGCATGTCGACATCGTCGTCATAATCGATCGGCGTCGAATAATTCGGATCGGCGTCCGGCGGCAGGGCGGCGAGGCGGTCCCGGTCGCGATTGTCACGCTCGCGATTTTCCCTGCCGCGCGCTCGCGGAGCTTCGCGGCGCTCCTCGTCGAACGGCCAATTGGCGCGCGCGCGCTGGCGGCGCGGCTGCGTCTCGGCGTCGGGATCGGCCGCCGCGCCGTTCTGGGTCGACTCCGGCCAGAAATAATATTGCGCCGTCGCAGAGCCCGCATTGGCGAGCAGAGCGGCGACGCCGAGGACGAGACGCAGACGAAGCGACATGACGTTCTTCCGATCGATTCCGACGGTCTTTGTCGACGACGAAAAAGGCGAAAAGCGGAACGGCGCCGCCCACGACGGCGCATCCTCGCCACTAAGCCATATGGAGCGGCGGCGCGGGCGTGACAGGCTCGATCATCGCAGAGCCGGCGGCGAAAAGCCGAGGTCTAGTCGGATTTATTCGGCGTCCGCCTGTCGCGACGGCTCCGCCGCGGCGAAGGCCGGATGGGCGAGGCAATGCGCCTCCACGGCGAGAAGCTTCGGCAGCGTCTCGAGCGGCGTCGAGAAGCGCCGCGCCGCGAAGAGCTGCGGCACGAGGCAGACATCGGCAATCGTCGGCTGCGCGCCGAAGCAGAAGGGGCCGGGCTCGACGAGCCGCTCCACCGCCTCGAGCCCGCCCTGCAGAACCCAATGATGGATCCAGGCGTCGACGCCGGAATCGTCCTGCCCCAGCCGTTCGCGCAAATAGTCCAGCACGCGGCGATTGTTGAGCGGATGAATGTCGCAGGCGATGGCGAGCGCGACTCCGCGCGCCTTGGCCGCGAGCAGCGGATCTTTCGGCGTCAGCAGCGGTTGCGGCGCGAGCGTGTCGAGATAATCGATGATCGCCAATGATTGGGTGATGATGGTCCCGTTGTCGAGCTCGAGCGCCGGCGCGAGGCCTTGCGGATTCTTCGCGAGATAATCGGCTCGGCGTTGCTCGCCGCGCGCCAGATGCACGGGGATGCGCTCGACATCCAAGCCTTTCAGCTCGATCGCGATGCGCACGCGATAGGCGGCCGAGGAGCGGAAATAGTCATAGAGCTTCATTGTCGTCGCCTCCGCCGCCGCCCGCTCTGGAATCGCTGGCCGCGCGCAATATGTTGAAGGAGTGCGTCATTCGCAAGGAGGCCGCAATGTCGCCTTCGCCGGAAAATCCGATGGGGACGGATGGTTTCGAATTCGTCGAGTTCGCCCATCCCGAGCCGGCGAAGCTGGCGGCTCTGCTCGAGCAGATGGGCTTCGTCGCCGTCGCGCGTCATCGCTCCAAGGATGTGACGCTCTATCGCCAGGGCGACGTGAATTATGTGCTCAACGCCGAGCCAGACAGCTTCGCTGCGGATTTCGCCCGCGCGCACGGGCCTTGCGCCTGCGCCATGGGCTTTCGCGTGGCGGATGCGCGCGTCGCCTATGAGCGCGCGCTCGCCTTGGGCGCGAGCGCGGCGGAGACCAAGATCGGGCCGATGGAATTGAAGATTCCCGCGCTCGTCGGCGTCGGCGGCGCATTGATCTATCTCGTCGATCGCTATGGCGAGCGCGGCTCGATCTTCGACGTCGATTTTCGCTGGACCGGCGCGCGCGATCCGCATCCAGAAGGCGTCGGCCTCACCGTCATCGATCACCTCACCCATAATGTCTATCGCGGCCATATGGACGAATGGGCCGGGTGGTACGAGCGCTTCTTCGCCTTTCGGCAAATTCGCTATTTCGACATAGAGGGCAAGCTCACCGGCCTGCATTCGCGCGCCATGACCAGCCCCTGCGGGAAGATACGAATTCCGATCAACGAGAGCGTCGACGACAAGAGTCAGATCGAGGAATATCTCGTCGCTTATCGGGGAGAAGGCATTCAGCATGTCGCCTGCGCCTGCGACGACATTTATCGCACGGTGACGGCGCTGCGGGCGCGCGGGCTGCAATTCATGCCGGCGCCGCCGGATTCTTATTACGCGCGCGTCGAGGAGCGGCTTCCCGGCCATGGCGAGCGGCTGGAGCGATTGCGCGAGCTGGGCATTCTCATCGACGGCGAGGGGCGCAAGCTGCTGCTGCAGATTTTCTCGAAGACGGTGATCGGGCCGATCTTCTTCGAGTTCATCGAGCGCAAGGGCGACGAGGGATTCGGCGAGGGAAATTTCCGCGCTCTGTTCCAGTCGATCGAGGACGATCAGGTGAAGCGCGGCGTGCTGCGCGGGGGAGGGTGAGGGGTTTCGACGCTGCGCGGACCCTACCTCCCCCTCGAGGGGGGAGGTCGACCGCCGAAGGCGGGCGAGAGGGGGGGCGCCCGCATCTCGGGAAGCGACCCCACCCCGGACCGCTTCGCGGTCCGACCCTCCCCCTAAAGGGGAGGGTGGGGCGCGCGCCGCCATTCGGAGATTAGCCATGACGCTCCGCTACATGTCCGGCTTCGGCAATGAATTCGCCAGCGAGGCGCTGCCGGGCGCTCTTCCCGTGGGGCAGAATTCGCCGCAGCATTGCCCGTATAAGCTCTATGCGGAGCAATTGTCGGGCTCGCCCTTCACCGCGCCGCGCGGCGCCAACACGCGCAGCTGGCTCTATCGCATTCGCCCTTCCGTGCGGCATGTCGGGCGCTTCGAGCGGCTCGAGCTTCCCTTCTGGCAAAGCGCGCCGTCGCGCGAGGAGCATGATCTGCCGCTCGGCCGCTATCGCTGGGGGCCGCCGCCCATGCCCGATTGCGCGCTCACTTTTCTCGCCGGCGTGCGCATGATGACGACGGCCGGCGACGCCGATGCGCAGAGCGGCATGGCGGCGGGGCTCTATTTCGTCACGCGTTCCATGATCGACGATTATTTCTACGACGCCGATGGCGAATTGCTGCTGCTGCCGCAGAAGGGCGCGCTGCGCCTCGTCACCGAGTTCGGCGTGATGGAAATCGCGCCCGGCGAGATCGGCGTCCTACCGCGCGGCGTGAAATTCAAGGCGGAGCTGGTCACAGGGCCGGCGCGCGGCTATCTGTGCGAAAATTACGGCGCGCCTTTCACTCTGCCGAATCGCGGGCCGATCGGCGCCAATTGCCTCGCCAACGCCCGCGATTTCGAGACGCCCGTCGCGGCTTTCGGGGACGCCGAGCGGCCGTGCCGGCTCACGGTGAAATGGGGCGGCAAATTCTTCATCTGCGGGCTCGATCATTCGCCGCTCGACGTCGTCGCCTGGCACGGCGATTACGCGCCCTACAAATATGATCTTCGGCGTTTCGCGCCGGTCGGCGCGCTGCTCTTCGACCATCCCGATCCATCGATCTTCTGCGTGCTGACGGCGCCCTCGGAGCGGGAGGGAACGGCCAATATCGATTTTCTGATTTTCCCCGAGCGTTGGCTGGTCGCCGAGCATACGTTTCGTCCGCCCTGGTTCCATATGAATGTTATGAGCGAATTCATGGGGCTGATCTACGGGCGCTATGACGCCAAGGCGGAGGGGTTCGCGCCCGGCGGCGTCTCGCTGCACAACAGCATGCTGCCGCATGGGCCGGATGCGCAGAGCTTCGCGCAGGCGAGCGCGGAGGCGCTGGCCCCGCAAAAGCTCGAGGGCACGCTCGCCTTCATGCTGGAGACGCGGCTGCCGCAACATTTGACGCGCTACGCCGCGCGGCTCGAGACATATCAGAATGACTATGCCGATTGCTGGGCGGGGCTCGCGCGCCGCTTCGACGGGACGCCGTGAGGACAAGCGATGAAGCTCGCTTCTTTGAAAGGCGGACGCGATGGCAGGCTCGTCGTCGTCTCGCGGGATTTGACGCGCGCTGCGGAGGCGACGGAGGTCGCGCCCACTCTGCAGGCGGCGCTGGATGATTGGCCGCGCGCCGCGCCGCCGCTCGCCGAGCTGGCCGAGCGGCTGGAGGCGGGGCTGATCCCCTCCTTTCGCTTTCGCGAGCATGAGTGCGCTTCGCCGCTGCCGCGCGCCTATCAATGGGCCGACGGCTCGGCCTATGTGAATCACGTCGCTCTGGTGCGAAAGGCGCGCGGCGTGGAGATGCCGCCCTCCTTTTGGAGCGATCCGCTCATCTATCAGGGCGGCTCGGACGGGTTTCTGGGGCCGCGCGATCCCATCCCTTTTCTCGACGAGATATTCGGCCTCGATCTCGAGGCGGAGGTCGCCGTCGTAACCGACGATGTTCCGCTCGGCCTGGACGCCGAAGCGGCGCGGGCGCGCGTCGCGCTCGTCATGCTGGCCAATGACGTGACCTTGCGCGGCCTCACGGCCAGCGAGCTGGCCAAGGGGTTCGGCTTTTTCCAATCCAAGCCCGCCTCGGCCTTTTCTCCCGTCGCCGTGACGCCGGACGAGCTCGGCGCTGCATGGGACGGCGCGACGCTCTCCGCGCCGCTGCTCTCCTTCATCAATGGCGCGCCGCTCGGCCGGCCCGACGCCGGCGTCGACATGACCTTCGATTTCGGCCGCCTCATCGCCCATGCGGCGCGCACGCGCGCGCTTTGCGCCGGCGCCATCATCGGCTCCGGCACAGTGTCAAATCGCGCGGCCGATGGCGGGCCGGGCAGGCCGATCGCCGAGGGCGGGGTGGGCTATTCCTGCCTCGCCGAGCAGCGCGTCGTCGAGAGCCTGCTCGGCGGCGCGGCGCGCACGCGATTTTTGCAGCCGGGCGACCGCATCCGCATCGAGATGCGTGATTCCGCCGGCCATTCGATCTTCGGAGCGATCGAGCAGGAGGTGGTCGCGGCCAGCGAGAATTAGGAAGCGAGGGGAGAGGCCGCCCAAGGGCGGCGCTCCCTCCGGGGGAGAAGGGAGCGCCGCGCAGTGGCGGCCGACGAGAGGAGCGAGGCGGCAAGGACCGGAGTGGTCCGCTCAGCGCTCGCTCGAGAGGCGCAGCCGATCGGAGGGAGGTCCGATCTTCGCCCGTCAAGTCGGTCGACAGATTCCGCGAGCCTCGCCGGCCCTGAACCGCTTTTCCGTCGCCATGGCCCGCCTCGCATCGGGGGGAGATTCCACGCCTCGGGGAAAGGCGCGTCGAGGATGAGACATGGGTGACGGCGTTGCGGGGTCCGCCATCTGAGACGGCGAGCGCTCGCGGAAGTCCGCTCGAATCGTCACGACTCTGGGGAGAGAAGCGCGACAATTCGTGTTTCTTGTTCCTGTGGCCTGCGTGACGCCCGCGCGTTCAGATGCGAGCGAAACGAGGAACGAATCTTAGGAGACAAGCCGGACGCAGAACGTCCGGGAAGGCCGCATCGACGTCAGACGAAGGCAGGCGGCGCTCGCGAGCGGAGATTGTCCGGGCTCTCATCGAGGTCCCGACCGAGGCGAGAGGCGAAATCGAAGCGTGTGGAAATCTCGAAACGATAAACGATATGCGTGATGGTCGCCGGCAATGTCGGCGGTGTGCTGGAGACGCAGGCGTCGCAGCAGACGACGAAGGGCGTCTCGGGCGCGCCATGGGCCTTTTGGAAGTCCTGGCAGAAAGCGGCGCGGTCCTCGAAGACGCTGACGCCCGCTCCACCATGGCCGCGATGCGACGCGAAGCCCAGCGCGCCGACGATGATCGTCAGCGTATAGAGCCCCAGCGCCAGTCGCTGGAAAAAGGTCGAGCGTAGTCTATCGGCCATGACGAATGAGAGTTGCATTCATCTTTGTCAGAGTCAAGGACAGCGCGAGCGGCGCTTCACCAAGAAAAGCCGCGCAGCTCGAAGGAGCGGGCGATGGAGAGGCCGGCGGTGAATTGATTGCGGGAGCCGATCTCATTGGGAATCGGGCTCGCGCCGACGCTGCCGGTCAGCCGCTGCAGGCCGCCGTAAATGGTGGCGTTGGTGTCCTTGGTGAAATTATAGCGGAAGGTGGCGAGCCCGCCGGCGGCGGTGAATCCGCCATTGGCCTCATAGGGCTCGATGCGGCCATTGGCCAGAGATTCGAACGGCGTCACCGAGAAATAGGCGTTGGCGTATCGGTTGTCGCCGAGGCTGAGGCGCGGTCCGATGGAGAGCGTCGCGCGGCCATCGCCGCCATAGAGATCGGCCCCCAGCGAGGCGACGAAGCCCTTGTGCCCGTCTATGCCCTGCCGCAGCTCGGCGCGCGTGCGGAAATGCTCGCCCTGATATTCGGCGAAGCCGCCGATCTCATGCGTGAGCTCGACAGTGTGCACGCCGGCGAGCCCGTCGCGCTGTCCGCGCTTGAACACGAAATTCGCCACGGGACCGGCGCGAAAGCCGTTGTAGTCGAGAATGGCGAAGCCGAATCCATCGTCGGGCGTCGAGAACAGCTCCGGCTCGCCGATGCGTCGGAAGCTGATCGAGGGAAACGGATAGGGACGCAGCGTGCCAGAGCCCGGAAAGCTCGGGGTCAGCGCGCCCATGACGCCCACCGTCACGATCCAACCCTGATCCGCCGAGGCGAATATGGGCGTCCGCGCAGGAGGCTCCTGCATGCGCAGGTCTTGCGCCTGTATGTCTTGTGCGCTCGAGCCTTGCGCGCGCTGCTCGTCCGCATGCGCAAAAGGGGCCGCGCCGGCGAGGCCGACACAGGCGAGAAGGCCGATCATCGCGGCGTGGGCGCGAGGCATGGCGGAACCCTCCTTGCAGCGTAATCATTTCGTCATCATTATCAGCCGGCGGGCGAAGGCGCCAAGTCCGTGGAGGCGCGGCCTTTTTTTCGCCGCCATGCATCCACCGGGCAGGGATGACGCGCACCGGGCAGGGAGGGCGCGCCGCGGATCCGATTCAGCGATAGATCCAGGCGTTGCGGGACAGCACGCCCTCGCCGCCCATCAGCCGCACGGCGGCATCGCGTGCGAGCGCCATCGGCCCGGAGAAATGGCAATTGGCGCCCTGGCGCAGCGAGGCGCGCTGAACGCGGGTCGCCCGCTCGATTCGCGCCGATTGATAGGCGTGGAGCGCCGTCTCTACTTCCGCGCGCGCATCCGAGAAGGCTCGGCCGAGCGCTACTGCGTCCTCTATCGCCTGCGCCGCGCCTTGGGCGAGGAAGGGAACCATGGGATGCGCGGCGTCGCCGAGCAGCGCCACGCGGCCGCGGCCCCAGCGCGTGAGCTCCGGCCGGGTGTGGAGGGGCCAGCGTCGCCAGGCGCCGCCGGCCTCGAGCAGAGCGCGCAGATCGCTGCTCCAGCGTCCAAAGCCCATGGCGCGGACCAACTCCTCGCCGGTGCGCGTCTCGGCGATGGGGCCGTGATCGGCGCGATCCTCGATAATGGCGACGGCGCTGACGATGCTGGCGTCTCGCAGCGGATAATGGACGACATGTCCGCCCGGCCCGAGCCAAATGTGAGTCTCGCGCTCGCGCAGGGCGGCGGGCGCCGAATCGATCGGCATCAGCGTCCGCCAGGCGGTGAGCCGCGCCGAACGGGGCGCGTCGTCTGCGACGAGGCCGAGCGCGTCGCGAATCGTCGAGCGCAGCCCGTCGGCGCCGATCAGCGCCGCGCCCTCCAGAGTCGTGTCGCCGATCGTCGGCCGCACGCCATCCTCGTCCTGCGTGAAGCCTTCGCAGCGCGCCGCGGTGCGCGTCTCGACGCCGAGACGCTGCGCCTCGTCGAGCAGCGCCTTCTGCAGATCGGCGCGGTGGAAGACGCGGAAGGGCGCGCCCCAGCGGTCGCGCGCCTCGGCGAGCGGCAGGCGCGCCAGGACGGCGCCGTCGGCGGCGCGGCGAATATTGAGGGCGCGCGGCTCGAGGGCGACGGCGTCCAGCGCCGGGCGCATGCCGAAACCCTGCAGAATTCGCCCGGCGTTGGGCGAGATTTGCAGGCCGGCGCCCACTTCCTCTATGCGCTCGGCCTGCTCGAGGACGAGCGTCCTTTTGCCGGCGCGCGCGAGAGCGATCGCCGCCGCGAGGCCGCCTATGCCGGCGCCGACGACGATGAAGGGAGCGCCCATTCGCGCGGCGTCAGGCGGTCGGGTCGAGGACGGTCTCGGAATGGTAGACGCATTCGGCCGGATCGGCCGCGCCATGGCCGAGGGCGGCGTCGAACACATAATGCGTCGAGCAATAGGGGCAGACCGCCTCGTCCGCCGCGCCCATGTCGATGAAGACATGCGGATGGTCGAAGGGCGGCAGCGCGCCGATGCACATGAATTCCTTGGAGCCGACCGTGATCTTGGCGACGCCCGGCTGATTGTGGAAATGCGGTGTGGAATCGTGCGACATGGCGGGAGTCCCTCGAGCGGTCGGTTGGCTGCGCGCAGCTATATTGGAGCCGCGCGGTTTTGGGTAGGGGGAGGGGCGCAGTGACGCGGGTGGTTCTCCAGGCGGAGGCCGGCCGCGCGCCTCGGCCGGCCGCTCATTTCGACGCCAGGGCGATCGCCGAAGATTCGCGCGGCGGCTCCGCCCACGCGGCGAAACGGCGATGCAGATAGGTCGTGATCGGCTTTTCGACGAAGCGATAAGCCGCGACCGCGAAAACGATCGAGGCGAACAAGGCGGCGAGAATCAGGAAATCCGCCGGCGCCCGATCGCCGATCGCCACGACCCAGACGTTGCGCAGCGGGCGAACGATGAAAGTATGCGTGAGATAGAGGCTGTAGGAGGCGTCGCCCAAATAGGTGAGCCAACGCATAGCGGAAGTCTCTCGCAGAGCGGGGCCGAGCGTCGCGCCGCCGACGATCAGCGCCGCGGGAATTCCCGAGGTCAGGAAAGTCGGCCCTTTCATTTCGAGCGCGAGCAGCCCCAGGCCGAATGTGATGGCGGCCAGACGCATGACGTTGGAAATGCGCAGGCCATGCTCGAAGGCGAGGCCGAGATAGACGCCGAACAGAAATTCCAGCAGCAGGCCGTCGGTCCATGTGAAGAGGATCGGCGAGGCCGAAGTGAGATTGCGGCCGAGCGCGACCAGCAGGCAGAAGCTCCCCGAAAGCGCGAGCACGCCGAGGCGGCGCGGCAGGAAGGTCGCGAGCGCGAAGGCGGCGTAGAAGAACATTTCGGTGTCGAGCGTCCATCCCTGGCCGACGATCGGGCGCAGATCGCCTTCCGAGCGCAGCACGGGGATGAAGGCGTAGGATTTCAGCACATAGGCCAGGCGATCGCCGGTTATGTCGAGCGAATGCGGAAAGATGAGAAGCAGAACGACGGCGATCGTCGTGACGATCCAGTAGAGCGGCGCGATGCGCAGCAGCCGACGCCAGAGAAACTTGCGCCACGCGCCCGGCGAACCGAAATCGCGCGTCGTGTAGATCATGATGAAGCCGGACACGACGAAAAAAATATGGATGCCGAACCACCAGAAGGAGACGCCGAGAAAATCGGCGTGAGCGGCGCCATATTGTTCCCGGACCGAATTGGCGTAATAGCCGGCGTGATGCAGAACGACCATCGCGGCCGCTATGGCGCGCAGCCATTGGATTGCGACGAGGTGGGCGTTTTTCTCGACGACGGCAGCCATTTCATACCCGGGTTGTGTCTCGTTTTGAGGCGCATGTTGCGTCGCAGCGAGGCGGAGGCGAATTTCCGCCCCGGGTTAGGAAGTTTTGTGCCGCGCGAAAGGTAAGGGCTCCCGTCCCGGGACGAGCGGGCGGCGCGCACCGGATATTTCCGCGAAAAAAGGCCCGAGCGCAGGCGTGGCTCAGCGCGACGAAAAGGGACGCTTTCGCCTCACCCCCGCACCCGCACATACTCCCCCGGCGCGTCGCAGAGCGGCTTCAGCTTCCCGCCGCCGGGGATGCGCGCCGGCACGCGCTGCGGCGCTTGCGCGGTGATCCAGGCGAGCCAGTCGCCCCACCAGGAGCCCTTGTTCTCATGGGCGGTCTTCGCCCAATCCTCATAGACGCCCACGGGCGGGCCGCCGGTCCAATATTGATATTTGTTCTTGGCCGGCGGATTGACGACGCCCGCTATATGGCCGGCGCCGGCGAGCACATAGCGCACCTCGCCGCCGAAATATTTCGCGCCGGTGAAGACGGAGCGCGCCGGCGCGATATGGTCTTCCTTCGCCGCCAGCTCATAGATCGGGATCTTCACCTTGCGCAGATTGAGCGTGACGCCGTCGATCACCATGCGGCCCTGCGACAGCGCATTCTCAATGTAGCAATAGCGCAGGTAGAAGAGATGGTTCGCGCGCGGAATGCGCGTGCAGTCGGAGTTCCAGGTGAGGAGATCGAAAGCCGCCGGCTCGACGCCTTTCATGTAGTTGTTGACGAAATAGGTCCAGAACAATTCATTCGGACGCAGAAGATTGAAGGTCGTCGCCATTTTGACGCCTTCGAGATAGCCGGTGCGCGACATGGCCTCGTCGAGCGCGGCGAGGCGCGCCTCGTCGATGAAGACCTGCATGTCGCCGGCGTCGGTGAAATCCACCTGCGTCGCCAAAAAGGTCACGCTGTCGATGCGATCGTCGCCCTTTTCGGCCATATAGGCGAGCGTGGCGGCGAGCATTGTGCCGCCGACGCAATAGCCGGCCGCCGCCACATGCTTCGCGCCTGTCGCCTGCTGCGCCGCGTCCAGCGCGGCGAGCACGCCTTCCTTCATATAGGCGTCGAAGCCCTTCTCCGCCTGGCTCTCGTCGGGATTGACCCAGGAGATGACGAAGACGGTGAGGCCCTGCGCCGTCGCCCAGCGCACGAAGCTCTTCTCGCGATTGAGATCGAGCACATAGAATTTGTTGATCCAGGGCGGCACGATCAGCAGAGGGCGCTCATAGACCGTCTCTGTCGACGGCGCATATTGGATGAGCTCCATCACCGGCGTGCGATAGACCACCTTGCCGGGCGTCGTCGCCATATCGACGCCGAGCTCGAACTTGCTCTCGTCGCTCTGACGCAGCTTCAGCATGCCATGGCCGGCGGAGAGGTCCTCGGTCAGCATCTTCATGCCGCGCACGAGATTCTCGCCGCGCGCGTCGAGCGTCGCGCGCAGCAGCTCGGGATTTGTGGCGACGAAATTGGAAGGCGACAGCGCGCTGGCGACGAGCCGCGTGTAGAAGGCCGCCTTGGCCTTCACCTGCGGGTCGAGCCCTTCGGTGCGCTCCACCGTCTCGCCGGCCCAACGCGTCGTCAGCGCATAGGATTGGCGCAGCCAGTCGAAGAAGGGATTGTCGTTCCACTCCGGCGCGGCGAAGCGCTTGTCATTGGGGTCCGGCGGCACGATCGGCGGCGTGTCCTCGCCGGAGAAGCGGCGCAGCGTCTGGCTCCAAATATCGGTGAGGCCGGCGACGAGCGTCGCCTGGGCGGCGTAGGCCTGATCCGGCTTGGCCATCCAGCGCTCGGCGACGACGCCCAGCGTCTTGACGGCGTCGGCGACATTGCTGGCCAATTCGCTGCGCGTGTCGCCCGGCTCCATGCCACCGATGGCGGCGGCCAGCGCCTTGCGGCCCTGATCGACGAGGCGCGCCAGATTTTCCGCGAAAATCTCGATATCGTGAGCATTGGGCGCCGCCGCGGACAGCGTCGGCGGCTTTGGCCGCGCGGCGGCCGGCGCGGGCTCCGGCTCCGGCGCTCGGGGCGCGAGCCGGGCGACGAGCCGGCGGCGCTGCTCCTCGGACAATTCCTCGACGGCGCCGGCCAGCAGCGCGGCCGCGGCCTCGAGCGCGGCGTGACGATCGCTCTCCGCATCCTTCGCGACGGCGGGGCGGGGCGCCGGCGCGGCTGCGGCCGGGGTCGGCTTTTTCGGCTTTGCTTTCGCCGCCGGTTTCGCCGGCGCCGCGACCACGGGCTTTTTCACCGCTCGCTCGCCTTTGGGCGCGCGGCCCTCCAGCGTGAGCGTCGACGTTCGCTCGCCCGCCGCGGCGCGCCCCTTCGGCGCCGCTGGCGCGGCTCGGGGCTCGACCCGGGGCTCGGCCTCGGGCTCGGCCGCGGCGTGAAGCGGCGGCCGCCGTTTGGCTCCGGCTGGCGAACGTCTTTGTGCGGTCATGGGCTGTCCTGTCCTCGGCGGCTTCGCGCCGCCGGCCTCGTCTCTTCCTTAGAGCATATCCCGCGAAGGTTCGGAAACCGTCTCTCGCGGAGAAAAGCGCTTCCTCCAATACTTAAGCGCGGCGATGCGTCGCGGAAGGGCGGGAGCCCCCATATCGGCCCCCTTATCAAAGCCGCATTGTCGCTCTATGACGGATGCGAGCATCTGGAGAAGCCGATGATTTGTCGCCTCGCGATCTGCCTGGTCCTGTTCGCCGTCGCCACGGGCGGCGCGCGCGCGCAGGAGGCCGGCTCGGAGACCGCGGGCGAGTCGATCGGCAAATTCTTCGAGGGAATTGAAATGCGGCGTCCGCCGCCGGCGCCGGCCGATTTCGTCGAGCGCTCGCGCAATGGCGCGACCGGCTACACGCCCTTCGCCGCGCCGACTCAGGCGGCCGACGTCAAAAAGGACGCCAAGAAGAGCGCCGCCCGCGCCGCCGAGCTCGAGAAAGAGCTCGTCGCCGCCGCGGCCGCCAATCGCGCCCGCGGCGCCCGCGTCAAAATTCCCGACGCGCCGAAAGAGCGGCGCGCCGAGACGAAACAGCGCCAGAGCGCGCAATAGCGCGCTAGATTCTTTCGTTGGATGCGAATTCTGATCGTTTCGAACATCCCGTTCGAGCGGACAGCGCTCTAGCTCTTTCGAAAGGGTTTCGCGTCACAATCGTCCGTCGCGCCTCGAAATAGGCGCCGGCGGAGCTTTCAACGGAAATAGGCGATGTCGGACTTCTATCGCATCAAGCGGCTTCCACCGTATGTTTTCGAGCAGGTCAATCGGCTCAAGGCCAAGGCGCGCGCCGGCGGCGCCGACATCATCGATCTCGGCATGGGCAATCCCGATCTGCCCGCGCCGCGCCATGTGATCGAGAAGCTGGTCGAGACGGCCGGCCGTCCGCGCACCGATCGCTATTCCGCCTCCAAGGGCATCGCCGGGCTGCGCCGCGCCCAGGCCGGCTATTACGAGCGCCGCTTCGGCGTGAAGCTCGATCCCGAGACGCAGGTGGTGGCGACGCTCGGCTCCAAGGAGGGCTTCGCCAATATGGCGCAGGCGATCACCGCGCCCGGCGATGTGATCCTCGCGCCCAATCCGTCCTATCCCATTCACGCCTTCGGCTTTCTGATGGCCGGCGGCGTCATCCGCTCCGTGCCTGCCGATCCGACGCCGCAGCTCTTCCATGCGCTGGAAAAGGCGGTCGCCCATTCCATTCCCAAGCCCATCGCCATCGTCGTCTGCTATCCGGCAAATCCGACGGCGACGGTCGCCTCGCTTGATTTCTACAAGGATCTCGTCGCCTTCGCGAAGCGGCACGACATATTCGTGCTCTCCGACATCGCCTATGCCGAGGTCTATTTCGACGATAATCCGCCGCCGTCGATCCTGCAGGTCAATGGCGCGATGGACATAGCGGTCGAGTTCTCGTCTCTGTCGAAGACCTTCTCCATGGCCGGCTGGCGCATCGGCTTCGCGGTCGGCAATGAGCGCCTCTGCGCGGCGCTGGCGCGGGTGAAGAGCTATCTCGACTATGGCGCCTTCACGCCGGTGCAGGTGGCGGCGACCGCGGCGCTCAATGGCCCGGACGATTGCATCAAGGAAATGCGCGCCATCTATAAGAAGCGCCGCGACGTGATGGTGGAGAGCTTCGCTCAGGCCGGCTGGCCGATTCCGGCGCCTTCCGCCTCCATGTTCGTCTGGGCGCCGATCCCAGAGCGCTTTTCCGGCCTGACCAGCCTCGAGTTTTCCAAGCTCCTCATCGAGAAGGCGGATGTCGCGGTCGCGCCGGGCGTCGGCTTCGGCGAGCATGGCGAGGGCTATCTGCGTCTCGCTCTGGTCGAGAATGAGCAGCGCATTCGCCAGGCGGCGCGCAATCTGCGCCGCTTCTTCGAGGGCGCGGAGACAACCTTGCACAATGTCGTGCCGCTGCAGGCGCGCGGCTGACGCGCGCGAAGGAAGGGGAGGCGGCATGGTTCGCATTTTCGTGGCGATAGCCGCCATTCTCGCCGCCGGCGCGGCTCTCGCGCTGGACAAGCCGCAAGACAAGCAGCAGCACACGCAGATCGAGCGCGGCCGCGCGATCGCCAATGCCAATTGCAGCCGCTGTCATGCGACCGGGACGCGAGGCAAGAGCCCCAATCCGGCCTCGCCGCCCTTCCGCACGCTGACGAAGAAATATCCGCTCGAAAATCTCGAGGAGGCGCTGGCCGAAGGCATCGTCGTCGGCCATGGCGGGCTCGATATGCCGCGCTTCGAATTCTCGCCGGCGCAAATCGAGGCGCTGCTCGACTATATTGCGTCGATCCAGCGCAAGTGACGCCCACGCGTGTCGCCATGCAGGCGCATTGCATGATTTCTTAATGGCTGCTGCGTAATTTCGTCGCATGGAGGATCGAGCGCATGTGGCGGACATGCGCCCGAAGGCATGACGCCGTTTCTTCATTCCGGCGCCGATCCGGCTGTGCTCGATCGCGGAAGATCTCCGCGAGCCGTCTCTCTCCCATCCGACATTCGCCGCCAGGACATTCATCGTCTCCGAGCGGCTCTTCTCCCGGAGGCACTTCATGCGCCTGTCGATTTCCCGCGCCGCGAGCCTGCTCGCCGCCGTCGCTTTTCTCGCTTTCCTCGCAACCGCCGGCGCCGGGCGCTATATTCTCGACGAGCTGCGCATCGGCGGACATGCTTATCAGAAGATCGCCGCGGGCAAGGATCTCGTCGCGGATGCGCTGCCGCCTCCTTTCTCTCTCTTGGAAGCCTATCTCGACGTCGAGCTCGCCGCTACCTACAGGATCGACGCGCGCGAGGCGAAGACGCGCCTCGCTTCCTTGCGCAAGCAATATGAGGAGCGCCGCGCCTTCTGGTCCAAGGCGAAGCTGCTGCCGGCCGAGCTGTTGACGCTCGCCAAAGCGCCGGCGACCGAGACAGCCGACGCCTTTTGGCGTGAGATCGACGCGTTTCTTTCGGCGCTCGAGCGCGGCGACGGCGCCGGCGTGGCCGCCTCCATGGATCGACTGGACGCCAGCTTCAGCGCCTATCGCGCATTCGAGACGCGCCAGATCGAAGCAGCGAGCGCTTTCGCCGCCTCGACGGAGAAGGACGCCGCTCTGCTCGTCGATCGCTCCGACATTGCGAGCCTCGCCGCCACGATCGCGATTTTGTGCCTTCTCGCCGGCGCGGGCCTGATCGCGCATCGCCATGTCGTGAAGCCGATCGTCACGCTCGCCAATTACACGTCCAGGCTCGCGCGCGGCCAGACATTGGACAAGCCGCCCGTGATGAGCCGCGGCGACGAGATCGGCGAAATGCGGGACGCTATCGCCATATTCCGCGACAAGCTCGAGGAGGTGCGTCTCGCCGAGACGCGCGCCGCCGAGCAGAACGCCGCGGCCGCCGCCAAGCTGGAAGAAAAAGCCGCCGGCGCGAAATGGTATATCGAGAACCGCGATTTCTTCTTCGCCGAATACACCGCGGCCATGGAGCGCCTCGCCGAGGGCGATCTCGAGGTGCGGCTCGAGAAGGAGTTCATCAAGGATTACGAGAAGCTTCGCGCGCGCTTCAACGCCGCCGTGGAGCGCATGCAGCACACGCTGCGCGGCATTGTGACGACGAGCGGCGCGATCGGCTCCAGCACGCGCGAGATCGCCCGCGCCGCCGAGGATTTGTCGCAGCGCAATGAGCAGCAGGCGGCGACGCTGGCGGAGACGGCCGCGGCCGTCGGCCAGATCACCGACACGGTGCGCAAGGCGGCCGAGAGCGTCGTCCATGCGCGCGTCATCGTCGGCGACGCCAAATCGGATGCGGTCAAGGGCGAGAAGATCGTCGGCGACGCCATAGAGGCGATGGGCGGCATCGAAAAATCATCCGAGCAGATCGGCCAGATCATCGGCGTCATCGACGAGATCGCCTTCCAGACCAATCTCCTCGCGCTCAACGCCGGCGTCGAGGCTGCGCGTGCGGGCGAGGCCGGCCGCGGCTTCGCCGTGGTGGCGACGGAAGTGCGCTCGCTCGCCCAGCGCTCGGCCGAGGCCGCCAAGGAGATCAAGGATCTCATCGCCGCCTCCAACACGCGCGTGCAGGATGGCGTCGCGCTGGTGGCCGAGACCGGCGCCTCGCTGCATCGCATCGTCGAGCAGGTCAATCGCATCGATGTCGTCGTCACCGGCATAGCGGCGAGCGCGGAGGCGCAATCGACCAGCCTGCGCGAGGTGAACACGGCGGTGCAGGAGATCGATCAGGTCACGCAGAAGAACGCCGCAATGTCCGAGGAGACCAATGCGGCGACCCGCTCGCTCGCCGAGGACAGCGCCGAGCTGGTGCAGCTCGTCGCGCGCTTCAAGATCGGCGAGGTCGAGGCGCGCGCGCCGTCGCGGCCCATGCTGAAGCGCCTCGCGACCTCGCGCTCCGGCTCCGCCGTGCGCAAGGAGGCGCCGCAAGAGGAAGAGTGGGCCGAGTTCTGAGACCCGTCTACGGCCCCTCTCCTGCTTTGCAGGGGAGGGGAGCCTTCACGTCAGCGCCCGAAGCCGCCGCCGCCTCCGCCGAAGCCGCCCCCGCCTCCGCCGAAGCCGCCCCCGCCATAGCCGCCGCCGAAACCGCCGCCGCCCCTGCCGGGAAAGCCGCCGCCCTCGTTCGGCGCCGGCGATTGCGGCGCAGCGCTCGGCCCCTGCGCCCGCGCCAGCTCTTCCTGAAAGACGCGGCAGCTCTTCTTGCGGTCATAGCGTGCGAAGAAGGGGCTCGGAAACGCCAGAAATTCCGCGCGTGTGACGCGGCCTTTTCCGGCCATGTCGAAATAATCGAAGGTCGCGGCGTGAAACACCGGGCTGAGGCGCGGAATGACCTCGAAATCCTGCGCGTCGATGAATCCGCGCTTGCGCTTGTCGGCGAGGCGGAACATGCGCTCGAGATATTGCTTCCACTGCTCGCAAGTGTAGACGCCGCCGGCGCCGCCCCATTCGCTCGAAGTGGCGAGCACATCGTCCGGGCCGCCGCCGCCTCCGCCTCCGCCCGCGCGGGGCGCATCCCCGGGAGCGCCTCGCGGGCGATGCTGCTGCGCGAGCGTCGCGCTCGAAACCAAGGCCAATAGTCCGATCGTCGCCAGCCGGATCGCCGCATGTCGCATGAGATGACCTCCAGAGCCTGCCGCCGTCTCGCCCGCGGCGAGGACCGGCGGCTCTGCAATAGCATGGCCTTTGCGCGGGCGGCGCGGTTTTCCGCGGCAGACGAAAGCGCCGCGCCGCGCTATAGACGCCTTCCCCGCCGGAACGGAGCCGCTGCGCCATGCCGAAAACTCTTCCGCGCCTTCTGCTTTTTCCTTTGCTCGCTCTCGTCTGCGCCGTTCCGGCGCGCGCGCAGGAGCGCGCCATGGAAAGGTCCGTCGTTCCTCTCGAAGTGGTCCATGGCGCCGATGGCGGCGGCCGCGCCTATGTCACGATGCGTTTCGGCAATGTGATGGGGCCGATGCGGCTCGACACCGCCGCCTCCACCAGCCGCATCAAGCTCGCGCCCTGGAACGCCGGCTTTCCGGCGCTGGGCGCCAGCGTATCCACCAGCGCCTCGGGCGTCGCTTCCCGCTGCGAGGATGTGGAGGCGGCAAATGTCGAGCTGAAGGCGGCGCAGGGCAATAATATCGGCCGGGCCAAATATCGCGTCACCCGCTGCGCGACCTCGGACGGGGACGATCTGCTCGGGCTCGATTTCTTCCAAGGCGCGCGCTTCTCGCTCGATCTCGAGAGCGGAATGGTTTTTTTCCCGCAGAGCGACGGCGCGGGCTGGCGGCCTTTCCGCAGGCTCTGGCCGGATCAGAAGCTCGTCGGCCTCGAGGCGCGCATCGGCAAGACGGAAGTGGTCGGCCTCTTCGACACGGGAGCGGAAATCTCCGCCGTCGATCGGCGTTTTTTGGAGCGGCACAAAGCGCTCTTCGTCCCGGTGAAGAAAAAGGCCAAGGTGAGCGAGGCCTCCGGCAAGAAGATCGACGCCAAGGTCTATAAGGCCAAGGAGATAGACATAGGCGCGGGACGCGTGCTGAAGGACGTCGTCTTCGTTTCCTATGATTTCGGCCCCTTGCGCGAGGCGCTCGGCGGCGAGGCGCCGATCATCCTCGGCTTCGATATTTTGAGCCGGTTTCGCTGGGAGCTGGATTTCGGGGCCGAGGGGCCGCGATGGAGGGCGGAGACGCGCTAGACTTACGCCTTTGCGCCTCCCGCCGCTTTTCGCTAAAAGTCGGCAGAGCCGTTCCGAGGAAAGAAATGTCCCAAATTCCCGACTTCAGCAAAATCGCCTTCGCTCCCGTCGCCGCGACCCCGAAAGAGGCCGCCGAGCCGCGCCGCTGGCTGACGCCCGAGGGCATAGAAGTCAAGAATTCCTATGGGCCGCAGGATATCGACGGCCTCTCCTTCATCGACGGCTTCCCCGGCGTCGCGCCCTATGTGCGCGGACCTTATCCGACCATGTATGTCGCCCAGCCCTGGACCATCCGCCAATATGCCGGCTTCTCCACGGCCGAGGATAGCAACGCCTTCTACCGCCGCAATCTCGCCGCCGGTCAGAAGGGCCTCTCCATCGCCTTCGATCTCGCCACCCATCGCGGCTATGACAGCGATCATCCGCGCGTTTCCGGCGATGTCGGCATGGCGGGAGTCGCCATCGATTCCATCTACGACATGCGCACTTTGTTCGACGGCATTCCGCTCGATCAGATGAGCGTGTCGATGACGATGAACGGCGCCGTTCTGCCGGTTCTCGCGCTGTTCATCGTGGCGGGCGAGGAGCAGGGCGTGCCGCCGGCGCAGCTCACCGGCACGATTCAGAACGACATCCTCAAAGAATTCATGGTGCGCAACACCTATATCTACCCACCGTTTCCGTCGATGCGCATCGTCTCGGACATATTCGCCTACACCAGCAAGAATATGCCGAAGTTCAACTCCATTTCGATCTCCGGCTATCACATGCAGGAGGCGGGCGCCTCCGCCGATCTGGAATTGGGCTACACGCTCGCCGATGGCGTCGAATATGTGCGCGCCGGCGTCGCCGCGGGGCTCGATATCGACGCTTTCGCGCCGCGGCTCTCCTTCTTCTTCGCCATCGGCATGAATTTCTTCATGGAGGTGGCGAAGCTCCGCGCCGCGCGGCTGCTGTGGGCGCGGCTGATGAAAGACCTCGGCGCCAAGACCGAGAAGAGCATGACGTTGCGCACCCATTGCCAGACGTCGGGCTGGTCGCTCACGGCGCAGGATGTCTATGTCAACGCCATCCGCACCAGCGTCGAGGCGATGGCGGCGACGCAGGGCCATACGCAATCGCTGCACACCAATGCGCTGGACGAGGCGCTGGCGCTGCCGACCGACTTCTCCGCCCGCATCGCCCGCAACACGCAAATTGTGCTGCAGGAGGAGAGCGGCACGACGCGCATCATCGATCCTTGGGGCGGTTCCTTCTATGTGGAGAAGCTGACCGCCGAGCTGGCCGAAGCGGCGTGGAAGCATATCGAGGAGATCGAGAGCCTCGGCGGCATGGCCAAGGCGATCGCTGCCGGCCTGCCCAAGCAGCGCATCGAGGAAGTCGCCGCGAAGACGCAGGCGCGCATCGACACGGGACAGCAGGTCGTCGTGGGCGTGAATAAGTTCCGCCCGGACAGCGACGTCGCGCCGGATGTGTTGAAGGTCGATAATTCCGCCGTGCGCGCCGCGCAGATCGCCAAGCTCCAGCGCCTGCGCGCCGAGCGTGACGAGGCGAAGACGCAAGCAGCGCTCGACGCTCTGACGGAAGGCGCCAAGGGCGACGGCAATCTTCTGGCGCTCGCCATCGAGGCCGCGCGCGCCAAGGCGAGCGTCGGCGAAATCTCCTTCGCGATGGAAAAAGTCTTCGACCGCCACAAGCCCAAGGCCAATGTGATTTCCGGCGTCTATGCGCGCGAGGCGGGCGCCGATTGCGACAAGGTCGCGCGCGTGCGCAGCATGACGGCGGCCTTCGCCGAGAACGACAAGCGCAAGCCGAAGATTCTCGTCGCCAAGCTCGGCCAGGACGGCCATGACCGCGGCCAGAAGGTCATCGCCTCCGCCTTCACAGATTTGGGCTTCGAGGTGGTGATCGGCGATCTCTTCGCGACGCCGGAAGAAGTGGCCAAGCGCGCCGCGGAAGAACAAGTGCATATCGTCGGCGTGAACACGATGACCGCCGGCCATCTCGCTCTGACGCCCGAATTGCGCGACGCGCTGAAGGCGGCGGGACGCGAGGAGGTGATGATGGTCGTCGGCGGCGTCATTCCCGAGCAGGATTTCCAGGCGCTCTATGACGCCGGCGCCGCGGCGATCTTCCCGCCCGGCACCAATATTCCAGAAGCCGCCGAGAAAGTGCTGCAAGAGCTGAACGTCCGGCTCGGCTATGCGCAGCGGGAGACGGTTCGGCAGTAAGCTCACGATGCGAGCCTGAAGGCTCGCATCATTCTACCACTCTGAATTTTCGCACTCTGAATTTTTGTCAGCCGGGGCTCGCCTCGGTCGTCGTCGCTGCGGCGCCCGGATCGCCGGGCTCGGTCTCCCAGGCGACGCCGGGGATGGCGACGATGCGCCAGCCGCGCTGGTCGAGCCGGCAGACGATCGCCTGCCGCTCCTCCATATAGGCGATGAGCCGCCGCGCCCGCCCGGGCGAGCGCGTGCCATAGGCGCTGGCGACATCGGCGTCGGAAGGGCAGGGCCGATGGTCGAAGGCCGCGCGCGCCAGCGACAGAAAAACGCCCTGCATATCCTCCGGCAGCGCGCCGGCCATTGCGAGCACCTCGGCCCAGGGCGAATCCTCGGACTCGGCTTCGGCGAGCTCTATGCCGGCATGGGCCACGGCGAGCCGGCGGCGGAAGGCGGGCAGGCTCAAAGGCTCGCCGCCGATGCGGCGAATCCGGCAGCGCACCAGAAAATCCTGATACAGCACGGCGATGGTGCGGAAATTGGCGTCGCCGTCGGCCAAAATCTCGCGCAGCGCGGAGTCTATGGCGGCCTGACGTTGCTCTGGCGAAATGCTCGGCGGCGGCTCGGCGGCGGGCGGCGCCGGCGGCGCGCTGCGGGCGAGCCGCGCCAGCACATCGGCGGTGGGCGCGGGCGGCGGCGGCCGGCGCGGCGCCTCGAAGCGCGCTTCATCGGCTCCGGGCGTGAAGATGAGATGCGCGTCATCGGCGCCGGCCTCCGGCAGCGGCAGCAGCCTAGGGCTGACATTGCGCGCGGACGTCTCCACCGGGCCGATGCGCACGGCCAGCGGGCGGCGCGCCATGGCCGGGCCGAGCGCGACGAAATTGCCGCTCTGCAGATCGCGGAACATTTCCGCCTGCCGCCGCTCCATGCCGAGAAGATCGGCGGCGCGCGCCATGTCTATGTCGAGAAAGGTGCGGCCCATGAGAAAATTGGACGCTTCCGCCGCGACATTCTTGGCGAGCTTGGCGAGCCGCTGCGTGGCGATGACGCCGGCGAGACCGCGCTTGCGGCCGCGGCACATCAGATTGGTCATGGCGCCGAGCGAGGCCTTGCGCGCCTCGTCCGATACTTCGCCGGCGACGGCGGGCGCGAAGAGCTGCGCCTCGTCCACCACGACGAGCAGCGGATACCATTGGTCGCGCTCGGCGTCGAAGAGCCCGCCGAGAAAGGCCGCGGCGGCGTGCATCTGCTGCTCGGCGTCCAGCCCCTCGAGATCGAGCACCACGGAGACCCGGTGCTGACGGGCGCGCGCGGCGATGCGCGTGAGATCGGCGATGCCGCAGCGGGCGTCCACCACCACATGGCCGTAGCGCTCGGCCAGCGTGACGAAATCGCCCTCGGGATCGATGATCGCCTGCTGCACCCAGGGCGCGCTCTGCTCCAGCAGGCGCCGCAGCAGATGCGATTTGCCGGAGCCGGAATTGCCCTGCACCAGAAGGCGGGTCGCCAGCAGCTCCTCGAGATCGAGCGTTGCGACGCCGCCATCGGCGCGGGTCCCGAGATCGATGGAAACCTTGGCGGGCGCCGTCATCGCGGCGCCGCTCCGGCCGTGAAAGGGGGAAAGATCATGGCGCGGAGTCATATCGATTCTCGCCGCGCGTTCAACTGCGCCGCGCCGCCTGTGGACAAGCGCGCGCCCAGCGGCGCGCTTCGGGCGCCTGCATTTTGGTCTGTCGCGCGAGACGATCGCAACATATGCTGAAACTATATAGCGGCCGCCCCGGCCTCTGAAGGAGTTGCGATGCGCTGGCGCGTTGCGGGATTTGCCGCCCTCTGCTTATTCGTTTCGAGCGTCGCCACGCGTGGCGAGGACGCCGATAGGCGCGTCGCTATCGTCTTGACCGCGGAGGAGAAGGCGTTCGTCCTCGGTCAGATGCGCCTCTTCGTTGAAAGCATAGAGCGGATCGTCTCATCGCTGGCCGCCGGCGATAGAACGACCGCGGCGGAGGCCGCGGCTGCACGCGGCGGCAAGCGTTTCCAGGCGGAAAACGTCATGCCGGCCACGCTCGGCGCCAAATTTCCGGAGATGTGGCGGAGCTTCGGCCAGCCGATGCGCAAGGGCTTCGACGAATTGGCCGATGGTCTGGCGCAAGGCGAGCCGGAGTCGCGCGCGCTCGCGCGGCTCGGCGAGACCATGCGCAATTGCGTCTCCTGCCACCAATCCTATCGCATCATCGACGCGCGCGACTGAGGGTCTTCGCTCGCTCCCCATCGCCCTTTGTGGCGACTGCGACGGCGCTGCTTGACTCGATCGAGTTTGTTCCGTATACGTTCTCTTGTTCGTCAAACGTTCCTAGCGTGCGTAAACAAGTCCCCTAGAGTTGTAAGTAGCTGTGAGCGTCGCATCGAGGCTCGCGGTCGCGAGGCGCCCCAGTGTCGCGCATGGGCGTCTCGCGCCGCGAGCCGAAGCGAGGCCGGCGCGCCGGCGAGAAGCCGGCCGAGACGCCGGCCGCAGGGCCGGCAAGGAGATCATCGCCATGGCGAGCTCGGCGAAACGTCTGGTCGACAAATCGGAGAAGGGCGACTGGCGCCGGGCGGCGCAGCTGAGCCGCGAGGCGATCGGCGCGGTCGTGAATTTTTCCAGCGAGGAGCGTCCGATCGTCGATCCGGCGCGGCGGCGCGGACGCGGGGCGCTCTCCAATGAGAGCGGGCGTTTCGAGCGCGAGCGGCGCGTCGAGACCGATGACGGCTGGAACGGGCTGGAGGAGCTCGGCGAGTTCCGCACCAATGTCCATGCCGAGCGGGCGAAGACGATCATCACGCGCAACGACTCGCCGGATATTTCTTTCGACCGCTCCATCAATCCTTATCGCGGCTGCGAGCATGGCTGCGTCTATTGCTATGCGCGGCCGAGCCACGCCTATATGGGCCTCTCGCCGGGGCTCGATTTCGAGACGGAGATTTTCGTCAAGGAAGGCGCGGCGCAATTGCTCGAGCGCGAATTGTCGGCGCGCAATTATTCGCCCAAGACCATCGCCATCGGCGCCAATACCGACCCCTATCAGCCGCTCGAGAAGCGCTATCGCATCACCCGCGGCCTGCTCGAGGTTGCGAGCCGCGCCGATCATCCGATCGGCATAGTGACGAAGTCCTCTCTGGTCGTTCGCGACATCGACATTCTCGCGCCCATGGCGCGCAAGGGCCTGGTCAAGGTCGCGATCTCGATGACGACGCTCGATCCGGCCTTGGCGCGAGCGATGGAGCCGCGCGCCGCCTCGCCGGAGCGGCGGCTCGCCACGATCGAGCGGCTGGCCGAGGCGGGAATTCCCGTCGCCGTTCTGGTCGCGCCGATCATTCCGGCGGTCAATGACGCCGAGATCGAGACCCTATTGACGCGCGCCCATGCCGCCGGCGCGCGCGAGGCCGGCTATGTGATGCTGCGGCTGCCGCTCGAGCTGCGCGAATTGTTCAGCGAATGGCTCGTGACCCATTTTCCGGCCAAGGCCCGGCATGTGCTCTCGCTGGTGCGCTCGGCGCGCGACGGCAAGCTCTATGACCCGTCCTTCGACAAGCGCATGACCGGCGACGGCCCCTACGCCTGGATGATCGGCCGGCGCTTCGAGCTGGCCGCGCAGCGTCTCGGCTTTTCCCGCACGCGGCTGCGCGCCGATCTGTTCCGGCCGCCCCGCAGCGACGCCGAGCAGCTGAGCCTTTTTTAAAAGCGGCGCGTAGGGATCGATTGCTCCGATCCCGCCGCTGTGTTTTTTTCAACGCCCTTTTTCGACGAGCCGAGCGAGCATGCCTCCCCATTTTCTCACCGAGACGCGCGTCCTGCGCGGCGGCGCCCGGCCCATCGCCGGCGTCGACGAGGTCGGGCGCGGGCCGCTGGCCGGCCCGGTCGCGGCCGCGGCGGTGATTCTCGATCCAGATCGGCTGCCGGACGGCGTCGACGATTCGAAAGCTCTGTCCGCCAAGGCGCGGGACGCCGCCTTCGAGCGAATCGTCTCCAGCGCGCTAGCCGTCGGGGTCGCTTTCGCCAGCGTCGAGGAGATCGATCGGCTGAACATCCGCCGCGCCGCGCTGCTGGCCATGGCGCGCGCCGTCGCCGCGCTTCATATCGCGCCGGGCTTCGTGCTGGTCGACGGCCGCGACCTGCCCGAGCTCGCCTGCCCGGGCGAGGCGATCGTGAAAGGCGACGCGCTCTCTCTTTCCATCGCCGCCGCGTCGATCGTCGCCAAGGTCGCGCGCGACCGCCAGATGCGCCGCCTCGCCCGGCTCTATCCCCATTACGGATTCGAGACCAACGCCGGCTATGGCACGCGCGAGCATCTCGCCGCCCTCGAAGCCCATGGGCCGACGCCCTTTCACCGCATGAGCTTCGCGCCGCTGCGTGAGCCGCGCGCCCCGCGCCGCGAGGCCGCTCCACTGTGAACGCGTGTCATGAGCGTTCGTAAATATCTGGTGAAAATGGAATTTCTTAACGAAGGCGTGCGGAAAAGAGACAGCCGCGCACGGGCTTTCTAAACCCGGCTTTTACCGCGATCGGGCATTGTTCGCATCGTTGGTTGCGTAGCCGGTGATTGTTCATGAGTAGCGCGCGCGTCGGGGCGGCCCGCCCCAAGTCCCAGATAAAGGTCTCGCGTACTGGGACGTCGAATTTCGGGTCGCCTCGCGCGATGTCGCGTAACGAGGTCGTCGTCGGAGACAGTGTCGAGGTCATGCTCGGCCTGCCGGAGGCGAGCGTCGATCTCGTTTTCGCCGATCCACCGTATAATCTGCAGCTGGCCAACCAGCTCACAAGGCCCGATCAGAGCGTCGTCGACGCGGTCGACGACGATTGGGACAAATTCGCCGATTTCGCAGCCTATGACGCCTTCACCCGCGATTGGCTGGCGGCGGCGCGGCGGGCCATGAAGCCCAACGCCACTATTTTCGTCATCGGCTCCTATCACAATATCTTCCGCGTCGGCGCGATCATGCAGGACCTCGGGTTCTGGATCCTGAACGACATCGTGTGGCGGAAGAACAATCCCATGCCGAATTTCCGCGGCCGTCGCTTCACCAATGCGCATGAGACGCTGATCTGGGCGGCGCGCGACGCTTCTGCGCGCAATTACACATTCCATTACGAGGCGCTGAAGGCCGGCAATGAGGATTGCCAGATGCGCTCGGACTGGCTGCTGCCGATCTGCTCCGGGGGCGAGCGCCTCAAGGATTCGAGTGGCCGCAAGACGCATCCGACGCAAAAACCCGAGGCTCTGCTCGCCCGCATCATGCTCGCCGCCACCAATCCCGGCGATCTCGTGCTCGATCCCTTCTTCGGCTCCGGCACCACGGGCGCGGCGGCCCGGCTGCTCGGCCGCGACTATCTCGGCATAGAGCGCGAGCCGATCTACGCCGCCGCGGCGCGCGCGCGCATTGCGGCGATTTCTCCGCTTCCGGCCGAGGCGGTGGCGCCCGCGCCCTCCAAGCGCAATGAGCCGCGAATCGCTTTCGCCAGCGTCGTCGAGGCGGGCCTCGTCGCTCCCGGCGCGACGCTCACCGACGCCAAGGGTCGCCATAAAGCGGTCGTTCGCGCGGATGGCGCGCTGTCGATCGGCGCCATCGTCGGCTCGATTCACAAGACCGGCGCCTTGGTGCAAGGCCTGCCCGCCTGCAATGGCTGGACTTTCTGGCATTTCGAATCGGGCGAGGGCCTCGCGCCGATCGATGATTTGCGCGCGGTCGCCCGCGCGCGTCTGCGCGACGCCGCGGAATAGTCGCGAGAGCGACGCCCCGCGGCGCGGCGCGAGCTGCGGGAAGACGCATGCGACTGGAAAATATTTTCGCCGATCTGCCGGAAAAAGCGGAGCAGGAGCAGTTTCTGCCGCTGCTCGCCGGCGCGAACATGCGCGTCGAGCGCATCGTCTCCTTCGGCCAGGCGAGCCCGCCCGGATTTTGGCACGATCAGGAGGAGGCCGAGTGGGTGATCCTGCTCGCCGGATCGGCCGGCCTGCGTTTCGAGGGCCATGACGAGGTGCTGACGCTCGCCCCGGGCGACTATCTCGAGATCGCCGCGCATCGGCGTCATCGGGTCGAATGGACGGATGAGACCCTGCCGACCGTCTGGCTCGCTGTCCATTTTCGCGCCGAGGGCGCCTGATGCGGCGACAAACGGGCGAAAACCGTCACTGTTATATACGTGACAATATAGGTGCGCTTCCCGTCGCAGTGTCGCATAATTTCATATACAGCTGAAATCAAAACAGAAACTAATTACCTGAGCGCTGGCGCGCCGCTTGCTAACTCCTGTGAAGATCAGGAGTGAGCGATGCGCCCTCGACACGAATTCGAGACGCCGCGGCGGAAGCGACCGCTGGCCGTCATATTGGGAACGAACGAGATCGCCTCGGCGGTCGCCGTGCATATGAACCGGATCGGCTGGGCCTGCGTGCTGAGCCATGACGCCTTCCCACCGGTCATCCGCCGCCAGATGGCCTTTCACGATTGCCTCTATGGCGAGCGCATCACGCTTGAGGAGGTCGAGGCCGAGCGCGCCGATTCCACCATGGAGCTGGTCGAGATCCTCGACTTCACGACCAAGGTCGCGGTGACGCCGCTGCAGTTCCACGATCTCGCGGCGGTTCGCACGGCCCATGCGCTCGTCGATGCGCGCATGCAGAAATATCGCGCGACCCCGGATCTACGGCATCTCGCCAAGGTCGCGGTCGGCCTCGGGCCGAATTTCGCCGTCGGCCGCAATTGCGACATCGCGATCGAGACCAAGCCTTCGCAGGCGGGCCTCATCGTTCAGGAGGGCGAGACCGAGCCGGCCGACCATGTGCCGAACCGACTCGGCGATGTCGGCGAAGAGCGTTTCGCCTATTCGACCAAGCCCGGCCTGTGGCATTCGGCGATCGATATCGGCGTCCGCGTGTTCAAGGACTTCGTCGTCGGCCATTTGGATGGCGAGCCGGTGACGGCGCCGCTGGACGGCGTGCTGCGCGGGGTGATCCGCGACGGCCTCCACATCCCGGCGGGGGTCAAGCTGCTGGAGATCGATCCGCGCGGGCGCTCCGCCAAATGGACCGGCATAGACGAGCGATCGGGGCTGGTCGCGAGCGCCGTCGGCCGGGCGATCCGCATCGAGCTCGCCAAGCGCGAGGCGACGCCGATCGCGGGGCCTTTCGTCGCCCACTGACAATCCTGTTGCCAATGTGACAGGATCGTCGTCTTTCAGCTATATTTTGTTCGATACAGATCGGGGCGTCGCAGGAGGCGCGGAACGATGCGAACAGAAGTGGATGCGCCGCAGGTCGGCGTTATTTTGAAGCTGCCCAATGGCGGCGTTCTCGCTCCCGCGGATCTCGAGCTGATCGACGCGCTGCGCAAGGAACGCTCGATCATCGGCGCGAGCCGGGCGCTCGGCCTATCCTATCGCAAATGCTGGCTTTCGGTGGATGCGCTCAATCGGACTTTCGAAAGTCCGGTGGTGGCGACCTTCCCCGGCCGGCGCGAGGGCGGGGCGGAGATCACGCCTTTCGGCGAGCGGCTGGTCGGCGTCTATCGATCGATCGAGCGTCACGCGGCCAATTCGGCCAAGCGAACGCTGGACGAGATCATCGGGGCGCTCGACTGGTCCTACCAGAAGTCGGCCACTGACGCGGAAACGGAGCCGCGTCGGGATCGAGCGTCCGGCCGCTGACTGCGACCGTCTTGATCATCGCCCAGGCCGAGAGACCCTCGACCAGGGCGAGGCGTTCGACCGATTCATGCGTGATCAGCGCGTCCACGCGGGCGCCGCCGAGCGAAAGGCGCGCGCGCGTGAAGGGCGGCGGCAGAAAATCCAGCTCGACGATCGTGCCGGGAAGACGATTGAGAATAGAGACATCCATCGGTCGTGAAAGGGCGATGGAGACGTCGCGCGCGTCGATCTCCACCTCTATGGCGGTTCCGACGATGGCGTCGACCATAGGCACGCGCAATTCCCCGCCGGCGAAAAACAGCGTGGAGAGGCCGGCCTCCGGCTCGTGCCGCAGCACGCGCGCCGGGAAAATCGATACGTAATGGTGGGTCTGCGCAAAGAGCGGCGTTGTCTTGTCCAGCATGATCGCCGAACTAGCGAGAAATACGCCAATCTCACATTTTACTGAGAAAAACGCCTGTTTTGGCGCTGAAAAGGCGCGTTTCGGCGGTTTTTCGGTCGGGACACGGACGCCGCTCGGCGGCGCCCGCTTCGAAATGCTCAGTTCGGATTGCGAGCGGCGATCGCCTCATATTGCTCGCGGGTCAGGCGGAAATAGCCGCGGCCGCCGGCGCGCGTCTCGTATTTGTCGCCGGCGCGCTGGCACAGCAGTTTGTACCAGGCCTGCTTGTCGAGATGGGCGGGAAGGCCATTGATTTCCCAGACGGTCGTATCGGGGCGGAAGCGCACCATGATGATGACGCTGTCGCCGACCGCGGTCGCGACGCTGGCGTCCTTTTCCACCGGCTCGACGGCCACAGGAATATTCGCGACAACATGGCCGGCTTCGGTCGTGACCTCTGAAGAAACATTCGGTTGCACATCGTCCTCCATATTCGCCGGCTCGCGGCGTTTCCGATTTGTCGGGCCATCGATGGGCCGGCCGAGCCGGCGTCTCCGCCCGAGACGTTTCGTTCTATGCGAGCCGTATACCAAACTATATTGCAAAAGTTCCAGACTGGCGGTCCGCGCCTGCGGCATTCGGGCGCAGCGCGCCGGGGCGGCGCGCGCCGCCCCGGCTGGCGCCGATTTCGCGACAAAGGCCAGAATCTTGCTAGGGTCCTCAATCCCTCTTCACCTCAGCCGAAGTGAGCCCGTCATGTCAGAGAGACATTCCTGCGTTCTCGTTCTCGGCATCGGCGAAACCGCGTCCGCGATAGCGCGTGAGCTGTTCCTCGCCGATCATATCGTCGCCGTCCACGAGGCGGCGCCGCCGCCCGATCTCCGCCGTAAGATGACGTTTTCGGACGCCTGGTTCGACGGCTCCAGCGTTCTCGAGGGCGTGGAGGCCCGCCGCGCCGATCTCGTCGCTGAATTCATGCTCGGCCTGCGCAGCCGCATGTTCGTGCCGGTGCTGACGCATCCGCTCAACGAAATTCTCGAGCGTTGGCCTTGGGAAGTCGTCGTCGATGCGGAGATGAATCCGCGCAAGGACCCGTTCTCCGTCAAAAATCTCGCCGGCCTCACCATCGGCGTCGCGCCGGGCTCGATCCCGGGCGAGAATTGCGATCTCGCCATAGACGCTTATGGCAAGGATCCGGGCGCGATACGCCGCCCCGGCGAAGGCCCCGGCCCGAGCTGCGAGGCGGACCCGCCGGAGGCGGAGCCGGTGCGCGCTCCGGTCTCCGGACTCTTCAAAATGCGCAAGGACATAGGCAATATCGTCGAGGCGGGCGAGGCTTTTGGAGAGATCGACGGCGCTCCCGTGCCGGCCCCCTATGGCGGCCGCATTCGCGGCATCATCAAGCAGGGCCGGGCGGTCGCCAAAGGCACGCCGCTCGCCGATATCGCCGCCTCGACCGGCGCTCAGGTCGCCGGCATGACGGCGCGCAACCGGCTCATCGCGCGCGGCGTCTCCTTCGCGATCGAGATGCAGGCGGAAGGCTGGACGCCCTTCTCCTGGGACGCGTTTCTGGAAGGCGGCGGCGGCCTCTCGATCTGAGCGGCCGCGCTACTGCTTCAGCGCGGGGGCAGGCGCGAGGGCTTGCCATCCGCTCCGGTGAAGGGAAACAGCCCGCCTTGAAAGCATTGTGACATATGTGTCGCTTTGGCGATGGCCTCCTCGGCCTGCGCCGCGGGAAGATTCTCGCGCGCCGATTGCGTGAACAGCTCCACCCAGCGGGCGAAATGCTCCGGCTCGACGGGCAGGTTTATGTGAACGGCGAAAGGATGGCCCTCGTAGCGATCTGTGCCCAGCAGCGACTTGGACCAGAAATTCGCGATGATCTCGAGATGATGGTCGAGCTCGGGGATCGCGCTGAAAATCGGCCCCAGCAGCGGATCGGCCAAGCCCTTGTCGTAGAAGGCGCGCACGCAGGTCGTGATCGCGGCCTCGAGCGTCGTCCGCTCGGCGGTCGCCTCGGTGGAAGCCGACATTGTCTCTCCTCCTGTTCCTTCAGCGATACAGCAAGGCGGGCGCCAGCGCGCTCGGCCAGAGTCTTTGTTTTGACGCGCTTCCAACGCCGAACCGACGCCCGCTTCGGCCGGAAGCGCTCTAATCCGCGTTGAAGCGCACGGCTCCGAATTGCGAGAGGTCATAGCCGCCGAGCCGCGCGGCGCGATCCTGAAACGTCTCGCTCGCGCAAAAGCGCATGAGCGTTTGCCATGGCGGATCGAAATAGGCCTTGCGCCAGACCACGAGATCGAAGCGCTCGACGATCTGCGGCGCGAAATCGAGGCCGAACTGGCGCGCGCAGGCCTCGAGGCCGAGGCCGACGTCGGCGCCGCCGGCGGCGATGGCGGAGGCGAGATCGGTTTCCGAGCGCTCCACGGCGGGAACGAGGCGCAAATGCTCGCGCTTCATATTCGCCCGCGCGAGCAGCTGGGTGAGGACGAGCTCGCTGCCGGCTTCCGGCTGGCGTGATTGAAAGGCGAGGTCGCGCACATCGGCGAGCCCGTCGATGCGCCGGGCGAGACCCTTGCGAAACATCAGCCCGCGGCGGCGCTTGGCCCATTCCACGACGACGATCGGCTCGCCCGCGAGCCGCCGCTCGACAGTCTCGATATTCCAGCCGTCGCCCGGCTCTGGAATATGCAGCCCGGCCGCGATGCAGCCGCCCGCGGCGGCGCGCTCCAGCCCGTCCAGCGCGCCGTCGAGCAGCGCCGCGACGCCGCAGCGCGATTCGCGCAACGCCCATTCGAGCAGCGGATCATGGCCGCCGGCGACGACGAGCGGGCGCGTCGCCGCGCCTTCGCCGCGCGGAGCCCGGCCGCTCGCGCCCGCGGCCAGCCACTCCTCGATCTCTAGGCGGGGAAACAGCAGCTTGCCGGTGACGCGGCGCACCGGCAAGGCGCCTTCCGCGGCGAGATCATAGACCTTGCGCTCCTTGACGCGCAGCAGCGCGGCGAGCTCCCGCGTGGTGAGAAATTCAGACATTGTGCGTTTTTTCCGAGACGCGGAAAATTAGCATAGCGTCCGGCCGTCGACAATCGCGCGATACGAGCTTCCAACCTCGTGATTCGTGCCTAGTGACCATAGAGGCCGGCGTGCGAGCGCTGCTCACGCGTCTGTGCCGTCGTGATCGAGTGCTGCTTTTTCATGCAAAATCATGCAAAAGACTCTCGGCTAGGCAGAATATATGCATAACTACGGTCAGGCTCACACATCGGGCCGATCATCGGAGACGTTCTCATGGTCAAAATGGCAAGTCTGGCGCTGGTCGCCGCTTTTCTGTCGCTGAATATTCCGCAAGTCCGCGCCGAAGCTCCGGCGGCGAGCGCCGACAACGCGAGCGGCTCCAAGACAGTCACCGTGTTCGCCGCCGCGAGCATGAAAAACGCGCTCGAGGAGGCGGCCGCCGCGTACAAGAAAAAGACCGGGGTCGAGGTCAAGCTCAGCCTCGCTTCGTCGATGGCGCTCGCAAAGCAGATCGAGTCCGGCGCTCCCGCGGATATTTTCGCGTCCGCCGACACGGCCTCCGCCGACTATCTCTCCTCGCAGGGGCTGCTGAAGGCGGAGACGCGCACCAATCTGCTCGGCAACTCGCTGGTGATGATTGCCCCCAAGGTCGCGGGGATCAAGAAACTGGCGCTGGACAAGGCCTCGATCATGAATGCTCTCGGCGAGAGCGGCCGCATGGCCATCGGCGATCCCGCCTCCGTTCCGGCGGGCAAATACGCGAAAGCGGCCTTTCAGAAGCTCGATCTCTGGAACGACCTCGAATCCCGCTTCGCCCTGACCGAAAATGTGCGCGCCGCTCTGACCTTCGTCGCGCGCGACGAGGCTCCGCTCGGCGTCGTCTATCAGACCGACGCCAATTCGGATCCCAAGGTCGCCGTCGTCGCCACGTTCCCCGCCTCGTCGCACGCGCCGATCGTCTATCCGATCGCGCTGACCGCCAGCACCTCCAATCCAGAGGCCGCCAAGCTGCTGAGCTATCTGAAGGGGCCGGAGGCGGCGCGGCTCTTCTCCAAGCAGGGCTTCACCATTCTCCACTGAGGCCTGCCCGGCATTTCCCTCTCCGTCCTCGCGAGGCTATTGTCACGAGTGACAAGCCGATCAGACGGAGAGGGATTGCTCGTGACGCTCCAAAACCCTCGAGACGCGCAGCGACTAACGAAGCAAAGCGCGGCTCCGCGCTTTCATTTCGATCGCGCTCGCGCCTTCGCTCTCGCCGAGCGGGCGCTCGCCTCCGCGCTCAGCGGCGGAGCGAGCTATGCCGATATTCGTCTCGGCGAGACGCGCCGCCAATTCATCCAGGCCAAGGAAGACCGGCTCGACGAATTTTACGAGCGCGCCAGCCCCGGCTTCGGCCTGCGCGTGCTCGTCGACGGCTGCTGGGGGTTTTATGGCGCACGATCGCTGGAGCCGGCCGCTCTAGCCGCGGCGGTGGAGCGCGCCATTCACAACGCCCGCGCCGTCGCGTCCATACGCGTCACACCCGTGCAGATCGAGGAGACCGAGCCGCATGTCGCCGAATGGATCATGCCGCTCGGCGTCGATCCTTTCGCGGTCGATGCGCCCGCCAAGGTCGAGCGGCTCGTCGCCGTCAATGCGGCGGCGCTGGCGGCGGGCGCGGATTATTGCGTCTCGTCCTTCGCCTTCGCCACGGAGGAGCGGCTCTTCGCCGACAGCCGCGGCAGCCGCATCTTCCAGTCGCGCACGCGCACGCAACCCTCTTTCGAGGTCACGCTGATCGACAAGGCCTCCGGCCGTTTCGCGTCGCGCGAGAGCCTCGCGCCGGCGCGCGCCGCCGGCTGGGATTATGCGCTCTCCTGCGATCTCCTCGGTGAGGCGCGTCAGGCGGTCGAGGATGCGCGCCAAAAGCTCTACGCCAAGCCTGTCGAGGCGGGCGTGACGGATGTGGTCATCGATCCCACCAATCTCTGGCTCACCATTCACGAGACCGTCGGCCATTCCACCGAGCTCGATCGCGCGCTCGGCTGGGAGGCGAATTTCGCCGGCACCTCTTTCGTCAAGCCGCATATGCTGAACAATCTGCGCTTCGGCAGCGAGCTGATGACGATCAAGGCCGATCGCTCGCAGGAGGGCGGCCTCGCCAGCGTCGCCTTCGACGATGATGGCGCGCCGCGCGAGCGCGCGGAATTCGAGATCGTCTCCAAAGGCGTGTTCCGCAATTTCCAAATGGCGCTGGGTCAGGCGCATCTCATCGGCGCCGAGCGCTCCAATGGCTGCGCCTATGCGGATGATCCGACGGCCTTTCCCATTCAGCGAATGCCGAATATCTCGCTCGCGCCCAATCCCGAAGCCTGCAAGCTCGAGGAGCTGATCGGCGGCGTCGAGAAGGGACTCTATATCGTCGGCGCGGGAAGCTGGAGCATCGATCAGCAGCGCGACAATTTCCAATTCGGCGGGCAGATGTTCTACGAGATCCGCGATGGAAAGCTCGGCGAGCCGGTGCGCGACGCCGCCTATCAGGGCCGCACCATACAGTTCTGGAATTCGCTCGATGGGCTCGGCGACGCCTCCACCTATAGGCTCTGCGGCACTTTCACCTGCGGCAAGGCGGAGCCGATGCAACTCGCGCCCGTCTCCCATGGCGCGCCGGCCGCGCGCTTCCGCGGCGTGACGGTGCTTAGCACGGCGCGCGACTGACGGCCCCCTCCCTCACCCTCCCCCGCTACGCGGGAGAGGGAAGGCGGCGAGGCGACGCGAAACGCCGATGACGCGCGCAATCTGCTCCCTCTCCCGCGTAGCGGGGGAGGGCTGGGGAGGGGGCTCGCGCATCTTGGCCTTCTTCGACGCGAACGCGTGACACTCAGAATTTGAACTTCACCCCTCCGATGAAAGCGCGCGGCGAGCCGGCGATGATCGACGCGCCGGTCGAATTGGCGAGCAATGTCGCGGGCGTCTGCACGGCGGTTCCCGTCATCAGCGTGTTGGTCAGCACATTGGCGCCGGCGACATAGGTGCGGTCGAAGAGATTCTTCACATCGAAATAGATCTCTATGTTCTTCACATAGCTGCCCTCTATGGCGCGGCTGTAATGCACATTGAGATTGACGAGCCCATAGCCCGGGATCGACGTCAGATTGGCGTTGTCGATCGTGTAGGAGCTCTTGAACACATATTCGACGAAAGCGCCGAGGCCTTTGAGATCGCCGTCTGGAATGTCATAGCCGGCGCGGCTCGTCAGAGTATGCGTCGGCACATTGGGGATGCGATTTCCCGCGCGATTATAAGAGACGGTCGATGAGAGATTGTCCCAGAAATTGGTGAAATACTGGTCGTTATAGGCATAGGCCGCGATGAATCGCCAACCATCGAAAGGCCGCCAATCGACGCTCGCCTCGACGCCGCGATGGATCGAGGAGGGCGCATTGAGCTGATAGCTGACGAGACCGTTCGCCTGAGTGAGGATCTCGTTGCGGAACCATTCATTATAGAGCGTGACGCTCGCCGTCAGATTTTTCGTCGGCGTCCAATCGACGCCGAGATCGACGCCCATATTGGTCTGCGCCTTCAGCGAGGTGTTGTTGCCTGCGCCCGTCGGCGTATTGGTGAGATACATGAAATTCGGCGTTCCATAGCCCGTCGCATAGCGCGCGCGGAATTGCCATTCCGGGCTGTAACGATAGGTGAGCGAAGCCTCCGGCGCCGTGTTCCAATAGTCATTGTCGACGCCGACCTCCGTCGGCCGCGTCATGGTTCCATTGCTCGCGTAATTATAGACGGTGTAGACGCCGGAGATTCTGTTCCAATTGGAGCTGAAGCCGATCGCCGCGGTGAGTTGCGGCGTCAGCGCAATCTCTTCGCGCGCGCGAATGCTCAGATTGGAGTGATTGGATTCGATATTGCCGACCGCGCCGCCGATCGCGCCGTAACCCCACACATTGGGAACTTGCGAATACAGCGGATTGACGCTTTTGAGACCGTCATAGAAGAAGCCGAGATAATGCGTCGCCGGCAGGCCGAAGATCGCGCCGTGATTGGTGATGTCGGTGGAGGCGCTGAGGCCATAGGACGGACCGCGGATCGCGACCGGCCCGCCGAGGCCGCCGAAAATAGCGGGGCCGACCTTCGGCGGCGGCCAGGTGCTGTTGATGTAATCGAGATAATCATAGGAAAATTGCGTGCGCCATGTGGTGGCGTTGTCGAAGTCGTGCTCATAGCGTAAGCCGACGATATCGCGCATCACATGCCAATGCGTGCCGAGCTGCCAGACGCTCTGATTGGAGAGCCCCGAGGCGCCGCTGGTGAAGGAGCCGTTCGCCGGCACATAGAGATTGTTGCAGAAGGGAAGATTGGCGGGCGTCGCTATGCGGCAATTGACATTCTTGCCATAGGGATTGGTGTAGAATTGCGTCAGCGAGCTGCGGTTCATGAATTCCGCGAAGGAGCTGCTGGCGAGAAATTTGAACGTCAGCCGATCGGTCGGAACCGGCGTCCAAGTGGCCAGAACCTTGCCCTGGTCGAATTCATGCGCGCCGCGTGCGAGATAGCCGTCGCCGCGTGTGTCGGAGCCGAAGATCGCAATGTCGAGATCGCCGAGATCGCGATCGGTGAACTTCTTTCCGGCGCGCAGATAATTGTTGAAATAGCCGAAGCTGCCGAATTCCGAGCCGGTCTCGACGCCGTCGATCTCCTTGCCGGTCAGGCTGCGGAAATTGATCGCGCCGCCATAGGCGTAATTGCCGAACATAGCGGAAGAGGGACCACGATAGACGTCGACGCCGGAGAAGGAGTGCGGGTCCAGCATGTCGGTGCGGCCATTGCCGTCCGCGGTGACGATCGGAAAGCCGTCCTCATAGAGCATGATATTGCGGACGGTGAAAGGATAGGTCATGCCGAGGCGATTGCCGGAGCCGCGGATCGACGGCAGCAGCTCGCGCGGAATCGTGCCTTGCGAGATGGAGACGCCGGGACTGTATTGCAGCATGTCCTGCACAGTCTGCATCGGCGTCGTTTCGAGGAATTTGTGATCGACGGTCGTGACTGTCTGCCCGGGCGGATCGCGATAGATCGGCTGCCTAGCGCGTTCGGCGTCGAAGCCCGGCGCATTGGAGACGCCGTTCGCGCGCTTTTGCTCCGCGCCTATGTCGATCGGCGGCAGCTCCTCGCCGCTGGCGTCGGTCATGGTTCCGCGCGCGGCCTGCGCGAGAATGATGGAGACGGAACGGCCGTTCTCCGACAGGCGATAGGAGAGGCCGGTGCCCGAGAGCAGCCGGTCGAGTCCTTCGCGCACCGAATAGGCGCCGACGACGCCGCGCGTCCGCATCGCCTCTGTGAGGCCGACGTCGAAGACGATATGCAGGCCGCTGCGGTCGGCGAAAGCGTTGAGCGCCGTCTCCATGGCGCCGGCGGGAATGCGATAGTCGCGCAGCGCCCCGTCACGCTCCTGCGGCGAGATGGAGGCCTGCGCGCTCGTCACCGGAGCCTCTGCGCCGAGCGTCATCGCGCTCAGCGCCAAGGCGATCGCCGTCGAACTCATATTCACGCCCTCGCCTACCGACTTCTTCCTCGCCATGGCCATTTCGTCCCGCCGTCGCAACGCCCGCCATAGAGTTCGGGCTCTCGGGAACAGGACGCGGCAGGCGGAAAAAGCGGAACCTCCTACGCTCGAAAAAATTCGCGCGCAGATGAAGCGTTCAAATTCAATACAGAAGGATCAGATAGCTGGTGACATGGATGGCGCGCAGGCCGAGCGAGGCCTCGATCTCCGCCAAGGATTGCAGGGCGTCCTCCTGCGCGCCGAAGACGCCGGAAATGCGGCGGGCGCAGATCGCGCGATCGACGCAATAAATATAGCCGCGATGATAGCGGCCGAGCGCGGCGAGCACATCGCCGAGCGGTTGGCGATTGACGATGAGCTTGCCGCGCCGCCAGGCGGTCGCCGTGTCGATATCGACGCTCTCCGGCGCGCGCGCCGGCGCGTCGCGCTCGAAGGCGGTCTGCTGGCCTTCCTCGACGATCGTGGTGTTGCCGCCGCTGGCGACGCCGACGCGGTGCTCCGTCACAGTGATGCGCGCGCCGGATTTTTCCAGCGCCACATCGAAGGCGGTGCCGAGCGCGGTGATACGGCCGTCGCCCGCCTCGACCACGAAGGGGCGCGAAGCGTCGGGCGCCACGTCGAACCAGGCTTCGCCCGAGAGGAGCCGGAGCCGCCGCTCGCCCGCCGAATAGCGCAAAGCGATTGCGGAGCGCGAGTCGAGCAGCGCATGCGAGCCGTCGTCCAGCGTCACCAGCCGTTTCTCGCCGACGCCGGTGAAATGGTCGGCCTCGAGCCGCATGACGATCTCGTCATAGGAGGCGAAGACCGCGACCGCCGCCGCCGCGGCGAAGGCGAGGGCCGCCGCCCGCATCCCGCGCGCGGCGCGCGGCGCCGGCCGCATGCGGCGGGCGGGGCTCATGCCGGCGAGGCGGCCATACATATGCAGCACCTCCTCGAAGGCTGCCGCATGCGCCGGCTCGGCGCGCCAGGCCGCGAAGGCGGCCGTCTCCTCGGCCGAGAGCTTCCCCTCGCGCAAGCGCACGAACCATTCGATCGCGGCGTCCCCGGCTTCGTCCGGCGCGGGTTCTCTCGCCTTATCCCCGGTCATCTCTGCTTCCGTCCTCGAGGCGCCGCGCGCGACAGTATAGATGACGCGGCCCTGGCGCGAGGCGGAACCTCGAAACGGGAAAAAATCACTCGGCCTCGCTCCGCAGCGCGGCGCGGCAGGCGCGCAGCGCGAGGCTGACATGCTTGCGCGCCATGCGGTCGGATATGTCCATCCGCCGCGCCACTTCGGCGAGCGGGACGTCATTATAGATATGCAGCTCGAAGGCCTCGCGGCAGCGCGGCGGCAATGTCTCGATGGCCGTTCTCAGCAGAGCCGAGCGCCGCTCATAATCGAGTCGTTCCTCGATCGGCGCTTCCGGCGCCGGCGGGTCGATCACATAGTCGCCGAATTGGAGGTGGCTTTCCTCGGTCTTGCGGCGGCGGGCGAAGTCGCGGGCCAGATTGACCGCGATCTGCTTGAGAAAGGCCGGCGGGTCCTCGATGGTCTCGGGCCGGTCGTGGCGGACCATGCGCAGGAACGTCTCCTGCAGCAGATCCGGCGCGTCGACGGCGCCGACCTTGCGCACGAGAAAGCCGAAGAGATCACGCTTATGGGCGAGGAACAGCTCGCGAAACCGCCAAGGTTTGGCGTCCGCAGGCCGATCGCCGCGCGACGAGATCGATCGAGACAAAGGAAACGCCCTGGCTGGCGCGCGAGCGCGATGGAACCGAAAAGTCGAGACCGGCCGCTCGCCCGAGGGGCGAGGGCATTCGATTTTCAGACCGATGGCGGCGCGCGCGAGGACCAGGAACTCGCCCAGCCGAGCGGCGGCGCGCGCGGCGACAGCGCCCGCGCGCCGATGCTGGCGACTCCGTCCGGCCGCAGCGAAAGCGGCGCGGCGATGGGCGCGAGGGCGGGCGGCTCGGCGCCGCGATCCGAGCACAGGACGCAATGATGCTCGCCGGCGTGATGGGCGAGGGGCGTTCCGTCGCTGTCGCGGGCGGCGGCGCAGAGCGTGTTGGCCGAGAGAGCGGAGGAGAGGCCGACATCGCCATGCGCGCGCGCTATCGAGCCGAAGAGGGCGACGGCCTGCAATAGGGCGAGAATCACCGTTGCGCAGGCGAGGAGCCGGCGCGCCGGGAGGCGCATGGAGGAGAATGTCCTCATCGAGCGCAAAAATAGGTCCGCTGTAATTCCCGGGTCAATGATCGGGCGCCGCCGTGGCCCAATATCCGAGCCGCTGTTGCGCGGCGGCCACAGTCGCGGCCGCGCCAGACGCTTTCGAACGGCGGACAACCATCTTATCATGCGACCGCCGGCCGCCGCCGGACACGTCGAATGAGAAAGGCCGGCCATGTTCCTGACGCGAGACGACGCACTCGCCCTCGCCGATCGTTTGCGGTCCCTGTCCGCGGCGGAGTCCTGCGTGATCCGTATCGACGGCGAGGAGGCGCAGAGCCTGCGCTTCGCCGGCGGCGGCGTCACCACCAATGTCGCGACGGCGCGCGTAAGCACGCGTATAGAATCGCATATCGGCGGGCGGGTCGGCTCGGTTTCGGTCGGCGGGCTCGAATGGGAGGAGCTCGCCCGCGCCGTGGCGCGCTCGGAGGAGATCGCGCGCCTCTTGCCGGCGGACCCCGAATTTCTGCCGCCGCTCGGCGCGCAAACCTATCCCGAGAGCGCCCGCTATGACGAGGCGACCGGAGCGCTCGATCTTCGCTTTCTCGCCGAGGCGACCGCGTGCGTCGTCGCCGAGGGGACGGCGCGAGGCGTGAACATGTTCGGCTGCGCGGCGGCCGGCCGCCGCTTTTCGGCGCTGGCCTCGAGCGCCGGACTCTTCGCCTATGATCGCGAGAGCTTCGTCGATCTCTCGACCACCGCGCGCCAAAAGAGCGACGGCTGGTCCGGCTGGGCCGGCGCTCGCCATTTTTCGGTCGCGCAGCTCAATCCCGCCGACATCGGGCGCCGCGCCGCGTTGAAGGCGGCGCGCGACGAGGAGCCGCTCGATCTCGAGCCCGGACGCTATACGGTGATATTGGAGCCGACGGCGGTGGGCGAGCTCGCGCAATGGCTGATATGGATGCTCCGCGCCCGCCCGGCCGACGAGGGCCGCAGCTTCTTCTCGCGCGCCGGGGGCGGCACCAAGCTCGGCGACGCTCTGTTCAGCGCCGATTTCTCCATGCGCTCCGATCCGCGCGACCCGATCGCGCCGGAGGCGCCCTTCGGCGAGGAAGGGCTCGCGCAAGAGGCGCGGCTGTGGGTGGACAAGGGCGTGCTGAAGACGCTCGCGCGCCCGCGCTATTGGGCGCAGAAGACCGGCGCAGACGCCATTCCGGCGGCGCATAATTTCACCGTCGCCGGCGGCGCGACGAGCCTCGAGGAGATGATCCGCGGCGTGCGGCGCGGCATATTGGTGACGCGTTTCTGGTACACGAATATGGTGGAGCCGCGCGGCCTGCTGCTCACCGGGCTGACGCGCGACGGCAATTTCCTCATCGAGAATGGCGAGATCGTCGCGCCCGTGCGCAACATGCGCTTCAACGAGAATCTTCACGGCGCCTTCTCGCGCATAGCGGCGATCGGCGCGAGCGAGCGCGTGAAGACCGAGATGGGCGGCGCGGCGATCTCGGCCCCGCCCATGCTGATCGAAGGTTTCGAATTCTCGTCGAGGTCGAGCGGCATCTGACCAGTCGCCAGCGAAAGCTCACGAGGCGCGCGGGGCCTCGTCGTAGGATTTCTCTTCCACGATCAGAGATCCGCAGGCGAGATTGATGCGCTTCTTCAGCGCCGCGCGATGGTCGTTGCGCTGATAGACGCTACGCGCCAGCGCGATGAATTGCGGCCCGAAATCGCCCCGCTTCTCGCAATTGCGAATATCGTCTTCAATGTTCCACAGCGCGAGATTGGTCTCCTCGAGCTCGCGCGCCAGCGCATCCAGCGCGCCGCCGATAAAGCCGCGCTCCTCGCGCAGTCCCTGTAGCAGAGCGAGCTCGCGCGCCACATTGGCGAGCTTTTCGGCGTCGGCGATCTTGCGCGCCTTTATCTCGAGGATGGTGATGCGGTCGATGAGCTCGCCGACCGAGCCCGGGATGAGAATGGCGTCCGCCTCCGCCGCCTTTCGGCGCGGCGCGGCGAGCGATTCCAATTCCTGCGCCATGCGCGCGAAGACGTCGCTCCAATCGCCGCGCTTCTCCTGACGGAACAGCCGCGCGCTGCGATACCAGGGGCTGTCCTCGCGCTCCAATTGCCAGCGCCATTCCGGCGCATGCTTGATCGCGATCCATACCGGCTTGCCGAGCGCGCCGGCGAGATGGGCTATGGATGTGTCGATCGTCACGACGAGATCGAGGTTCTCGATGACGGCCGCCGTATCGACGAAAGCGTCGGCGCCGGAGTCGAAATCCTCGCCGAAGGACATGACGCGCATCGGCGCGTCGCGCAATTGATCGGCGCCGAAATTCTTCTGCAGACTATAGAGCCGCACGCCGGCGATGGCGCCGAGCGGCGCGAAGGCCGATAGCGGCGCGGCGCGCGCATGGTCGGAGCGCGAATGCGCGCTCCCCTGCCAGGCGATTCCGACCTTCAATCCTTCTCCGGCGAGACGCTCGCGCCACATCGCGACGCGCTCCGGCTCCGCGGAAAGATAGGCCTCGCCCGGTATCGTCTCCGCGCGCGTGCCGAAGGCGCGCGGCAGGCTGCACAGAGTGACGCAATAGTCATAGGCCGCATCTGGCGTCGGAGCGGCGATGATCTCGACATTCTCGCCGAGGCCGCGCATCAGGCGCAGCAGGGCAGGGCGGCAATGATAGGCGACTTTCGCGCCGGCCTTCGCCAGCAGAGGCGCATAGCGAATGAATTGCAGCGCGTCGCCGAGGCCCGCCTCGTCGAGAATGAGAATGGATTTGCCGGCCAGCGGCTCGCCGCGCCATTCCGGCCAACGATAGGCGATCTCTGTCTTGGGGCGATCGTCGAGCACCCAGCGATGCTCGAACAGATCGAGGCCCTCCGCGAACTCGCCGCGCAGCAGCAGCAGCGTGCCCTTGTTGGCTTTCGTCTCCGCATGGCGCGGATCGATCGCGAGCGCGCGGTCAAATTGCGCGTGCGCCTCGTCGAAGCGGCCGAGCTCCTTCAGCACGATGCCGCGGCCGCAATGAACGTCCGGCTCATCATCGACGAGGCGCAGCGCCGCGTCGAAGGAGGCGAGGGCGTTATCGAGATCGGAGCGGCGCATCTCCACCATGCCGCGACAGCGCCAGGCGAGCGCGAAGGTCGGATCGGCGGCGATGGCGGCGAGCGCGCAAGACTGCGCCTCCTCGAGCCGGCCGAGCTCGAACAGGCACATGCCGCGATTGGTCAGCAGCTTCGGGTCCTGCGGCGCGCGCGAGAGGGCTGCGTCGAATATTGCGAGGGCGGCGGCGTAGCGCTTGGTTTCGTGCAGCGCATTGGCCTTGGTCAGCAGCGCCGGAACATGGTCGGGCGAAAGGCTCAGCACCGTGTCGCAGAAGGAGACGGCCTCCTCGAAGAGGCGCAAGGCGACGAGCGCCGCGAGCGCGCCATCGGCGGCGTCGAGACATGTGGGATCGAGCGCGAAGGCGCGCGCGAAGCAATCGAGCGCTTCCTCATGGCGCGCGAGGCGCGCGAGCGAGACCGCCTTGTTGCGCAGCGGCGCGGGATCGCCGGGAAGAAGCGCGATGGCGCGGTCGTAATCTTCGATCGCGCGCGCATCCTCGCCGATCGCATGCAGCGAGAGGCCGCGATTGGCGAAGCCCTGCGCATGGCCGGGCGCGCGCGTCAGCAATTGCCCATAGGCGTCGACGGCCTCGGCGCTGCGTCCCGTCAATTGCAGCGCGACGCCGTAATTCAGCCAACCCTCGACATTGCCGGGATCGAGCCGCAGCGATCGCGCGTGATCGGCGATCGCGGCCTGTGGCCGTCCAGACTTTTGCAGCGCCACCGCGCGGCCATAGAGCGCCTGCGCATGATCGGGCTCGATCGCGATCGCTTTGCCGAAATGGTCGATTGCCGCATCATCCTGTCCGAGCGAGACGCGGACGAGGCCGGCGAGATAGCTCGCGAAGGCGTGGCCGTCGACGAGCGCGCGGGATGCGTCGATTTTACGCACAGCGGTCGCGAGATCGTCCGCTCGCAGGCTGGCCATGAGATCGGCGAGCAATTCGCTCGCATCGGCGGGCCGCGGCGCGGTGGCCAAATGTCGTTTCTGCTGTTTCGATTTCAACGAGCTAGCCTCGACGCAGAGGGACGAAGATTTCGACTAGCGAGGCGAGCTTGTCTCGAACTGACGTCCAATATTTTACTGATGTGATAATGTTTCAGCGCCACAGGACTGTGCGATGCAATGACGAATTGTGACATGTTAGTAATGCCGAAACTTCCCATATCGCTTAATCCGTAAGCACGGGAGCGCGCGAATTTGATTCGCGGAGGCGGCGCGCCCGATGGTTAACGAATTGCGGGAGCAAAAGATGGCCGAGTCTTCGAAGAGCAGCTCGTCTCTGGACGACAGTTTGGCGTTCATGGACATGAATGAGGCGGCCCGTGGCGCATTGCGCCAGGCCAAGCCCGTCATCTCCAAGGCTCTCGGCCCGGCTCTCGACGCTTTCTACGAGAAGGTTCGCGGCGACGCGAAGTTGCGCGGCTTCTTCTCGGACGAGCGCCATATGGCGGCGGCGAAATCCGCTCAGATGCGCCATTGGGCGCAGATCACCGAGGCCGAGTTCGGCGCGGAATATGTGCGCATGGTGACGGCCGTCGGCCAGGCGCACGCCCGCATCGGCTTGGAGCCGAGCTTCTATATCTCCGCCTATGCGCTCATCACCGAGCGTCTCATTCAGGCCATTGTCGAGGACAATCTCTCGGGCTCCATGCTCGCCGGCAAGGCGCGCGTCGATCGCACCTCCCGCTGCGTCGCCGCGCTCGCCAAGGCCGTCTTCCTCGACATGAATCTCTCGGTGTCCGTTTATCTCGACGTTCTGCGCGAGGAGCGCCGCACCGCCGAGGCGCAGCGCGCGGAGGCCGAGGCGCATCAGCGCCATGCGCTCGACATCATGGCGCATGCGCTCGAGGAGCTGGCGCGCGGCGATCTGCAGCGCCGCGTCGTCGACAAGCTCGACGGCGGCTTCGACAAGATCAAGGAAGATTTCAACAATGCGGCCGCCAAGCTCGGCGCCGCCTTCGCCGATGTGGGCGCGTCGGCGAGCGCGATCCGCTCGTCGAGCGTCGAGATCGCCAAGGCGTCCGACAATCTCGCGCGCCGCACCGAGGCGCAGGCCGCCAATCTCGAGGAGACGGCCGCCGCGCTCGAGGAGATCACCGCGACGGTGAACAAGACCGCCGACAGCACGCGCCATGCGAGCGAGGTCTTCGATGTGACGCGCTCCGACGCCGAGAAGGGCGGCGCCATTGTCCGCGACGCCGTGGAGGCGATGCGGCGCATCGAGAATTCGACGCGTGACATCGGCAAGATCATCGGCGTCATCGACGAGATCGCCTTCCAGACCAATCTCCTCGCGCTCAACGCCGGCGTCGAGGCGGCGCGCGCGGGCGAGGCGGGACGCGGCTTCGCCGTCGTCGCCTCGGAAGTGCGCGCGCTGGCGCAGCGCTCGGCCGAAGCGGCCAAGGAGATCAAGGCGCTGATCGCCGCCTCGACCTCGCAGGTCGAGAATGGCGTGGTGCTGGTGACGGAGACAGGCGCTGCGCTGGAGCGCATCGTCTCGCAGGTCGGCGAGGTGAGCCGCGTCGTCACCGATATCGCCGCCGGCTCGCGCGAGCAGGCCACGGGCCTCACCGAGGTCAATCGCGCCGTCGGCCAGCTCGACAGCATGACGCAGCAGAACGCTACAATGGTCGAGGAGACGACTGCGGCGAGCCACAGCCTCAGCCATGAGGCGGAAGAGCTCGCGAGCCTCATCTCCGTTTTCCGCATCGAGCGCGGCGAGAGCGCGCGTCCGGCGGCCGCTCCGCGCGCGAGCGAGCGGCGCGTCGAGGCGGCGCCGGCGCGCCGGCGCGTCGCATCCGCCGGCGGGCGCGGCGCCTCGGCTTCCGCCACGGATGAGGGCTGGGAAGAGTTCTGACCGCGCCGCAGCGCGATCGATTAGAGACCGCTTCTTGACAGTATGCGCCAGATGATTGATCTGGCGCATATTTTTTTGCGTGCGCGGCATAGTAGAGCAAAAGAGCGCGCTAAGTAGTTTCCACAGGAAGCCGGCCGGCCGCGCCTGCCTTACAAGCCACCGAATCCCTAAGCGAGGCGCGAGCTTTCGCCTCTGAAGCGCGTCGCCGACGGCTCGAACGCGACGTCCGCAAATTCGCGCGGCCTGCAGCCGCGCCGTGGCGGGAAGGACCTTCCCGGCTCGGGCGCCCCATGACGCCCGCGTCTTGGAAGGGGAGAGGAAGCCGGTGGACGAACAGGGCGATCAGCTTCAAGATCTCGAGGATCTGCGGCGGCTTCTTCTCGAGGCCGGACAGAGCGGCGAGCGTCTCGGCGCGCGAAGGGCGCCGGCTGCGTCCCGAGCGTCACGCGAGGCGACCGAGCATTTCTGCCGTCGCCTTCTCGAGCAGATGCGCGAAGGCTCGATCGAGCTTTCGCCCGATGGCGTCATCCTGCATTGCAATCGCCAGTTTCGCGAGATGATCGGCCGCCCGGCGGCGCAGCTGATCGGCGACAGCATTCTCGATCATATCGCGCCCGATCAGGGCGAGCGCTTCGCCGCCTTCTTCGCGACGACGGAGGCGGCGAGCCGCGAGTTCGAGATTCGGCGCGCCGACGGCTCTCTGCTGTCGGCGAGCGTCGAGCTGGGCGCGCCGGCCGAGGATGCGCGGCCGCGCCTCGCCATCGTCACCGATCTCACGCAGATGAAATGGATGGAGCGCTCCTTCGCCGCCAATGAGGCGTTGCGCGAGCGCGAGAAGTGGTCGCGGCTCGCAGTGGCCGCCGGCGGCGTCGGCACTTTCGACGTCGATCTCGTCGGCGGGACGAGCCGCTTCTCCGTCACCATGCACGAGATTCTCGGATTGGCGCCGGATCAGACGCTCTGCTTCTCCGAGGCGGGCGCACTGCTGCTCGAGGCGGACAAAGGCGATTTCGAGCGCAAGTTTCTCGAGGCGTGCGCGGGCGCCAAGAATGGCGAGTGGAGCCATGAGATGCGCATCAGGCGCATGGACGGCGCTCTGCGTTGGATCGCCCTCGCCGGACAATTCGAGTTCCGCCGCACCTCGCGCGGCGTCGTCGCGACGCGCGCGATCGGCGCCGCCATCGATGTGACCGATCGTCGCGAGATCGAGGATTCTCTGCGGCGCAGCAATGAGCGCCTGCGTCTCGCGCTCGCGGCCGGCGCAATCGGCTGCTGGGAATACGACATCGCCGCGGGCGTCACCGAGGCCGATCAGAAATATCGCGAGATCTATGGCTTTCTCGCCGATCAGCCGCTCTCGCCGGAGGTGATCTTCGCCATCGTGCACGAGGATGACGTCGCGTCGGTGCGCCAATCAGTGCGCTCGGCGATCGATCCGCACGGCGAGGGGCGTTATCAGGCGGAGTTTCGCATTCACAGAAAGCGCGACGGCGCGCTGCGCTGGATCGCGTGTCGCGCTCAGGCCTTGATCGAGAACGGCCGCGCCGTGCGGCTCATCGGCGTCGTCAGCGACATCACCGAGAAAAAGGCGATCGAGTCCGAATTGCGCGAGAAGGCGCGGCTCGCCGATCAGCTCGCCGGCGTCGCCGCCTCGGTGCCCGGCCTCATCGCCTCTTATCGGCTCGGCCCCGACGGCAAGGCCTCCATGCCCTACGCCTCGCCCAATGTGGAAGACATTTATGGCATGGACGCCGAGACATTGCGGCAGGGAGTCGACGGCAAGTTCGCGCGCGTCCATGCCGACGATCTGCCGCGCGTGCTCGCCAGCATCGCCGAATCGGCGCGCTCGATGAGCGTATGGCGCGAGAGCTACCGCTATAATCATCCGCGCAAGGGCTGGATTTGGGTGGACGCGCAATCGAAGCCGACGCGCGAGCCCGATGGCGCGACTCTGTGGCACGGCTATCTGCAGGACGTCACCGAGCGCAAGCGCATAGAGCAGGCGCTGGTTGATAAGGAGGCGCGTCTCTACGCCACGGTGGAGGGGGCGCATGACGCCATCCTCACCGTCGACGAGAAAGGCGCGATCCAATCGCTCAACTCCGCCGCCGTGCGCATGTTCGGATATGCGAAGGCGGAGGCGATCGGCGCGCATGTCGAGACTCTGGTGCCGGTGCGTCTCTTCGGTGGTCGCAAGGCCGGCGCCGGCGCCTGCTTCATGGAAGGGCGCGAGTCGCTCGGCAATGTCGTGGAGACGCAGGGCCGTCGCAAGGACGGCGGGCTGTTTCCCGTCGACCTCGCGGTCAGCGAAGCCTCCTATCATGGATGCCGGCTCTATATCGCTTTCATCCGCGACCTTACCGAGCGTCGCAAGATCGAGGCGCGCATGCAGAAGCTGCACGCCGAGCGGCTGGACGCGGTGGGCGAGCTCGCGGCCGGCCTCGCGCATGAGCTCAATCAGCCGCTCTCGGCCACGGCCATCTATCTGAAGGCGGCGCGCCGCCTGCTGCAAATGCCGGTCGAGCAGCGCCCCGCCAATGTGGAGGACGCGCTCGACAACGCCGCGACGCAGATCGTGCGCGCCGGCCAGATCATCGCGCATTTGCGCGAGTTCATCTCGCGCGGCGAGCCGGACAAGACGCTGCAGAATTTGCACGACATTCTCGACGAGGCGTACGAGCTCGTCATCGTCGAAGCCAAGCAATCGGGCATAAATGTCGTCTTTCGCCTCGACGCCGCCGACGATCGCATTCTCGCCGATCGCGTGCAGATCAAGCAGGTGCTGGTCAATCTCATGCGCAATGCGCGCGATGCGATGAGCGCTTCGCGCACGCGTCGGATGACGATCTCGACCGTGCTTTGCGGCCGATCGATGGTGCGGGTGGATGTGGCCGATACGGGCGCCGGCCTCTCCGAGGAAGCGCGCGCGAGCCTTTTCGAGCCCTTCGCGACGACGAAGGCGAATGGTCTCGGAGTCGGCCTCACCATCGCGCGCTCCATCGTCGAGGCGCATTACGGAAAAATCTGGGCCGGTCCCAATAGCGACGGTGGCGCGACATTCAGCTTCACGCTGCCGCTGGCCGCGATGGAGGAGGAAGAGTGAGCGAGCCGACCGTGCATGTCATCGACGACGACGCCGCCGTCCGCGACGCGCTGCGCTTGCTGTTGCGAACCGAAGGCCATGAGGTGACGACGCATGGATCGGCCGTCGATTTTCTCGCCGGAGTCGATCGCGCGGCCACGGGCTGCATCGTCACCGACGTTCGCATGCCGGAGATGACCGGCATAGAGCTGCTGCTGAAGGTGAAGAACATGGGGCTGTCGCTGCCGGTGGTGGTGATCTCCGCCCATGCCGATGTGCCGCTCGCCGTGCAGGCGATGAAGGAAGGCGCGCTCGATCTTCTGGAAAAGCCCTTCACCGACGAATCGCTGCTCTCCGCCGTGCGCCAGGCGCTCGCCTATGACAGCGGCAAGCGCGCGCGCGATCTGCAGGCGCAGGAGATTCAGCGTCGGCTCACTACGCTGACGAGCCGCGAGAACGAGGTGCTCGCCGCGCTGCTGCGGGGCCAGCCCAATAAGATCATCGCCCATGAGCTCGGCATAAGCGTGCGCACAGTGGAGGTGCATCGCGCCAATGTGATGGCCAAGATGCAGGCCGGCAGCCTGCCGGAGCTGGTGCGCATGTCGCTGGTGCAGGCGCCGCGGGCCGAGCGCGAGGCAGGGGGCCAGAGCGAACCCAACGGCGAGGCTACGGGCCAGTCGACAGGCGAGCCGACGGGCGAGCGATGATGCGGCGAGGCGCAGGCTCTGCTACCCTTCATGCATAGGTAGTAAAATTCGAGATTTCACGCAGGCATCGAAAGACCGGCGACGGCCGCCGGACGGCCGAGGCCGCATTTTGGAACGGATCCGACTGTGTTTCGATCGCCGACCCTCGACCCGCGACCAAGGGCCATATTGGTTTGCATCGCCGAGACGCGCCATCTGCGCGAGCCGCGGACGGCGCGAAAGCCTGGCGCTCTCGAAACGGCCGGCGCGAGACTGCTGCGACGGTGGGAGGCGGCCGGGCTGCCGACCGTCTTCGTCGAGCGCGATCTCGCTTTGGAGCGGGCGGGCTCCGCCGACGCGGCGGCGGGCGAGACCTCGCTGCGCGCCGAGGCGCCGTCGCTGCTGCGCGACGCCGGCTTCCTGCGGCTGTTCGAGGGCCTCGGCGGCCCGCTGCTGATTCTGCTCGGCGACGCGCTCGGCGATCTCGCTCTGGAGACCGCGATCGACGGATTTCTCGCCGGCCATCCGATCATCGTGGTGAAGGACGCCTCACCCTCTCCGCTGGACGGAAAGGAGGAGAGCGCCGCGGCGCTGCCGCTCCTCTCCTGCTTCGCGCGGCTGATGGGGGCGGAGGAGCTGGCGAGGGAGTGGACAGGCGTCGACTGATCCCCCGCCATGGCGCAGCGCGCGCTTGTTTCGGCGCGCGCCTTGGGCCAGTCTCCCGCTGCGGCGCAACAGGGCGAGGCAGGGGAGTAGAGCATGGACATCAACGAGCGGCTCCGGGACATTCTAGAGCGCGCCAGGCGCATCATATCGTCGCCCAAGACGGAGTGGGCGGCGATCGAGGCGGAGCAGACGACCGCTCTCGATCTCTATCGCAATTACATCCTCTATCTCGCGGCGGTGCCGGCCATCGCCAATTTCCTCGGCGGCTGGCTGTTCGGCTTCTCGCGCGGCTCCAATATCGTGCATTACTCCTTCTTCACCGGACTCATCCGCGCGGCGCTGCAGTATGGGCTCGGCCTGCCGCTGCTCTATGGCGTGGCGCTGGTGATCTCGATGCTCGCGCCCAGCTTCGAGGGCAAGCGCGACGATCTGCGCGCGCTGAAGCTCATCGCCTATTCCTACACGCCGATCTGGCTCGCCGAGATCTTCGGCCTCGTCCCGGGCCTGCGCTGGCTCGACGTGCTCGGCGTCTTCGCCGTTTATCTCTTCTATGTCGGCGTCTCACGAATGATGCGCAGCAAGGAGGAATATTCGGACGTCTACACGGCGGCGGCCCTGGTGCTCGGCATTGCGGCGTCCTTCCTGCACGGCATGATCGTCCATATGCTGGTCCCGGCGCCGACCGTGTGAGGCGGGGCAGGGCGCGATTGGAATATTCGGACGGCGAGCCCATGGGCTCGCCGTTTGCCTCTCTTCCCTGCTCTGGCGTCGCGCTTCTCGCAATTTCTCACGCCGCCACGGCGCAGGAAACGCTTCCGAGCATCGACATCGGCGCCCCGACGGACGACGATCGTAAAGCTCGCGCGTCGAGCGCCCCGCCGGCCCCGCAGCTCGCCCGGCCAGCCAATCGCCATGAGGCGCGCGATCCACGATTTATGACCTGCGCCGACGAGCCGGCTCTCGCCAGGGGGCTGTCCCCACCCGCACGCGGATAGTCTCTGCTCTTACCGGAGCGACGCTGGACGATTCTCTCGCATGGCCGACCGAGCCGATTTTGCCGCGGAGCCGCCACGCCCCAGCCTTGCTGCGAGTTTTTGATTTTGCTGCAAGTTTTTGATTTTAATGGTACCGCCACCCCGACTTGAACGGGGGACCCCCAGATCCACAATCTGGTGCTCTAACCAACTGAGCTATGGCGGCACGTCGGCGGGGCGGAAACTAGAAGCATCGCCCCGCCAATGCAATGCAGAAATGCAGGAAGCGAAGCGAAAATTTCTGCGTTTCGTCGCCGCCGCGCCGGTCTAGAATGACGGCTCCGATTGCGGCGGCGCCGCACCCTTCCTGCTCGTGAGACGTGAAGCGATGAAAGCCACCCTGGTCCAGATGAATTCGGTCAGCGACAAAGCCGCCAATCTCGCCGCCGCCCGGGCGCTCATCGACCAGGCCGTTCGCGAGGAGCGGCCGGACTGGATCTGTCTGCCGGAGGTTTTCGACTTCATCGGCGGCAATCGCGCCGACAAGGCCGCCGCCGCCGAGGAATTGCCCGGCGGCCCCGCCTATTCGCTCTGCAGCGCCCTCGCCCGCGAATATGGCGTCTTCATCCACGCCGGCTCCATTCTCGAGAAGGCCCCCGGCGAGGAGCGCCTCCACAACACCACGGTCGCCTTCGACCGCAGCGGCAAGGAAGTGGCGCGCTACCGCAAGATTCACATGTTCGACATCACCGCCCCGGATGGCGCGCAATATCGCGAGAGCGCCGCCTTCAAGCCCGGCGAAGCGGTCGTCACCTATGATTGCGAGGGCCTCACCATCGGCTGCGCCATTTGCTACGATCTGCGCTTTCCCTATCTTTTCCAGGCGCTCGCCGACAAGGGCGCGGATATCGTCGCCCTCCCTTCCGCCTTCACCCTCGTCACCGGCAAGGATCATTGGGAGGTGCTGGCCCGCGCCCGGGCGATCGAGATCCAGGCCTATTTCTGCGCCCCGAATCAGACCGGCGCGCATAAGGCCGGGCATGAGACCCGCGTGAGCTATGGCAATTCGCTGATCGCCGACCCTTGGGGCCATGTGGTCGCCCGCGCATCGGAGGGCGTCGGCCTCGTCTCGACGCGAATCGACCGCGACCGCATCCGTAAGGTCCGCGCCATGATTCCGGTCGCGAGCCATAGGGTGAGCCTGCCCGGCTGAGCGGGCGGCGGCGCTGCGTTTACGATCTAACCAGCGGAGCCGTCAGGGGAAATCCCAGGCGCTCTTGCGCGATTCGGCAAAGTGTGGCTACATTATTGTTTAGACTGCCGACAATCCATCAAAACAGGATAGCGCCGCCAAAAGGCGCCGGCAGAAGGGGGGAGCAAAAATAATGGCCTCGCGAACCACGAGCCGCGAAGCGGGCAGGCTTGCGCCCGCATCCGTAGCATGACGAAGAAAATCGAGCCAGGGCGCACTTTGACGCGGGCGTCCCTGCGCGAGGCCGTGTACAGCTGTTGTCCAACGCTGTCGCGCGCCGAAGCCCGCCAAATCCTCGACGCCACCTTCGAGGAGATCAGCGAAGCCCTCGTGCGAGGGGAATCGGTGAAGCTGCGATCCTTCGGCAGCTTCAACGTTCGCGCCAAACGCGAACGGATCGGCCGCAATCCCAAGACCGGCGTGGAGGCGCCGATCTGCTCGCGCAAGGTGTTGACCTTCAAGGCGTCGCCCGTGCTCATCGCGCAGGTGAACGGGCTGCCGATCGAGCATTTGGAAGAGGCGGACTGACCGCCCCTCCAGGAAAAGCGCAAATGCGAGCGGGGCTTCGGCCCCCCTCGCCTGTCAGCCCGAGAGCTTGGCGACCAGAGCGTCCGACACCTCGAAATTGGCGTAGACGTTCTGCACGTCGTCATTGTCCTCGAGGGCGCCGATCAGCTTCAGGATTTTCTCGCCCGCCTCATCGTCGACGGCGACGGAATTCTGCGGCCGCCAAACCAGCGCGGCCTTTTTCGGCTCGCCGAATTTGGCCTCCAGCGCCTTGGCGACGTCGCGCAGGCCCTCGAGCGAGGTGATGATCTCATGCGTCTCCTCGCCGGAGGAGACGTCTTCGGCTCCCGCCTCGATCGCCGCTTCCATGATCGCGTCCTCGGAGGCCGCCTTACGTGGAAACTCGATGAGGCCGACGCGATCGAACATGAAGGAGACGGCGCCGGTCTCGGCCAGCGCGCCGCCCGCCTTGGTGAAATAGGAACGAATCTCGCCGGCGGTGCGATTGCGATTGTCGGTCAGCGCCTCGATGATGACGGCGACGCCGCCCGGCGCATAGCCCTCATAGCGCACCTCGTCGTAATTCTCGGCGTCGGCGCCCGAGGCCTTCTTGATGGCGCGCTCGATATTGTCCTTGGGCATGTTCTCGGCGCGGGCCGCGAGCACGGCGGCGCGCAGGCGGGCGTTCATATTGGGGTCGGGCAGGCCCATTTTGGCGGCGACGGTGATTTCGCGGGCGAGCTTGGAGAAGAGCTTGGAGCGAATCGCGTCCTGCTTGCCCTTCTTATGCATGATGTTCTTGAACTGACTATGTCCCGCCATCGTCCCGGCCCTTGAAATTCCGCTTTCCTGCCCCGCAGGGCGTCGCCGCGTCATATACGCCGGCGCCGCGCGGAAATAAAGGAAGGCGAAGCAGCGTGAAAACGCGGCCTCGAGCTTTCACCATCGCGGGCGCCGCTCACGAGAGCAGCGGCGACTCGCTTTCGAAAGTGGAGGAGCCGATCTGATAGAGCCAGAAGCCTTTCGACTCGCCCTCCGCGATGATCGCATGCGCCTCGGCGATATCGACCCAATCTGGAATATCGACGCTCAGCAGCAGCTTGCGCCCGACGGTCAGGTCGATATGCATGCTCTCATAAGAGCAGCCCATCACCTTGAGCAGCCGCCAGTCGGAGCCGGCCAGAACCTCCTCGCCGTCGATCAGCAGCATATAGGTCGAATGGCCGCCGCTCCTCGCCAAGCCCTTGAAGTCGAAGACATGGCCGTCGGCCCTGGGTGCGGCGATCACAATGTCCTGGAACGACACGCCGGTCACGAAATAAGGGGAGTTCAACAGCCGGAACCGCGTCCAGCCGCTTCCTTCGACCGGCTCGGCCCAGAGCGTTTCCGACGCATGGCCGTGCCAGTCCTCGGGGTCGAGCGAAAACAAGACTTTCGGCTTGCTTTCCACCCTCGCCCCTTCCCTGAAATGCAAGTCTCGGAAGATAAGGAGAAACCCTAGCCGAGCCGGGGGCTCGACGTCAATTCGTCGCCTGTCGCCTCCACCGCCTCTTCGCGGCGTCGCGCCGCATCGACGCGGCCAGAGCGCGCCCTAAGTGAGCAGCGTCGCCGTGGCCCCTCGTGGTCATGGCGCTCCCGCTTCTGCCAAGGAGGACGAAAATGGGTCTGCTGGACGGAATCATCGGCGGCGCGATCGGCGTCGAGCTCGCTTCCCTGATCAATGGCTATATCGAGAAGCGCGGCGGCTTGCAGAACGTGCTCCAAGACTTCGAGAAGAGCGGCTATGGCGAGAAGGTCAAATCCTGGGTCGGCACCGGTCCGAACATGCCAATCTCCGCCGAGCAGGTGCAGCAGACGCTGGGCTCCGATCGGGTGAAGGAGCTCGGCAATAAATTCGGCATTCCGATGGACAAGGTCTCGGCGGCGCTGGCCGAATATCTGCCCAAGGTCGTCGACAAGGCGACGCCGGAAGGCAAGCTGCCGCCCCAGCAGCACTAGAGTGTTTTCGAGCGAAGCGGACACCGGTTCGCGTGAAGAAAACACGACAGAACAAGGAGATCGAAAGTGATTCCGGTTCAGCATGAACCGGAATCGCTCTGACGGCTCGGAAAGAAAGGCGGGCGGGGCTAAAGCTCCGCTCGTGCTCGCTTCGTCAGGCCCGCTTCGATTGCGCGGCTTCGCCCGGCTCGGCGGCGGCGGCCGCGGCCATCTCCGCCATGCGCACGCCGAGATCGACGATCGCCTGGCGCAGAACCAGCACCTCGCGGTCGCCGGAGGCCGCCCCCTCGACCGGCGCCGCCGCGGGAGCCGTCGCGGCGATCGTCTCGCGCAGGCTCGCATGCTCCTTGCGCAGCGCGTCCATCGCCCCTTGCAGCATCGCATTGTCGGAACGCGCTGTCTCCAGCCGATCGGCGTGGTCGCGCTCCTCGGCGCGGGCGACGCGCAGAGCCGCCTCGAGATGCGCGATCTCGGCCGCGGAGCTGTGCTCCAGAGCCGCCAGCCGCGCGCGGGTCTCGTCGAGATCCTTTTTCAGATCGGCCGTCTCCAGCACGGCGGCGTCGAGCTCCCGCGTCGTGCGCGCCAACACGCCATCGACGGCGGAGAGGCGCTCCGCCACGGCGGAGGCGGTCGCGAATTCCGTCTGCAGCGCGTCCAGCCGCTGGCGCAGCTCGGCGTTCTGCACATGCAGGCTGGCGATGCTCGACTCATGGGTCGCGACCTCGGCGCGGCTCTCCTCGCTGAGGCGGGCGAGCTGCTCCTTGTCCATCTCCACATTGCGCAGATTGTAGATCAGCGTCTCGACGCGGTCGGTCATGTCGTGCAGCGCGGTTTCCGTCGATTGCAGCAGCGCCGTGCGCTCCTCGAGGAAGCCGCTGGTCTCGTTGAACTTGCGCTCGAACTCATCGCCGCGGGCGAGAGCCTGCGTCAGCTCGCCGTCGAGCTGCGCGACGCGAGCGGCGTTGCGGCCGATCTCGACCATATCCTGCGCCTTGGTCGATCGGACCGTCGCCATCTGCTGCTCGAGCCGGCGATAGCGCACGGCGAGCTCGCCGCGCAGCAGATCGCGCTCCGCCACCATTTTCTCGATCGAGAGGGGCGTCAGCATATTCAGCCGGCGCAGCGACAGACGCATGGCCCGCCGCCAGAAGGCGGGCAGGAACATCAGTGTGAACAGCCCGGCCGCGAGGAACCCGAGCGCGAAAAACATCGCTTGTTCGATCAAGACGCGGCGTTCCTTCGCTCTGGCTCGGGCGCTGTCATTTCCCTTCGGGGCGCCGAATGTCGCGCCGCGACAATGCCACGTCGCCGACTTGAAATCAAAGCGCTCGGCCGCGCCCGGACTTAAGGGTTTTTCCCCCGTCTTCCGCCGATCAGCCGCGGCCGAACAGCTTTTCGATGTCGGCGAGCTTCAGCTCCACATAGGTCGGCCGGCCGTGATTGCACTGGCCGGCGCCCGGCGTTTTCTCCATCTCGCGCAGCAGCGCGTTCATCTCCTCGGCCGTCAGCCGGCGGCCGGCGCGCACCGAATGATGACAGGCGACGCGCGACAAAAGCGCATCGAGCCGCCGCGTCAACCCACGCGCGTCCCCCTCCTCGGCGAGGAGATCGGCGATATCCTCGATGAGCCTTCCGACATCTATGTCGCCGAGCGCCGCCGGCGTCTCCCGCACCAGCGCGGCGCCGGGGCCGAAAGGCTCCAGCGCCAGACCGAGGGCGGAAAGCTCCTCCTGCGCCGACAGCAGCGCGTCGAGCCGCGTCGCATCCAGCTCGACGACGCGCGGAACCAGCAGCAGCTGGCGGGCGACGCCCTCCGCCTCCCGCTGGGCTTTCAATTTCTCATAGACGAGCCGCTCATGGGCGGCGTGCTGATCGACGATGACGAGCCCGTCCTTGGTCTGCGCGACGATATAGGTCTCGTGCAGCTGCGCCCGCGCCGCGCCGAGCGGGTTTTCCACGGCGGCGGCCGCGGGCGGCGCGGCGGCGGGCCGCGAATCGGCCGAAGGCGGCCCGACGTCGAAAGCCGCTTGCGGCGGCTCCGCGAAGCCGGCAGGGGCGCTGGGCGAGCTGCGCAAATCCCAGTCGAGCGGCCGGCTGCGCGGCGGCCCGCCGAAGGAAGAAAAGCCCGCGCCGGAAGGAGCCGACCATTCCCGCCCGGGCGCCGTTCTGGCCCGCGTGGCCAGCACGTCCAGCGCGGCGCGGGCCGGCGTGTCGGCGCTGCGATGGAGCGCCGAGGCCAGCGCCTCCTTCAGCGCGCCCACCACCAGGCCGCGCGCGCGGCCGGGATCGGAAAAGCGCACCTCCGCCTTGGCCGGATGGACGTTCACATCGACGACGCGCGGATCGCATTCGAGGAACAGCGCCAGCGCCGGATGGCGGTCATGCGACAGAAAATCGAGATAGGCGGCCCGAATGGCCCCGGAGAACAGCTTGTCGCGCACCGGACGGCCATTCACATAGACATATTGCATCAGCGCATTGGCGCGATGAAAGGTCGGCAGGCCGGCGAGCCCCTCGAGGCGGAACGCCTCGCGCTCCGCATGCAGCGCAATCGCATTATCGGCGAATTCCGTCCCCAGCGCCTGGGCGATGCGCCGCGCCCGTCCCTCCTCGGAGGCCCCGCAGGCGGGATAATCGAAGGAAGCGCCCATATCCGCCGCGAAGGAGAAGCGCACGGCCGGATTGGCCATGGCCAGCCGCTTGACCACATCGGCGACGGCCGCCGTCTCCGCCCGCTCGGTTTTCAAAAATTTGAGCCGCGCCGGCGTCGCCGCGAAGAGATCGCGCGCCTCCACCCGCGCGCCCTTGGGCCAATTGCTGGGCTTGAGCCCGCGCTTCTCGCCCGCCTCCACCCTTATCTGCGCGCCGACCTCGGCGCCGGCGGCGCGCGCGTCGATCGTCAGATCGGCGACCGCGGCGATGGAGGGCAGCGCCTCGCCGCGAAAGCCGAGCGTCGCTATGGCGGTCAGATCGCCATCAGGGATTTTCGACGTGGCGTGGCGCTCGACGGCGAGCGCCAAATCCTCGGCGCTCATCCCGCATCCATCGTCGATGACGCGAATGAGCCGCCGCCCGCCCGCCTCAATGGCGACGTCGATGCGCGCGGCGCCGGCGTCGAGCGCATTCTCGACCAGCTCCTTGACGGCGGAGGCCGGCCGCTCGATCACCTCGCCGGCGGCGATGCGATCGACGAGAATGGGATCGAGACGGCGAACGCGCATGAAGAGAGCCGGCGGTGAATGGAGCGCCGCAATCTATAGGAGGGGAGCGATTCGGTGAAATGGGGCGGGCGCCGGCCTATCGCCGCCGTCTTCGCTCTCTGGCGATGGCCTGGTCCAGGGCCTGAAGGAACTGCGACCGGGCGGCCGAGGAGAACGGCGGCGGGCCGCCGGTGGCCTCGCCGGTCGAGCGTATATGCTCCATGAGCGAGCGCTGCGCGAGCGCCAGACCGATCGAATCCTTGGTGAAGGCGCGGCCATAGGGCGCGATGGCGTGCGCCTCCTTCGCCAATGCGCGCGCGGCCAGAGGAATATCGGCGGTGACGACCACATCTCCGGCGACGACCTGCTCGGCGATCCAATCATCCGCCGCGTCGGCCCCCGCCTCGACGATGATCCGCGAGATCAGCGGCGATCGTGGGATTTGCATGAAGCTGTTGGCGACGACGAAAGTCTGCAGCCCATAGCGAGAGGCGACCTTATACGTCTCGTCCTTCACGGGGCATGCGTCGCCGTCGATGTAGATTTTGATCGTCATGACGCTTTCTAGCCGATCGGGCGGCGGTCGTCGCCCGCGGGCGCGGATCGCTCCTTGGTCTTTCCGAGCTCGAAGCCATTCCGAGCTTGACTCCGCATGGCCTCCGGGGGTTTCGTGAGCGATATGCACAGGTTCGCGCTTTGGCCGAAAGGAGCCGCCCGCCTATTGATCGCGGGCCTTTTGGCTTGGGCGCTGATCTTGCCGGGGATCGCCGCCGCGGCCTGGTCCGCGGTCGATCACGGGATCGTCGCGACGAGCCTCGGCCATTGCGCGGCGCCCGGCGACGCCGACGACAATCGTCATTCCCCCGGGTCACATTTTTCGTGCTCCTGCTGCATTCCCTGTCGGACCAGCCAGCTCGACGGTCCGGCCGGAGCCGTCTCGGCCCTACCGCAAGGACTGTGTTTTTCATTCCCGGCCCACGTGATCGCCGCGAGCGACGTTTTTCAGATCGTGGAGAAATCGTCCCCGGCCGGCTGGATCAGCTCCTGGTCGTCGCGCGCGCCGCCGACGCGCTGATCGCTCGAGACGATTTTTTCCTGCTCGGGCCGCTTCCCCGGCGAATGGGGCCATTCCTCGTTTTCACGATCTGCCCATTGTCTGGACCGCCGAATGGACGGGAAGCTCCCGTGCGTCGGCGTCGAGCCCGATCTTTCGTCGGAAGCCGCATATGGTGGACAAGACAACAGCTTCGTTCCGCGCGCTGTTCTCGAGCAATCGGCGCGCGCTCTTGCGATTTTTGACGCGCCGCGTCGGTCGCGAGAATGCGCCAGATCTGCTTCAGGAGACTTTCGTGCGCCTTTTGACGCGGGAGGCGGCGGCCGAGATCGTCGATCCTCCCGCCTATCTGCGTCGCACCGCGGGAAACCTCGCCAAGGACTTCGCTCGACATCGGGCGCTCGAGCGCAAAATCGTCGATCCCGAAGCGGACGCCTGCGACGCCGCATCGCAGGAGCCGAGCGCCGAACATCTCGTCGAGGACGCGCAGCGAAGGGCGCGACTGGCGACAGCCGTCGCCGCTTTGCCGCCGCGCTGCCGGGAGATTTTCGAAATGCGGGTCGGTCAGAACATGTCGCAGCGCGACATCGCCGCGAAGCTGGGCATTTCGCGAAAGACGGTCGAGCAGCACTTCCGTCTCGCGATGGAGCGATGCCGCATGGCGATAAAATAGGCGGGAGCGGACCCTTCCATTGCAGCTTCTCGCGCGTCTAAAGAAACTGAGACCGCGGCGCGCGCCGCCGATGGACTGCGCCGCCCGATGCTGTCTTGCCGAAATCCTGCGCCGGAGGCGATGATTTTTCGATGAGCCGAGACGACGAGCCGAACCAGGACGCCGATCTCTCCGCGGCGGCGCTCGCATGGTGGGTCAAATGCGACGCCGGTCCGCTCTCCGCCGCCGATCGCGCGGCTTTCGACGCTTGGCTCGCCGCCGATCCCGCCCATCGCGCGGCTTTCGACGAGGCGGCGCATCTCTTCGGCGAGGTGCGGGATCTGTGGACCCGGGGCCGGGCGAGCGCCGGGAAGCGGCCCGCGCGGATCGCGCCGGTCGCGGCGCTGCTCGCCGCCTCGCTGGCGGCGTTTCTGCTCTTCGATGAGCTGACTATCCGCTTTCGCGCCGACGTCCTCACCGGAACCGGCGAGACTCGCGTCGTCGAGCTGGAGGATGGCTCGCGCGCGCATCTGTCGGCCCGCTCGGCGCTCGCCATTCGGTACCGCGCCGGCGAGCGACGCCTCGCCTTGCTCGCCGGAGAAGCCTTTTTCGAGGCGGCGCCCGATCCGGCGCGCCCCTTCGTGGTGGAGGCGGCGGGCGCGACTGTGACCGCTCTCGGCACGGCCTTCGACATTGCTCTCGAGGACAAATCCAACGCCGAGGTCGCCGTCGCCGAGCATAGGGTGGCGGTTGCGAGCGGCGGCGCCCGCGCCATTGTGGAGGAGGGCCGGCACAGCCGTTTCGGCGCCGGCGCCGCGATCACCGAGCCGGCGCCGGTCGATCTCTTTCGCATCGGCGGCTGGCGGCGTGGACGCCTCGTCTTCGAGGATGAGCCGCTCGCCGATGTGCTGGCGACGCTCGGCCGCTATCACAATGGCTTTTTGTTCGCGGCTCCCTCTGTGCGGGGCCTGCTCGTGACCGGCTCCTTCGATGCGGCCAATCCGATCGGCGCGGCGAGCGCTCTCGAAGCCGCGCTGGGCGTGAAGACGCTCTCCATAAGCAAATATCTGATTTATATCTATAAATAGGAAAGGAAACGGCGCGACGCGGTCGGTCGCGCCGAACAGTGAAAATAATTCGCAGACCCGACCCTTCCAAATGCCTCCGCCGGTCGTCCTGATCAATGGGGACGCGCTCGTCCCCGGCAAAGAGCGAGGAAGCGGCGGATGAGGCGCAAGGGTTTGGGTCGGAGGGACGAGCGTATGAGCGCGGTTCTCGCGGCGGCGGCGATGGGGGCTTTCACATTCGGCGCGGATGCGCCGGCGGCGGCCCATGCCCGAATGCAGGCCGTCGAGATCGCCGCGGAGGTGAGATCCTACCGCATTCCGGCCGGATCGGTCGGCATGGCGCTGGCGCGCATCGCCGAGCAGAACGGCGTGCAGATGGTGTTCCTCGCCGGGCTCACGCGCAATGTGAAGACCGTCGGATTGACGGGAGACTACACGCTCGGCGCGGCGCTGGACCAGCTGCTGGCGGGGACGGGGCTGAGCTACCGCCTCGCCGACAATCAGCGCGACGTATTCATCATTCTGGCGGAGAACGATCGCGGGACGATGAACGACGCGAGCGGCGCGGAATCGTTGCCGCCGATCGATGTGGGGGCGGAGAGGAAGGAGCGCCCGCGCGGGGCGCCGGCGCCCGGCGCGGCCTCGGGGCCGGGAGACAGATATACCGGCTATAAGGCGGAGAACGCTTCCAGCGCCATGAAGATGGATACGCCGCTCTTGAAGACGCCGGTGTCGGTGCAGGTGGTGACGCGCCAGCTCATGGACGATCAGCAGGCGATCAGCGTAAAGGACGCCATCGTCACCAATGTCAGTGGCGTTCAGACGACGCCCAATTTCGTCGAAGCTTATAAGATCCGCGGATTCCAGAATGTCGGCAATTTCTACAAGAATGGCCTGATGGAATATCGCATGCGTTATCTCGACACGGCCAATATACAGTCGATCGAGGTGCTGAAGGGGCCGGCGGCCATACTCTATGGCCGTGTCGAGCCGGGCGGCTTGATCGATCTCGTCACCAAGCGTCCGATGGAGACGCCTTATTATTCGGTGCAGCAGCAGAACGGCTCTTACGGCATGACGCGAACGAGCCTCGACGCGACGGGGCCGCTCACCGCGGATCATTCCATTCTCTATCGCTTCAATGGTGAATTCTATCACACATATTCCTATCGAGATTTCGTCGTGGACCAGAACCTGTTTCTGGCTCCGACGCTCTCCTTTCATCCGATCGAACAGTTCCGCGCCAATATCGACTTCGAATATCAGCATCGCACCTGGGTCGATGACTATCCGGTGCTTCCCGCCATCGGCTCCTATCCCGCGCCGATCCCGATCTCTCGCTATTTGCAAGCGCCGCTGCTGACGACGACCTCTCCGCATCAATATGACAAGCGCCGTATCGCCTATGACTGGACCTATGATTTCTTCCCCGGCTGGAGCCTCACAAATCGGCTGAGCTACACGACTTTCGACGATAGCCAGGCGAATGTTTTCGGCGGAACCATCAATCAAGCGACCGGCGTGCTGACGAGGTCGCTCACCAATACGACGGTATCGGGAGGATTTCGGGAGTTCGATTTTGCGACAAATGTCGATCTGAAAGGCAAGTTCTCGACTGGACCTTTCGAGCACAATGCGCTCATTGGCTTCGATTATCTCCGAACGGCGATGCCAACCTATTGGAACATGACTCCCGCCATCGGCTCGATCAATATTTATGCGCCAAATTACTGGACCCTGGACAAACCCTATTCGACGCCGAACTTCATCGGGCAAGCTCAGAAATGGACGGGCGTCTATGGGCAGGATCTGATCTCCTTTCTCGACGACACCGTGCATGTTCTGCTCGGAGGTCGCTATGATTGGGCGGAGACGAGCAGCAACAAGAACACCACCTATCTGGGCTCGCTCACCACCTACACGACGGTCTACAACGCGGCCTTCAGCCCGCGTGTCGGATTGGTCTATCAGCCTGCGCCATGGCTGTCGTTCTATGGCAATTTTACTCGCTCGTTCGGCACAAACAACACGACGACTCTCGGCTATCCCTTGCCTCCACAGAAGGGCGAGCAGCTGGAAGGCGGCGTGAAGGCGGAACTTTTGGACAAGCGCATCACTGCGACCCTCGCCTATTACGACCTCACGAAGACCAATGTGCCGACTCCCGATCCGAATAATTCCGCCAATACGCTCGTCATCGGCAAGGCGCGTAGTCAGGGACTCGAGTTCGATCTGACTGGACGCGTCGACGACAATTGGAGCATCATTGCCAATTACACACATGACGATGTGCGCACCGTGCAAGGCGCGCCGACCTATAATCCCGCCACTCTCATCACCACTCAGGTCGCCGTCGCCGGCTACAAGCTGCCGGCGAGCCCGCGCAATTACGGCAATCTCTGGGTCAAATACGAGGCCGATGGGCAGTTCCGCGGATTGAGCCTCGGCGGCGGCGTCACCGTGGTCGAAAGCTCGCTCGGCGACAACGCCAACAGCTTCATCCTGCCCGGCTATGCGCTGCTCAACGGCATGGTCGCCTATACGACCAAGATCGAAGACTTCACGGTCACAGCGCAGCTCAACGTCAAGAACATCACCGATACGATCTATTATCCGACGTCGAGCAACAGGACGACGATCCAGACCGGAACGCCCCGCACTTTCCTCGGCTCGTTGCGCGTGGAGTTCTGATCGTATGGCGCTGCGGGACGGGGGATTTGCGCTCGCCGCAAAAAAATCTTCCGTCCCGATGTTCCTTTTTCGTCGCCTTGCGCGTCCTATAAGGCAGGCGAGGCCCTCGAGAAATTTTTGCGGTCGGCGGGACGCCCGGCCGATAGGTGGAGGAAGTCGAGATGCGGAATTTACGAAGCCTCGGATTGGCGGCTGTGGCGGCCGGCTATTTTTGCGGCGTTTCCGGGCCGGTTTTCGCCGCCTCCAGCGAGACGAAGCCCGTGTCCATCTCCTTTGCGCTGATGGACGATGGCAAGGAGGTCGGCTGCGGCGCGCCGCTCGCCAATCTGGGGACGGGCCATCTGTCCGCCAAGCTCCATGAAGCGCGTCTCTATGTGTACGGCTTCAAGCTGGTCGACGCCAAGGGCAAGCGCACCCCCTTGGCGCTGGAGCAGAGCGAATGGCAATATGGCGACGTCGCTCTGCTCGACTTCAAAGATGCGCGCGGCGGCAATAATCCGTGCACGCCGGGCAATCCGGCCAAGAACACGACAATCGTCGGCAAAGCGCCGGCGGGCTCCTATGTCGGCCTCGAATTCTCGGTCGGCGCGCCGGTAGAGACGATCGTCGACGGCAAGCCCGTTTCGATCAATCATTCCAATGTCGAGACCGCGCCGGCGCCGCTCGATGTGGTCGGCATGGCGTGGAACTGGCAGGCCGGCCGCCGCTTCGTGACTTTCGAGTTCGATCCGGCGACGCCTGTCGTCAAGGCCGACGGCTCCAAGGCGCGGACCTGGATGGTGCATATCGGCTCCACCGCCTGCAAGGGCAATCCCGCGACCGGCGAGATCGTCGCTTGCGCGCATGAGAACCGCTTCACTGTGGCGCTCGATCGCTTCGATCCCAAGACGCAGCGCGTCGAGCTCGATTTGACCGGTCTGCTCGCGAGCTCCGACATCGCCGCGGACAAGGGCGGCGCGATCGGCTGCATGAGCGCGCTCGACGATCCTGAATGTCCTGCCGTTTTCGCCGCGCTCGGTCTCAATCTCGGCGACAGCGCCGCGGGCGCCGGCGACGCCGGCAAGCAGACCAAGCCCGGCGTCTCGCCGATTTTCAAAGCCGGCGCGATGACGTCGGCGAAAGTCATGGGCGCAAAGCAATGAGCCGGGGTTCGCTTTTCGGATTGACGCTCGCCGTCGCGACGGCTTGCGCCGCGACGGCCCAGCCGACGGAATGGAAGTGGGAGCTTCCCAAATATGTTCCGCCGCCGCGCACGCCTGCCGACAATCCCATGTCGGAGGAGAAGTTTCAGCTCGGGCGGCGCTTGTTCTTCGACAAGCGCGTCTCGGGCAATGGAACGCTCTCCTGCTCCTCCTGTCATTTGCAGGAGCGCGCCTTCACCGATGGGCGCGTCGTCAGCGTCGGCTCCACGGGCGACAAGACGCCGCGCAATGCGCCGTCGATCGTCAATTCCGGCTGGCATGCGACGCTCACCTGGGCCAATCCGGCGCTGGTGACGCTCGAGCGCCAGATGGAAAATCCGCTCTATGGCGAGCGGCCGATCGAGATGGGAGTCAATGACGCCAATAAGGCGGAGATCGTCGCGCGCTTCCGCAATGACGCCGACTACAAGAAATGGTTCGCCGCGGCTTTTCCCGAGAAGAAGCCCGCCGAGCAAATCTCCTTCGAGACGATCATCAAGGCGATCTCGGCCTTTCAGCGCGGCGTTATTTCCTTCGACAGCCGTTACGATCAATATCTGCAAGGCAAGATCAAGCTGACCGAGGCGGAGCAGCGCGGGCACGATCTCTATTTCGGCGAGAAGGCGGAATGTCATCATTGCCATGGCAGCGTCAATCTCGACGATCAATTCGTGCACGCCAAGACGCGCGAGGCGGAGACGCCGTTCCACAACACCGGGCTCTACGACATCGACGGAAAGGGCGCCTATCCAGAGCCCAATCACGGCCTCTACGATATCACGCAAGACCCTGACGATATGGGCAAGTTCCGCGCGCCGGGGCTGCGCAACATAGCGGTGACGGGCCCTTATATGCATGACGGAACGGTCGCGACGCTCGAGGAGGTCATCGATATCTATGCGCGCGGCGGCCGGAAGATCGCGAGCGGCCCGAACGCCGGCGACGGCGCGGCCAATCCGTTGAAGAGCCCGCTGATCGTGAAGATCGATCTGACGCCGCAGGAGAAGGCCGATCTGCTGGCTTTTCTGAAGGCGCTCACCGACGAGACGCTGCTCACCTCGCCACGCTTCGCCGATCCGTGGAAGACGCAGGCCGCTGGGAAATAACTGCGCAGATGAGCGTTTTACCTATGCGGCCGTATGTATTGTGAGCGTATATCTTCTATACGGATAAAAATTATAGATGGCTACGTTCTGTATTTTGCTTGCCGGAAGTTATTTCTATTATATATTCCTCGTTCATCGGCGTGCGAGACGGTAGAGCAGGGCGCAAGCTCCGACGGCGAGGAGGCTCGTCTTGGAGAAGGATGAGCGAATGCTCGTCGAGCGCCGAGTCCGATCGCCGCAAGCGTCGTCGCATTCACCGAAATGTCCGTAGTGACATTCACGCAAGCAGATTTCGACATGACCAATATTGCTCGAGATAGGGATTCTGGCGAGGTCGACCGGGCGCGCGCCGCCGACGCTCGTGGATTGATCGATGCGCTCCGACCCTGCCTGCCGCTCATGGCGCATCCGCGCGGACGAACATTGGCTTTGTCGATCGCGGCCGTGCGGCGTCGCGGCTCGGATCGGCGATGCACTGTGACCAATGTCTTCGACGGCGGCGACGTCTTCGGCCTCATGTGCCAGGTCGAAATCGGCGGCGGCAGCGCCCCCGCGATCTTCGTCGCGCCCATCGCCGATCTCGCATTCGGGCAGCATCCGATCGCGCGCGCCGTCGCCGATTATCGCCGCCGCCGCTGCGCGCAAGCCCGCGTCGCCGACCGCGCCTGAGGACGATGGGGCCTGATCTCGGCCATGCTCGCCGATTTGCAGACGAGCTTTGGGGACCGCCGTCCGCTAGGCGCTATCCGATCCAATTGGATCGGATAGCGCTCTAGATTCTTTCGTTGGAAGCGAATTCTGATCGATCGAACGATTCCGTTCCATCGGAAAGCGCATAGCGATTATCGCCCCGGCCGTCCGAGGCCGGGACCATGCGCGCCGCCGCCGAAGCCGCCCGGCCCAGAAGGCAGCCCCGGACCGATCGGAGCCGTCGGAATCGCAGGAGCCCCTTGGCTGTGGGGCGCGCCGGAAGTGTCCAGCGTGGAGGGAAATTCGACGCCGACAGCGGGGGATGTGTCCGCCGGCCGGCGCGTCTGGGTCGGCGGCTCGAGGTTCTCGCGCTGCTCCTTGGCGGCGCCGCGCTTGCCGAGCGTCTCGCTCGTCCTGAGCGAGCGGATCGACCAGCCGCCCACTGATGTCGCATCAATGTCGACGACCGCGCGCGCCACGCCCTGGAAGGAAAGATCATGACCGCCGCCGAGCGTCAGGCCGCTCGCGGTCCTCACTGTTCCGCCGCGCCGCTCGAGATAGGTCTCGACGAGAAAATTGCTCGGCCCGCGCGGGAGCCAGGCGTCGCTGGACGTCGAGGTCACGTCCAGCGTTCCGTCCGCAGCCGCGCCCCGCACCAATATGCGCTGGCCGAGCATGGCTTCCGCGACGCCGGACAGAGTTTGCGCGCCGATCGCGAGCCGGCGATCCGACGCGCGCGTGACGACGCCGGCGAGCTGGGCGGCGCCGGGCTCCACTCTTTCCACGAGGCTCGCGACGATCGTCTGATCCGGCAGGCGAAGGCCGCTCACCGCCACCTGCTGGCCGATGGCGAAGGCGCTCGGCTTCTCGATTCTGGCGCCGCGTCCGAATTCGATTCTTTGGCCTAGAACGCGCAAGCCATGGTCGAAGATCTGCTCCACCGGCCCGACGACCTCGCGCAGAACCTGAATTTTATTCGTGGTCGATCGTCCGCCGTCGTCGACGGCCACCAGCGAGACGACATGGCCGATGCGCAGCTCGCCGACGCTCGCCGCGCGGCCGTCGATGCGCACCTCGGCGTCCGCGGGATAGGAGACGCGAAGCCCATTGACGATGATGCTGCCGAAAGCGCGAATGGTTCCGACGACGCCGGTTCCGCCAATGCCATTGTCGCGGTCGGGAATGACGGAGATATAGCCGGTTCCGCCAATGCCATTGTCCTTGGGCTTGCCGCTCGCGGCCTGCGCGCGCGTCACGGCGGAAGAGAGAAGCGAGACGAGCAGGCTCGCCAATTGCCGCCGGGTCGGATGGCGAAACGGGCTCACGAGCGCGCGCCCTTCTTTCCGCTCGCCGATTCGCCCGCAGGCCGCTCATCCTCGCGATAGACATAGACGCCGAAGGTCCAGCGCCAGCGTCCTTCCTCGCCGCCGCGCTGGAGCGTCTGCGCCTCGCGATTGGCCGCGATCAGCCCTTCCATCGCCAGCTCGCGCGACAGCGCCTCGAGGCGCCGCGCGCCATCCTCCGAGAGGCCTTCATAATGAACGGCGCGCTCCATGAAGGGCGCCGGCTCCTGAATGATATTGGCCGCCGCCGCCGCTATGTGATCGTGGAGATTGCGGCCGAAATAGTAGAGCTGACGCTCGTCGCCCTTATTGGGCGCGATCGCCGCCTCGCCGAGCACGACGCGTCCATCGGCATCGAGCGATGCGATTTTGCGATCGAGCCATTCGTCGAGCACGGCGCGCGGGCGCACGTCGCGCGTCACTTCCTCGACCAGCGATTCGAAGGTCGGGCCGCGCCCTGGCGATCCGGCGCGCCGCAGCGGCGCCGGGGCCCCCTTCCGATCGGTGAAGCGCCGATCGCCGAGCCATAGAGCGACGATTTGAGATGTGCGCGAGACGCTGGCGGGAACGGTCCGCACCGGCGCGCCGGCCTCTCTGAGACGCCGGACCTCCTTGCGGTGAATGCCGGTGAGCAGGCTGATGCGGCTGTCGGTCTGCTCCTTGTCCGGCAGAGCGAAGTCGTGGACCGCGACATTCACATAAAGCTCGCGCAGCAGATCGCAGAGCGCGGGAAATGTCGCGCCGTAGCGAATGAGCAGCCGCACGAGCGGACGCAGCAGCCGGGCGATCGGCTGTTGCAGACGCGCGGCGTCGGTAAGCCCATTGTCCTCGCTATCGGCCATGATCGAATCTAACCCGCGACGCCGTGGGACACAATCCCACGTGGTCTTGACAGGGTGGGTTTTTGTTCGCAGAGTGCGTGGGACATTTTCCCACGTTTGGCGATGGGCCGGCGAAGCGGGCGAATGTCACGCCCGAAACGCGCGAGTCCTCGATGAGCTGTCGAGGGGCGCGAGACGGCGGCGATCGTCGGAGCATTCGGGAAACTTCGAGCCATGAACATGCATGCAATGCCGGATTTTCTGAAAAATGCAGGCTCTGCGGGGCTCTCCGACGACATCGCGCGCCAGCAGGACGATGCGACGCGGATCGCGCTCTATCTCGCCCAGCAGATCCAGAAGGAGCATCTCGAGCTTCATCGCCAGCGCGTCGCCGGCGCCATCGATCCCGTCACCGCGCATTGCTATCTGAAGATCAAGGAGTTCGTCTGGACCGCGACGCGCCTCCTGGGCTTGGGGCATTTGCACGACGGCACGCGCAAGCGCATTCCCGCGCCGCGGCATCCGCGCAATCCGCTCGGCGGCGACGATCCGACTTGCGCCATTCTCGACTCCACGTCGCCGCGGCTCTTCATCGATGTGACGCCGACCTATCGACACGGCGGCAATCAGGGGATTCAACGCGTCGTTCGCGAGATCGCCAAGCGTTCGATGCGCGGCGAAGGCGCGCTCCCCGTGGTGATCCAGAATGGACGGCTCGCGCCCTATTTCGAGCGCCGCGCGCCGCTGCCGCCGATAGAATTTCGCAAGGGCGACAAATTCCTGATCTTGGACGCGAGCTGGCTGGCGACGGACGAATATGTTCCGATCATCGAAAAGCTGACGGCCGCGGGCGGACAGCTCGTCACTCTGGTCTATGATCTCATACCGCTGACGCAGCCGCTCAGCGTCGCCGCGCCGATGACGGATCAATTCAAGACATGGTTCGAATCCATCGTGCTGAAGAGCGATCGCATCCTCTGCATTTCGCGAAGCGTGGCCGATGATGTCGTTACCCATATCTCGCGTGAGGGCGCGCGGACGAAGCCGGATCTGCGCGTCGGCTGGTGGCGGCTCGGCGCGGATTTCGACGAGCAGGCCGATAAATCCGTCTCCGCCGAAGCGCGTGAGATAACAGCGGGCGACACGCCCATCTTCTTGAGCGTCGGCACGCTCGAGCCCAGAAAAGCCTATCCGATCGCGCTCGAGGCCTTCGATATTCTGTGGCGCTCCAATGTTCTCGACGCGCGCTATGTCATCATCGGCCGTCCCGGCTGGCAGAGCGAGGCGCTTCAGCGCGACATCAACGACCATCCCGAGCTCGGCCGCCGTCTCTTCTGGCTGAACGATGCGAGCGACGCCGATCTTCGACATTGCTACGAGCATGCCCGCGGCTTGATCTTTCCGTCCATGGTCGAAGGATTCGGCCTGCCGCTCGTCGAGGCCGGCCGGCGCGGAATCCCCGTCATCGCCTCGGATATTCCGGTCTTTCGTGAAATCGCCGGACCCGATGTCCGCTATTTCGATCTTCTCGATCCGGTCGACCTCGCCCATGAAATTCTGCGCCTCTCGCGCGAGGCGCCGACGCGCGGCGAAGCTTCCTATCTCACATGGGACGACGCCGCGGATGCGCTGCTGGAGCTGGTGACGAGAGACGCCTATCAGGCGCGAATCGTCGGCGCGGCCAGCGCTTTTTGCAATAGGCCGTAACAGGAGCCTGCATGAATCTGTCGATCATCATGATGATCCAGCCGCTAGTCGAGAGAGCCGACGGCATTCTCCGCCTCTTGGCCAATGGGCTCGTCGTCGTCGATCTCGCCGGCTTTCTGCTGATTCTCGGAATTCTCGTCTTCGAGCTTTTTTGACGCCGTCCGAGCGGCGCATGCGGTTGCGAGACAGAAAATGCGAAGCGCAATATTCATCGACGGCGCGAATCTTCATCTGACGGTCAGCTGTCTCGGCATAGATCTCGACTACGCCCGGCTGCTGCGCGCGCTGCGCGGAAAAGCGTCCTCCGCTCAGGCTTTCTATTATGTGGCGTTGAGCGACACGCAATCCAATGGAGCCATAAATCGGCTGACGGACTGGCTCGCCTATAATGGATATGTCGTCGTCGCGAAGCCGATCGCGGAAACGATCGACGGCTTCGGCCGGCGTCGATTCAGGGGAAGCATAGACGTCGATCTCGCCGTCGCCGCCATGGCGATGGCCGAGCATGTCGATGCGATGACATTGGTGTCGGGCAATGGCGCCTATCGAGCGCTCATCGGCGCTGTCCAGCGCAAGGGCGTGCGCGTTTCCGTCGCTTCCACGATCAAGACGCATCCGCCGATCATCGCCGAGGAATTGCGGCGCCAGGCCGATGACTTCATCGATATCGCCGCGATAGCGGATAAGATTCGACGCGCCTCGATCGAAACCATCGGCTGACGCGCCGACGGTCGACTATCTGTGGCCGAAGAGAGCGCGGGCGATCACGCTCGCGGCTTTGCGTGGCCTGCCGGAAGGAAGATCGCGAGCAGCCCGATCAGCGGCAGGAAAGAGCAGATCTGATAGACGAATTCGATGCTCGTGCGATCCGCGAGCGCGCCCAGCGCCGCCGCGCCGAGTCCGCTCATGCCGAATGCGAAGCCGAAGAAGAGGCCCGAGACCGCGCCGATGCGATTGGGCGTCAGCTCCTGCGCATAGACGAGAATCGCCGGAAAGGCCGATGACAGCATGAAGCCGATCACCGCGCTGAGGCCCACCGTCGCCGGCAGGCCGACATAGGGCAGGGCGAGAGTGAAGGGCAGGACGCCGAGAATGGAGCCCCAGATCACGCGCTTGCGGCCGAGCCGATCGCCCAGGGCGCCGCCGATGACCGTGCCTCCCGCCGATGTGGCGAGAAAGACGAACAGATAGATTTGCGAGTCCTGCGGCGAGGTGTCGAAGCGGCTCATCAGATAGAAGACATAATAATTGCTGAGCCCGGCGAGATAGACGAATTTCGAGAACATCAGCGCGATGAGAACAGCGAGCGTGCGGCGGCGCTGCGCGGGCGAGAGCCCCATGCCGGAGCGCGTCGCCGCGCCGGATCGGCTGCGCGCATGGCCATTGCTGCGAATCCAATGTCCGAGCGGCGTCACCACGCAAATGCCGCCGAGCGCGACGAGCGCGAACCAGGCGAGGCTGCTCTGTCCGCGCGGCAGAATGAAGAAAGCCGCGAGCAATGGTCCGAGCGAGGAGCCGAAATTGCCGCCGACCTGAAACAGCGATTGCGCGAGGCCATGCGCGCCGCCCGAGGCAATGCGGGCGATGCGCGAGGATTCGGGATGGAAGATGGAGGAGCCGACGCCGAGCAGCATCGCCGCTGCGAGCAGCGCCGGATAGCTCGGCGCGAAGGCGAGGCCGAGGAGTCCGCACAGGGTCGAGCCCATGCCGACGACCAGCGAGAATGGCTGCGGGCGGCGATCCGTGTAGAGGCCGACCAGCGGCTGCAGCAGCGAGGCGGTGATCTGATAGGCGAGGCTGAGCAGGCCGATCTGCCCGAAATCGAGATCGAACCCGCCCTTCAGCAGCGGATAGATCGCCGGCAGCAGCGACTGCATCATATCGTTCAGAAAATGGCAGAAGCTGATCGCGCCCAGCACGGGAAATGCGGGCGCGCCGGCCTCCGGCCGATCGGCGACGGATCTGCTCAAGGGTGACGCCTTTCTCCCTCTGCTCACGAGTCCGGGGCTGAACGGAGGGAATTTCGACTCGGGGCTGCACGCCGTCCGAGGCGGCGACTCATAAAAGGCAAAGCTTTCGTCGTCCACCCGAAGTGGCGGTCGAGACCAGAATGGAGGTCGCGTCGCGAGCCGGCTCCGGGCGATGGCGCCGCTGGCGGAGACCGCGGCCAAATTCTGACGAGCGTTGACCCTCGGCGCCGTCGGGACGATAGTGCGGCAACGACTCCGCGCAAATGCGGCAAGCGCCTGTTTTCCCTATGAGAGGTTAGAAGATGTCCGCCTATGTGAAAATCGAGACTGTGTCTTTCGGCGAGGTGGAGCGACGCCTGGCGGCGGCTTCGGAGGATGGCGGCAAACCTCTCGTTCTCGTCGCTCTCGCCGGCGCCAAGCTTCGCTTCGGCTCGGAATCCGAGACCATTCTCAAAGAGGCGCTTCCGCAGCTGAGCCGCGCCGCCGCCGCGGCGAAATTCACCGGCAAGCGCGGAACCTCGCTCGAACTCTATGCGCCGCAGGGGCTTCCCTCGGTCGGCCGTCTGCTCGTGATCGGCGTCGGCGCCGCCACTGAGGGCGATTCGTCCGACAAGGCCGAGGCTTTCGACGATTTTCTCGGCCTCGGCGGCCAGCTGGCCGCCAAGCTCGGCCAGGGCCAGAATGCGCTCGTCGTCTTCGATCCGCCGGAGGCCCCGGCCGATCCCGCCGCGGCGGCCGGCCAATTCGCGCTCGGCGCGGAGCTGCGCGCCTATAAGTTCGACCTCTACCGCACCAAGAAGAAGAAAGACGATACGGAACGCGACGGCGCGAGCGACATAGCGCTCGCAGTCGCCGATCCGGAGACGGCGCGCGCGGCGGTCGGGCAGTCGCTCGGCCTCGCCGAGGGCGTCGTCATCGCCCGCGATCTCGTCAATGAGCCGGCCAATGTCCTCTTCCCGGAAGAATTCGCGCGCCGCGCCGCCAAGCTCGCCGCTCTCGGCGTCGAGGTGGAGATTCTGGACGTTCCGGCGCTGCAGGCGCTGGGCTTCCGCGCGCTGCTCGGCGTCGGCCAGGGCTCCGTCCATCCGAGCCGTGTGGTGGTGCTGCGCTGGAACGGCGGCGCCCCCGGCGCGCAGCCCATCGCCTTCGTCGGCAAGGGCGTCTGCTTCGACACTGGCGGCATCTCCATCAAGCCGGCCGCCAGCATGGAGGATATGAAGGGGGACATGGCAGGCGCCGCAGCCGTGACCGGCCTTCTCCACGCGCTCGCCACGCGCAAGGCCAAGGCCAATGTCATCGGCGTGCTCGGCCTCGTCGAGAACATGCCCTCGGGCGAGGCGCAGCGGCCGGGCGACATCGTCACCTCGCTCTCCGGCCAGACGATCGAGATCATCAACACCGATGCGGAAGGCCGCCTCGTGCTCGCCGACGCGCTCTGGCACGTGAAGGACAAATACAAGCCCGCCTTCATCATCGATCTGGCGACGCTGACCGGCGCCATTCTGGTGGCGCTGGGCCAGGAGCACGCCGGCCTCTTCTCCAACAATGACGAACTGGCGGGCCGCATTCTCGACGCGGGCAAGGCCACCGGCGAGAAGCTCTGGCGGCTGCCGATGGGGCCGGCCTATGACAAGCTCGTCGATTCGAAATTCGCCGATATGAAGAACACGGGCGGCCGCCACGCCGGCTCGATCACGGCGGCGCAATTTCTGGAGCGATTCGTCGACAAGACCCCTTGGGCGCATCTCGACATCGCCGGCACGGGCATGGGCTCGCCGGCCTCCGACATCAACCAGAGCTGGGCTTCCGGCTGGGGCGTGCGGCTGCTGGACCGCCTGGTGAAGGATTATTACGAGGCCTGACGAGACCGCCGCCCCGCCGGGCTTCGGCGGGGCGGTGAATGACGAGCAATTTGGTTCGGATAACCTCTTGCTCGACCGACCGGAGCAGTCTATAGACCCCCTCGTCCGCTCCCTTCGTCTAGTGGCCCAGGACGTCGCCCTCTCACGGCGAAAACACCGGTTCGAGTCCGGTAGGGAGCGCCATTTGCGTATAAAACCGCGAACACCCTTGCCGATTTGCTCTCCGGCGACGACTGCCTGTTCGAGGCTGGTTTTCGAGCCGTGAATGCGGATGACGTGGTCGTCGACCTCTACGGCCTCGACGACCGCTCGCAAATAGGCCTTACGGAACGACGTTTCGCCGACCGTGATCTTTTCGCGCATGAACGTCCCGAATCGCTCGAGGTGGTCCGGTTCGAGCACGATTGACGGCGCGGACTGGGCTTTGATCCGCTCCAGCGCGGCTTTCGCCCGCTCGCGCTCGGATTTGAGCGCGGCGAGACGTTCTCGAAGCAGATCGTCCATGTCGGTGACGCCATCCTCGACCATTTTGTAGAGGCGCTTCAGTCTGTCCTCAGACTGGGCGATTTCCGCTTGGAGGGCTTCCACTCGACTGCGAACCTCGTCGTCGCCGGCGGCGCGCTTCTGGGCCAGGGAGGTCAAGATACCGGCCAGCCGATTCGGGCCGAACAGCCGGTCGGCGAGATGGGTCGTGACCAGCCCGTCGAGCCGGTCCATCGGGATCGAGCGCCCCTTGCAGCCGGCCTTGCCGACGCGGGCGGCGGTGGAGCAGCTGTAATAGCGATGCACCTTGCCGCTCTTCGAGGTCCCGGTGCGCAGCGTCATCGCGCCGCCGCAAGTAGCGCAGACGGCGAGTCCGGTAAGGAGGATGGGGCCGGTGACGACGCGAGGCGGCAGGACGCGCGGGTCACGGGCTTTCAGGCTCGCCTGGGCCTTGTCGAACACGGCCGTTTCGATGATCGGCGGAACGGCGATCTCGATGACTTCGTTTTCGGCTTTGGCTCTCCCGGTTTTGGCCTCGCGCTTGTTGAAGCGCCACCGGCCGGCATAGACCGGATTGGTCAAGACCTTGTGGACCGACGCGACGCCGAAGCGCGCGCCGAGTCGCGTTCTCAGCCCGCGCCCATTGAGCGTCTTCGTCACCTCCTTGACGCCCATCGGCCCCTTGCCGGCCTCGCCTTCGAGATACAAGCGGTAGATCATCCGCACGGTCTCGGCCTCGACAGGATCGACGATGAGCTTTTTCTTGGTCCGGTGTCCGCGCTTCTCCACCTCGGCGAGCGCGTAGCCGAGCGGCAGGCGTGAGCCGTTGTAGAATCCCTGGCGGGCGTTCTCCTTCATCGCGCGCAAGACATGCTTGCCGTTCTCGCGACTCTGATATTCGTCGAACAGCGCGATGACCTGCCGCATCATCACCTGCGCCGGGTCGTCGCCGAGCTCCTGGGTGATCGAGACGAGCCGCACATTGTGCTTGGCGAGCCTGCGCACATACATTTCTAGGCCGAAGGCGTCGCGGAAGAAGCGAGAGAACGAATGGACGACGATGACGTCGATCGGATGATCGTCGTCGCAAGCGCGCTCGATCATGCGCTGAAACTCTGGCCGATGGTCGTCCATGGCGGAAGCGCCGGGCTCGACATATTCGGCGACGATGCGCCAACTATGGCGCGCGCAATAGGCGCTCGTCTGCGCCTGTTGGTCGGGGATGGAGAGGTCGACCTCCGCCTGCCGCGTCGTCGAGACGCGTAGATAGAGGGCGGCCCGAAACGAATCGGCCATACGAAGCTCCTGCGCGCTTAACGTCGACGTGAAGAAAAAATGCGCCGAGAAAGGGCCTTTATTGTGTCGTCTCGACCCCGTTCGTCAACGGACGTTCTCGGGCGATAGCTCGCCCGTAAGCACGTCATCGACGTCAGATATCGAGTCGACTTCTTCACGTTGTAGGGACATTCGGCTTGACGCAAGCGGCGGGGACGTATCGAGCCTGCACGATGAGCGATCGACTGACTATTCGACAGCAAGTGATTTTCAGATCCGTCATCGATGCCGCCGAAATAGGTTGTCGAACAAGTCGCCGAGCCACGCCTCGATTACATCGACCTCGGCGCGCGTGACCGGGATATCTTCGGGCCAATCGTCGGTGACGGTCCACGCTTCGAGGTCTCGTTGCGCCTTTCGATCGATATTCGACCGGGCGTGAATCCGAGTCGACGCGACGCGGCGATCGGCGCCGACGCAGCAAGGATCGAGAGGATTTGCACGCGCTCGCGACATCCCGCCAGGATCGCGCGCTCGGTCTCGAACAAGAATGGCCTAATTTTACGCCACGATGCGCTTTCCTGCGCAACACCGACAAAGTGAGACCGTGGACGGACGCCCGCCATCACGAGCCGTCGCGTTTCGACATTGACAAGTTCCGACCAATCTTTTGCATCGGCTGGGGTGCGGTTGCACGGGGCTCGAGGCTTTCATCACAGTCCCAGCCCGCGCTTCCGGCCGAGGTCCCACTCGATGCCGCCGCCATCGCGGTGAACGCCGCTGAGATAATGGCCGATGCGCTTTTCGAGAACGGGCTGCCAGGGCACGAGCTGGAAGCCGAGGCCATCCTCGATCATAGCGAAGCGCCCGCTGGCGAGATTGGCGACGCCAGCCAGCCGCCCCGAGACATATTCGCCCGGCCCGCTCGGCGAATACGACAGCCCGCGCTCGGCGGCCATCTGACGGCCGACACGTTCCACCTCCCGCCGCTCCAACGTAGCGATAGCGCCGCGAGCGATAGAGATGGATTTTCCATTGTCCGTGGCGAGGCCCATTTCCACCAACCGCTCTCCGCGCCGGTGGAGCGCATTCTTCACGTCCCGACCGAAGCCTGCTTCTACTAACGAAGTCTGCTTGTCGGCGACGAGTTCACGGTCGAGCCATGTCGCTCCGTCGCTCGCGATCTGCCGTTCGAGATCGAAGGTCGAGAGCGTGCGCACGCGAAGGCCGTCGCCACCTTGAGCGAGGTCATAGGCTCGGCCGCGCTCGACGATATCCTTCGGGACGCGCCAATGCTCCGCGTCGACGCGTTCGACGTGCCCGGCCCGGCGCAGCGCCTCCAGCCGGCGGACATGGAAGCGAACGAATGCGTCCGGGTCCTTGCCCTGCCGCTCGAAGCTCTCGCGAATGCGTTCGAGATGAGCGCTCGGCCGGTAGACGCCGTCGTTCTCCGCGACGATGGCGATGTTGCGGTCGGCGGGCCTCTGACCGGAAACGGCGGGCGCGGCTTCGACGATCATGCCTCGGCCGACCTCCTCGATGCGGGTCGGATCGGCGAACTCCATGTGATGGACTCGTCCGTCGACGCCGTCGACGACGAGATAGACCCGCTCACTCAACTCGTCGCCGGCCAGCCCTTTGGCCAACACCCGACCGACGATCGGCTCCTTTCCGGTCTCCCCGTGGCAAACATATTGCCCGACGCCGCGCTCGTCCGCCAGACCGTGACTGGCCAGCGCCCGGCGGATGGTCTCGATCGCTTCGTTGCGAACGCCGAGTTCCTTCAGCATCTGCTCCGCACGGTCGGAAATCGCCCACCGCTCCGTCTCGAGTTCGGCAGCGAGCCCGTGGCGCTCTAAACGCCGCACGCGGCCGAGTAGCAGCGCCCGGTTCTCTCGGACGAGATAGGAGGCGCCTTCCCCGAGCCTGAGTTCAATGACGCCGTGTTCGCGCTGCTCGGCGAGCAGCATCTTGTCGAGCCGCGTCAGTCGCTCGACCGCAACTTCATTCGCGAGCTTCGTCTGAAGCTCGATCTCGCTCTGATGGCCGAGCTCCAGCGTGACGAGCTCGCTCGCCCGATGACGAACGCCGTGAGCGATATAGTCGCCGGCTATATTGAGGATACGGCCGTCGTCGAGCACGCCCCGGACGATGATGTGGGTGTGAGGATGGCCGGTGTTGTGATGGTCGACAGCGATCCAGTCGAGGCTCGTGTCGAGGTCCTTCTCTACCTGCCGCATGAGGTCGCGGGTGAAGCCCCGCAGATCGGCCATGTCGCCGGCGTCCTCCGGCGCGACGATGAAGCGGAATTGGTGGCGATCTTCGCGCCCGCGTTCGACGAAGGCGCGGCCGTCCGCCTCGTTCTCGAAAGCGGAATAGGCGCGCCCCTTCTCGCCGTCGCGGGTGACGCCATCACGTTCGAGATAGCGGAGATGGGCGTCGACGGCCTTGCTCATCGCGCCGCGCATTTTCGGACCGCGCGTTCCGCGTTGCGGGTTGAGCTTCACGACGCGCGCCTTGACGACGACGCGACGCGTTCGAAACCGTCCGGCGGAGTCGCGTTGCCAGCCACCGCCATCTCTCGGAAGGGCCGCCGCCACCTTCGCGCCTCGTCCCCGCGCGTTGAACCGGCCGCTTCCTTCTCCTCCTTTCCGGCCGACTGCGTCCGCGAAGCCTCGGCCGATCCGGCAGGGATCACCGCCGGCCTTTCGGACGGCGATCTCGACCTGCCGGACGAAGGAAAGCGAGCGCGGACGGACGCTCCTTCCGCCAGCTCGGGACCGGCCGGGTCGAATGTGGAAATCGTCTCTGTCGTCGCTCGCCATGGCGAGACGATCGGCGTCGAAATCCGCCTGCGCAACCGTCCTCGAACGCCGATCGCAATCGGGCGTGAAAATACCGGCTGTAGCGTAGAGCCGGCGGGACATGCCACGTGGCGCCTCTCGAACGCCAGCGTCTATCACGCTGCGAACACGAACGAATTTCGATTCTGCGGAAACCGCCGCACATCGCGCCGTATCATGCCTGCGCATTTGTAGCCTGCAAAAACCAATGTGCAGACAACAAATTACGAGCGCCGCGAGGTGCGAACGTCAGTTCGCTTTATCTTGCCGTCTTAATCGGGCGTCCTCGCCGTCTTAATCGGGCGTCCTCGTGTTGTCTTCGTCGCCATGTTTGTTTCCGTCTTGGGATAGTATCCGTTTCTTTTCTTCGACGCGACAGCCTACGCCAGTTTGCGATGAGAAACGCCTGGGGGTCCATGCAGTCTTTCGTGCTCAATCCCGCGTGCCGGGTGGGGGCACACTTTGCGTCGGGATCGCGGGGCCACACATGCATTCATGCTCGCTATCGGCCTCCGAGGGGGCGTCGTCGCCGACAAGATATCGTGTTCTCCGCATGCACTTCGATACACTAGGTTCTCTCCCGCCGAATGGCGGAACTCGTGTCGACCCCGCGCCGTCAATTCGTCGTCATGTTGTCGTTCATGCGCGCTTCGATCGACTCCGGCGACGCGATCGCCAGCGTCCTCTTCGTTCCTCTTTTCGGCGAGCCCGAGGGCTCTTCCTGCGCCGAGAAGCGGATCGCGCTGCCGTCGATCCACATCCGATGCATGACGACAGCGAGCTTGCGCGCGACAGCCACGACGGCGCGCTTGTGGCCGCGCTTTGCCGCGATCTTGACGCCCCACGCCTTCACGGCGCACCATTTCTTGGAGCGCACGAGCATGGCGCTGGCCGCTTCGTAGAGCGCCGTGCGCACTTCGCCGTCGCCGCATTTGGAGATGTGGCCGTCGATATTGATCGTATCGCCGCTCTGAATGCGGCGTGATGTCAGTCCGAAACACGCTCCGAGGCTTTGGATCTGGCGAAGCGGGTTGGATCGTCGACCGCTTTGAACGACAGCGCCGTCACCGAACCAACGCACGGAACCGCCACAAAGCGGCGGCAGAGCTAGTCGCGACCTACGAACTGGACGAGCAGCGTATGCAGGCGTTGCATTCGCTCCATAGTGTCGACCAAGCGCGCGGCATGCACTTCATCCAGCCTGACAATGGCGGCTCGGATGTGTTTGTGCATATCTCCGCGGTCGAGCGTGCCGGCATGCAGACCCTGGCCGAAGGGCAGAAGCTCCAACTCGGTCTCGTTCGCGACAACAAGTCGGGAAAGAGCGCGGCGGGAAATCTTCAGATCGCATAAAACGATCGTCTCCACGGATGTACTGGCAATGAGCCCGGGGCTCTCTCACTGACACCATAGCGAAAGGCTCCGCGCCCTCCCGGGTGACGGAGCCTTTCGAGGAACTAGCTTTCTCGCGGTCTCGAGCACTGCGAGTGGCCGCGGGATCTCGAATATGATCCCGCCCGCCACCGTTTCAACTTCGACTTTCCGTCGGCCAGCCCCGCAGCGCAAAAAAGAACGCCAGCAGCAAGCAGGCTGAGACGCTCGCAGCCTCCGAAACGAACGAGGCCGTGAACGCTCCGAGATAGAGAATGGGGCCGAGCCGGTAATGCCTGGTGAGACGCGCCGCCTCGTCTTGCGTCGGGGCGATCGCCTGCGGCGCCCGCAGCTTGCCGCTCTTCGAGATATGCCGCCATAGTCCGTGAAACGCCAACGCAATCGCGAGAAAGTTTCCAGTGTAAATGTTCGCGGCAATGCGCGCCTCTGGATGCAGCAGATATTCCGCGAGCAATCCGGTCGAGAACGGAACCAGCGTGACGACCATCAATAGAAAGCCGTTCCAATAGACGAGGGGATGGTCGGCTCGTCGAATGGTCGTGAATATCCAATGATGATGCGCCCAGATGGCGAGGATGGTGACGAAGCTGATGAAGAAGGCGAGATAACCGGGCCAAGCTGCGGCAAGCGAATGCGCGAGACCTTTTTCCGTCACCACTTCATGACTGGGTAGCTTGATCTCGAGCACAAGGAGCGTGATGGCGATCGCGAAGACGCCATCGCTGAATATCTCGATCCGCGTGGTCTCTTTGTCGTTCTGCATTCGTATCCGTTCTCGGCCACTCGAGCGGCGGCGCATTGCTGGCGCTACGACGACGGCGGCTGCTTCAGCTTCTCAAGGCTGCTCTGGGCTTGGAGCGCCGTCGACCGAACCCGCATCCGTCTTCGCCAGAGGGAGTGTAAAGCTGAAGATCGTTCCGCCTTTTGGATTGGATTCGGCCCATATCCTTCCGTAATGCGCTTCGACGATCGAGCGTGAGATCGACAATCCGACGCCAATCCCGCGCGTCTTCGTCGTGACGAAAGGCTCGAACAGCTTCGCCTTGATCTTTTCTGGCACGCCGGGACCGGTATCGGCGACATCGACACGGATCGTGCCTCCCTCGGCCACAGAGGTCGATATCGTCAGCTCCCGCTTGGCCGCAGCGCTCATCGCATCGATCGCATTGCGCATCAGATTGATCAGAACCTGCTTGATCTGGACCTCGTCCACGAGCGCGCGATCGTCCTTCGAATTCAACCGAAATATTCCACGGACTCCAGATTGCTTCGCGATCGGCAGGGTGAGCTCGTAAGCCTCCTCGATCAGCTTGTGCACGCTCGAGAAGGTTTTTTTCGGCTCGTCCCGGGAGACGAACTCGCGCAAATGATCGACGATCTGCGCGGCCCACATCACTTGCTCCACAGCGCTCCCCAATATGCTTTCGATGCTCGCGGGGCGCCGCTCGGACGGCATTTTCAACGAGCGCTGCGCCGCATGGAGATAGGTCGCGGCCGCCGCGAGCGGCTGATTGATCTCATGGGCTAGGCCGGTGCCCATCTCCTTCATCGAGTTCAGACGATCGGCTTGCAGCTTCTGCACTTTCTCTTCCGAGCGCGTCGTGCTGGTGACGTCGATGAATGTCGCCACGACTCCGTCGATCTCCCGCGAGGCACCGCGATAGGCGGTGAGCCGGGCGAGATAATAAGGCGCATCGACGTCGTCCTTATGCACCCGCCGCTCGATCGAATCACCGGTTTCCAAGACTTCGAGAAGATCCGTCGTCAATTCGGGATAATCGAGCTTTGCCGCGAGGTCGGTGAGCGGTCTTCCGGCGTCCGAAGGGATAATGTTGAAGATTTGCGACGCCGCGGGCGTGAAGCTCCGAATGACGAGATTGCGATCCATGAAGATTGTCGCGATGCGCGTGCTCGCAAACACGTTCCTCAGATCGCTGTTGGCCCGGTCTAGTTCGTCGATTTTGCTCTCAAGCTCATGATTGACGGTCCGCATCTCCTCATTGAGCGATTGCAGCTCCTCCTTGGAGGATTCGAGCTCCTCATTGGTCGACTGCGTCTCCTCGTTCATCGAGATCAGCTCTTCGTTCGCCGATTTCAACTCCTCGAGGGCCGTCTCATATTCCTCGATCGTCGCCTGAAGCCGTTCGCGGGTGTCGAACACTTCCCTTTCGAGCCGCGCCGCGTCGCCCGCCGGCTCGCGTTCGCTCGGGGAGAGCGGCGTCTCGTCCGCCGTCGACGGTTCTCTCGATTGAAACAAAATCAAGAAAAGCGCCTTGCCGCCCTCCCGGTCAGGCAGAGGCTCGGCGGTCAGCGAGACCAGCTCCGTGTGGCCGTTGTCGGTTTCGACTTTCACATTCTGCCGCGTCGCGGTCCGGCGCGTCTCGATCGCCTCGCGCAGCACGCTGCGCAGATCGAGGCGTAGCCCTTTGCGCGCCATCGCGAAGATCTGACGATCCGGCGCTCCGGGCGCCGCTTCGAGATATTTGCCCGTTCGGGCGGAAAAGTGAATGATGTCGCCGTCGTCGGTGACGACGACATGCGGAGGCGCGAATGCTTCGGCGATGCGCGCCTCCACGGCGCGCCGCAATTGTGACGCGGATCCGGCGCTGCTCTTGCCGGATGCCGGAGCGGGGAAGGAGAGAGCGTGCAAGCCCGCCATGAAATGCGGCATGCGCACCCGCCGCCCGGGATCGCGCGCCTCGAACAGACAATGCTTTTTGTCGAGCGGCGTAAAGAGGTCGGAGAATTGGCCTATGCTCTCCGACATCCCCAAAAAGAGAATTCCCCCAGCGCGGAGGGAGTAGTGAAAGATCGGAATCACCTCCCTCTGCACATCGGCGCCGAGATAGATCAGGAGATTGCGGCAGGAGACGAGGTCCATATGCGAGAAAGGCGGGTCACGCAGGATGCTGTGGGGAGAGAAGACGCAGAGATCGCGAACCGCCTTGACGACGACATAGCTGCCGGGCTCGGCCGTGAAAAAACGTCTGCGTCTCTGCTCCGAAACGGCGTCCATCAGCGCGGCGGGATAGCGGGCGGCGCGCGCGATCGTCAGAGCCGCCTCGTCTATATCCGTCGCGAAAATGGTCACGCGCGGAGCGACTCTCAACCCGTCCATATGCTCGCGCAGAATGATCGCGATCGAATAGACTTCTTCGCCCGTGGAGCAACCGGGAACCCAGACCCGCACCGTGTCGGCCGCGCCTTTGCCTTCGAACAAACGTGGGATGGCGCTTTCTCGGAGCGCGTCGAATGCGTCCGAATCGCGAAAAAAGCTCGTGACATTGATCAGGAGGTCGCGAAACAACGCCATCGCCTCCTCGGGAGCCTCGCGCAGGCGCTCCACATAATCGGCGATCTTCTCGCATTGCTGGATATGCATGCGGCGGCGGACCCGACGCATGAATGTCTTGGTCTTGTAGCCGCTGAAGTCATGTCCCGCGGAATCACGGAGGATCGAATAGATGGCTTGACGCGCCTCGAGAACGACGCCGTCGTCATCGTTCATTGGCCGATCGGATGCGAGATCGTCCGGCTCCTCGAGATCGCGTATGATCTCGACGAGCTTTTCCGCCATCGCATCGACCGGAATGGCAAAATCGACCAGTCCGCTGGCGATGGCGCTGCCCGGCATCCCCCCAAATCCCGGACCCGACCCGTCGCTCGCCTGCGCCATGGTGACGCCGCCGTGCTCCTTGATCGCCTTGATGCCGAGAACGCCGTCGCTGCCGCTCCCGGACAGGACGACCCCGATGGCGGATTCGCCACGGTCGCGAGCGAGTGCGCTGAAGAAGACGTCGATCGGCGAGCGCTCGTGATGAGCGGGGTCCGTCGCGATCAGCCGAAGCCGCCCCAAGGCGATCGTCAAGACCGCGGCCGGCGGAATGACATAGATCTTGTCTTTTTCGAGCTCCTGACCGTCGCGCGCGACCTCGACGCTCATCTTGGCGTGGCGCGCCAGAATATCCGTGAGGAGGCTCTTCCGGTCGGGAGCCAGATGCATGATGATGACGAAGCTCATGCCCGGATTGGCCGGCATGGCGCGGAACAGGCTCTCCAGCGCTTGGATGCCGCCGGCGGAAGCGCCGACGCCCACGATGGGGAACGATGTGTCCGGTTTCATCGGCGGCACCTTTCGCCTCGCTTAGATATAATGCACTTCGAGGCCGTCGGTGTCACGCTGATATCTTGGGGCGGATCAATTCGTCCAGGTAATTGCTTGTCGAAGCGCGTCACGGAACCGCTGAAGCCATCATATTCATTCGGCAGAATTGGCGCGTCGTAGAAGCGGGTAATCAGCGTTTTCATACAGATTGCGGATCTCGGCGCCGACGTAGCGCGTGTCGCCCACCTCGAGAGAGCAACTGCGCAACATGTCGGACGAGACATTTTCCATCGCGAAGCGGATCGCATCCGCCGCCCGGGCGAACCTCTTATAGCCGAGGCTATTCGGACGAGATCTCGGCCCCTTGTAAGAGAACAAGCCCGCCTCCACGCCATAATCGAACGCGATCATTGTGCTATCCTCATGGTTTCACGCCCCTGTCATGCGCCGACGCTGAGGAATGGGGCGCTCGCTGCGTGCGACGCCCAGATGGATCGGTGATTGAAGAGGAGGTGATGCGCTTCGCGCGCCCACTCGGCACAACGGCAAGGTCATCCGACCGACACCCGATCGGACTCATATGGCGCGTCGTCGCTCGAGGTTCAAGCGCCGTTCGGGCTCCAGCTTCTTCGAAGCAGTCCAGCATGGCGGCGGACATGGTAGGAGTCGAGAGAACCGAGCGGCGCCACGGCTGTCGCTGCCCGGTCGCCGGTCCAGTCCGACGGAGCTACGTATGATGGGCGCGTCTTGCGTGAACCACTGAACAGGCAACATCGGAGACGCTCGTCATGGTCGATGTCGAAGCATGTCGGATCGCATTCCAATGTCCGCAATGCGGGCACGAGCTCGAGCAGACCATTGGAAAGTTGAAGTCACAAGCTCGGATGATCTGTCCGGGATGTAGTATCGGAATAAGCATCGACGCGACCCGGCTGTCGAATGTCATCGAGGAAATCAGACATGCCGTCGAAAAGGTTCCTCCTGAAATCACGATCAAATTTTATCGATAGCGAGACGAGACACTCCGAGACGAGACACTCATGGCGTCGATACGATCGCGCTGAGAGCGATCGAAATATGACGCGGACATCATGGTGCTGAAATGGACGAGTTCAAGATCAAGGTCGTGCGCATCGAGGCGGCAGCGCCGAGCTCGAAAGGAGACCGTGTCCGGATAACGTTCCAGGTCGAGCGCGAGCCTTTGGTGTTCCAAGTCCCGATTCTTCTCGAGATGGAAGAATTCGACGATACAGAGATGATTCAGGTAGCGAGGAACGAACTACATCGAACATTTGACGACTTGAGAATTCAGACCGAGAAGTGGACGACGTGCAGCAGCTTTCCAATATCAGTTTACGTCCGAAGACATGACGCCTTCGAAGGAGACGAGCGCCTAAGCACGGTTGAACGGGCGCTTCCCCGAAGCCAACTCGAGCTCATGCAACGCCTCGGCGACGTGTTTCGCCACGCCTTCGACGTGACCCTGCTTGTGCTCCGCCATCGCGCTCTCGAGGCGCCGGACCGCGCTTGCCGTATGTGGATCGATTCTGGCCTTGTCGGCCGCCTCGACATCCGCCAGAGCGAGGTCGGCATGGACCGAAAGGAGACTGAACAGCTTGAGCATTTCGAGCGCCAGAGGTTCATATTGCCGCAGCGCCGTCACCGCTTCGTCGTGGGCGCGCTCGGAACGCGCATAAGCGATTTTTCGGGCGGTCTCGGCATCACGCCTTTTCGCATCCGAGAGGCGTTCGGCGGCGTCTTCGTGAGCAGCCTGCGCACGCCGCAATTCACGCTCTTCGACCTCGATCGGCGACGGCGCCCCAGAAGATGCGCTCCCCTCGTGACCTGCGACCGATGCGACGAACGCGGCATGTGCTCGAGCGAGAGACTCGGTCGCCTGCGCCAATGTTCGGCGCGCTTCGTCTTCAGCGGCTTCGAGAGAAGGCAATTGCCTGCTTCCGCCGGCGAGTGTCTCGACGATCGGCGCCGTGCCGGACGTTCTCGCGTCGCGACGCATCTCGACGGCCGACTCCAACGCCATCAAGACGGCGATGATGGTGTCCTTTTCTCGCTTTGCGTCGGGAGTCGTTTCGGATCCATCGTGATTTTCTATTTGCTGGAGATTTTCGACTCGGCGGTTCAGGATATCCACTAGCGCCGTGACGTCCGCGCGTCGGAGCGTCAACTCGAGCGTGATGTTGTCGTCCATTCCGTCCTCCCCTGTATCGAGAACAAAAGATAGGGCTGCAAGTTCAAATCTGGGGGCTCGAAACGATTCACAGCGATGGGGGCGCGGACGGCGGATCCGACTTCAGGATTTTGGCGGTGGTATGTTATTACCTCTACCAAAATTCTCGGCAGTCGGAATCTCGTCTCTTGCCGAGTTCATAGGTCAGCTTCAATGACATAGGTGTTCGCATCTTTATCCCGACCGGCGCGCCAATCAAATCAATCAGTTGTGGGAAGGGCGCCCGGATGGCGTCGGCGCTCGGCTTTTGCCGTAGGGCGTCGGCGCAAGTCGGGAGCGTCGGCGCATCCCGACCCCGCAATAATCCGCAATGGCGATCGAAGCGGCCCGCTTCGGCGCGCTCTGACGAATTCGGCGCTTTTGCACCAGAGAGGATCGCCTCGTTCTGCGCTTCGCCCAGGAAAAGCCTCGAGCGGAGGGCAGCTTGCTCTGGCCGCCGATCGACCCTGGCGCCGGCCTCGGCTTGCGCCGCGGCGGCGGAGCGTCTAGCCAAGCGGCTCGGAATGGGCGCGCATCGGGGAGGGGCGGCGACAGGCGATGGCGATCGATTCTGCGCGACATGTGCCGGCGCCGTGGCGCCGCGCGAGGGCGGCATGATCGGCGTCACCATCACGCGCTATCTCGCCGCGCGCTTCACCAAGACGATCATGGCGATCTTCGTCACCATGTTCTGTCTCATGTTCGTTGTCTATTTCGTGGAGCTGCTGCGGCGCGCCGGCGACATTCCGCAGGCGGGGGCCGGCACGGTGGCGCTGATGACGCTGCTGCGCGTCCCGGCCACTGCGGAGATGATTCTCCCCTTCGCTGTGCTGTTCGGCTCCATGGCGACCTTCGTCGACCTCACTCGCAAGCTCGAGCTGGTGGTGGCCCGCGCCTCCGGCATGTCGGTCTGGCAGTTCCTGCTGCCGCCGGCGCTGGTGGCGGCGACGATCGGGATCATCTCGGTCACGCTCTATAATCCTATCTCCGCCATGATGAAGATGCGCTCCGACCAGATGGAGCTGGATCTTTTCGGCGTCGAGGGCAGCGTGCGCATCGATCACGGCAAATGGTTCCGCCTCAATGGCGTCGATGGCCAGGCGATCATGCATGCGGTCGATGTGCGGGCAGGGGGGCTCGCGCTCGATGGCGTCAGCGTCAATGTCTATCAGAAGGACGGAGTCTTCCTGGAGCGCGTCGAGGCGCGTCGGGCGCGGCTGCAGGCCGGGGTCTTCGTGCTCGAGGACGCCCGCGTCAGCGCGCCGGGGGAGGAATCGCGCGCCGTCGGCTCCTATCTGCTGGCGACGGATCTGACGCCCGAGCAGCTCGCCTCCGCCGCCACGCCTCCGCAGGGGGCGCCCTTCTGGGATCTGCCGCGGCTCGGCGACAGCAGCCGCGATGCTGGGCTCGATCCCACCGGCTATGCGCTGCAGTTTCAGACACTTCTCGCGCGGCCGCTGCTGCTCGTCGCCATGGTTCTCGTGGCCGCTTCCTTTTCATTAAGATTCTTTCGATTCGGCGGAATCGCGCGGACCATTTCGGGTGGCGTCGCGTCGGGCTTCGTGCTTTATATCGGCACGAAAATCTTTTCCGATCTGGGTGGCGCAGGCGTCATAAGCCCGCTCGTCGCTGCTTGGTCGCCTGCTCTCGTCGGAAGCATGTTGGGTGCGCTCGCTCTCTTGCATTCGGAGGACGGCTGATGGGCCTTCGCCGTCGTCGCCGCACTCGCGAACATAGGCCAAGCGTGGAGCGCCTCCGCTCCGCGCCGGCTGTGTCGCGTCGCGTCTCCAAGGTCCTGCCTGTCCTTTTCCCGGCCCTCGCGGCCTTTCTCGCCGCCGCGCCCATCACGGCGCGCGCGCAGCCTGTGGCCGCGCCGCCGGCGGAGAGCGCGCAGCGCATGGTGGTGGAGGCCAAGGAGCTCGCCTATGACGAGCGCCGCAATGTCGTCACCGCGCGCGGTTCCGTGCAGATCTTCTACAAGGGCCGGGTGCTGGAGGCGGATCGCGTCGTCTATGACCGCAACACGCAGCGCGTCTTCGCCGAGGGCCACGCCAAGCTGACGGAGAAGGACGGAACGGTCGCCTACGCCGATCGCTTCGACTTCACCGACGACTTCAAGAACGGCTTCATCGAAAGCCTGCAGGTCGAGAGCGCCGAGAGCACCCATTTCACCTCGCCCCACGCCGAGCGCACGGGCGAGGTCACGACCTTCGACCAGGGCGCCTACACGGCCTGCGACGCCTGCCAGGACGATCCGACCAAGCCGCGGCTGTGGACGGTGCACGCCAAGCGCATCATCCACGACAATGACGAGAAGGTGATCTATTACGAGGACGCCTCGCTCGAGCTGTTCGGGACGCCGATCGCCTATATCCCCTATTTCTGGTCGGCAGATCCCTCGGTCAAGCGCAAGTCCGGCTTCCTCAATCCGCAGCTGACCTATCGCCAGCAGCTCGGCTTCGGCGTCGGCGTGCCCTATTATTGGGCGATCGCGCCGGATTACGATCTCACCATCACGCCGACCGGCTTCGCCCGGCAGGGGGCCTTCCTCTCGGCCGAGTTCCGTCAGCGGCTGGAGAACGGCTCTTACATCATCCGCGCCGAGGGCACGCATGTCAGCGACCCCAGCGCCTTCACCATCGCGCCCTATGGCGCGCGCAACGAGCGTTGGCGCGGCTCGGTCTATTCCAATGGCGAATTCGCGCTCAATGACAATTGGCGCTTCGGCTGGGACGTCACCGCGCTCAGCGATCGCTATTTCCTGCAGGATTACAAGCAGTACAACAGCTTCCTGCAGAACTACTTCTTCCGCGAGGCGTCCTCCACCGTCTATCTGACGGGGCAGGGGCCGCGCAGCTATTTCGACCTGCGCGGCTACTACTTCCAGGGACTGTCCGCGACCGACGTGCAGGCGCAGCAGCCGGTCGTGCATCCGCTGCTCGACTATAATCGCGCTTTCGACGTCGATCCGGCCAAGACTTTCGGCATTGGCGGCCAGATCACGCTGGACGCCAATTTCACCAGCACCTCGGCCAGCATCGCCAATTACGAGTCGATTCAGCCGCGCACGCTGGATTCGCTCTATGGCCTCTACAATGTCTGCCAGCTCTATTCGCCTTCGGCCGACCCCTATAAGAGCGGCTGTCTGCTGCGCGGCGTCGGCGGCAATTACCAGCACGCCACGGCGATGGCTTCCTGGCAGCGCCGAATCATCGATCCGCTCGGCGGCGTCTGGGCGCCTTTCGCCTTCACGCGGGTGACGGGCTCCTATCTCGACTACGACACCAATAATTCCTACGCCGCCTACAACAGCTATTGGCAGCCGATCCCCAATTCGGCGCAGTCGCTGTTCGTCAATGGCTCGGACAGCGTGTTTCGCGGTCAGGCGACGCCGGGCGGCGGCGTCGAATGGCGCTATCCCATTCTCGCGCGCAGCAGTCTCGGCGATCTCGTGGTCGAGCCGATCGCGCAAGTGGTGGCGCGGCCGAACCAGTCGTCGATTCCCTCGCTCGTCAACATGGACGCGCAGAGCCTCGTCTTCGACGATTCCAACCTGTTCGAATGGAGCAAATATTCCGGCTACGACCGTTTCGAGACGGGCACGCGCATCAATTACGGCGGCCAGGCGACCATGACCTTCGCCAATGGCGGCTTCATCAATGCGCTCGCCGGCCAGTCGCGGCAGCTCGCCGGCAAGAACGGCTATTCCACCGCAGACGCGGCCAATGTGGGCCTCGCCTCCGGCCTCGACACGCGCACGTCGGATTGGGTCGGCCGCCTCGCCATCGCCCCCTCCTCATTTTTCAGCATCGTCGGCAAGGGACGTTTCGATCCAGACGGCTTGCGCGGCCGGCGCATAGATGTCGTCGCCTCGTTCAAGCTCGATCCGCTCACCGTCAACCTGCAATACGCCAATTACGCCTCGCAGGCGGTCATCGGCTTCGACCAGCGCCGGCAGGGCATGTCGGTGAATGGCCGCTACGACATCACCAAGAATTATTTCCTCACCGGCTCCGCCACTTTCGACATGAGCCGCTATCTCTACAATTCCTTGACCGTCTCGCCGGCGACGAATATCACGCTGACGGGCAGCACCATCACGGGATCGGCTCCGCTGTTCTCGGTCGCCGCGCTGGGCCTGGGGGCTGGCTACAAGGACGAGTGCACCACCTTCTCCATCAATTATTCGTCGGTTTTCCAAGGGAACACCTCCTCCGGTCTCTCGCGGAACCAGACGATCATGGTGTCGCTGCAATTGCGCACGCTGGGCGACGCCAAGTTCAACTATGGGCTCGGCTCGCTCCAGCTCAACGACGGCGTGCGCACTCAGCCCTGACGAGCGAACGTCGTGACGACGTTTCCGAACCCTTCGAGGAGTTTCCCATGCCGATGCGGCTCGCCCAAATTTTCGACCGGAGCGCTCTGGTCCGCGCCGCGGCCGCCGCGGTCATCGGCCTCGTCGCCGTCGCCGCGCCGCTGCGCGCTGAAACCTCTGTTCCGCAAAAGGCTGAAATCGAGAAGATCGTCCATGATTACCTGCTCGCCAATCCAGAGGTGATTCGCGACGCCATAGACGAGCTCGAGCGCCGCCAGAAGGTCGCCGAAGCCGATTCGCGGCAGAAAGCGGTGACGCAGGGCGCGGACAAATTGTTCAACTCCGCCAGCCAGGCGGTGATCGGCAATCCCTCCGGCGACGTCACCTTGGTCGAGTTCTTCGACTATAACTGCGGCTATTGCAAACGCGCGCTGGACGATGTCGCCAAGCTCATCGAGGGCGATCCCAAGCTGCGCGTCGTGCTGAAGGATTTCCCGGTTCTCGGCGCCGGCTCGGTCGAGGCGGCGGAGATCGCGACCGCCGCGCGGCTGCAGCTCAAGCCCGAGAAATTCTATGAATTCCACCGAAAGCTGCTCAATACGCGCGGCGCCGTCGGCAAGGCGCAGGCGATCGCCATCGCCAAGGAGCTGGGAGCCGACACGGCCAAGCTCGAGAAAGATTCCAAGAGCCCCGAGGTCAAGGCCTCGATCAAAGAGGTTATGGAGCTGGCCGACAGCCTCAATCTGACCGGCACGCCCTCCTGGGTTCTGGGCAAGGAAGTGATCGTCGGCGCGGTCGGCTTCCAGCCGCTCAAAACCAAGATCGAAAACACCCGCAAATGCGGCAAGACCGTCTGCTGACGGAGGCGGGGCTTCCTTCGCGGCGGCAATGACGCTAGAAGGGGCGCGCCGGCGCGGCGCGCGCCCTTCGTCAGGACCCTTTATGCCCGCCGTCCATGTTCTAAACGGTCCAAATCTCAATCTGCTCGGGACGCGCGAGCCCGACGTCTACGGCCGCGCGACGCTCGACGACATAAAAACGCGGCTGGCCGAGATTTGCGCCGCCCGCGGGATCGAGCTTTTGTTCCGGCAGTCCAACCATGAGGGCGACCTCGTGGATTGGATACAAGAGGCGGGCAAGGCCGGCGCGCCGGTCATTTTGAACGCCGGCGCCTTCACCCACACGTCGATCGCGCTCTACGACGCCATAAAGGGCTCGGGAGCGACGGTCGTCGAGGTGCATCTCTCCAATGTGCATGCACGGGAGAGTTTTCGGCGTCACTCCTTCATCGCGCCTGTGGCTCGCGGCGTCATCGCCGGTTTCGGAGCCGATTCCTATGTGCTGGCGCTGAACGCATTGTTCGATCGAGAAGAAAGAAAGACCTGAGCAATCATGGCGCGCAAAGTCCAGACTCGTCGCACTGCCACCCAAGCCGCAAAACCGAAAGCCGCCGCCGCCGGAGCCGCCGGCGTCGACACCGAGCTGCTGCGTGAGATCGCGCGCCTGCTCGGCGAAAGCGATCTGACCGAGATCGAGGTCCAGAAGGGCGATTTGCGCATTCGCGCCGCGCGCACGCCGGCCGCGCCCACCCATGCGACCATCGCTCTGCCGGCCGCAGCCTATGCGCCGGCGCCGATCCCCGCTGCGGCGCCCGCCGCCCGGTCCGCTGCGCCGGCTCCGGCCGCTCCTGCCGAGCACGCCGATGCGCTGAAATCGCCCATGGTCGGCACCGCCTATCTGCGGCCGAGCCCGGACGCCAAGCCTTTCGTCGAGGTCGGCGCCCGCGTCACCGCCGGCGACAAGCTGCTGCTCATCGAGGCGATGAAAACCTTCAACGACATTGTCGCGCCCAAGGGCGGCGTGGTGACGGCCATATTGGTCGAAGACGGACAGCCGGTCGAATATGGCGAACCGCTCCTCGTGATCGAGTAGGGCGCCCATGTTCGACAAAATCCTCATCGCCAATCGCGGCGAGATCGCGCTTCGCATTCTGCGCGCCGCCAAGGAGCTCGGCATCGCCACAGTGGCCGTGCATTCGACGGCGGACGCCGACGCCATGCATGTGAAGCTCGCCGACGAATCGGTCTGCATCGGTCCGCCGGCGGCGCGCGAATCCTATCTCAACATTCCGGCGCTGCTCTCCGCCTGCGAGATCACCGGCGCCGACGCCGTGCATCCGGGCTATGGCTTTCTCTCGGAGAACGCCCGCTTCGCCGAGATCGTCTCCGAGCACGGACTCACCTTCATCGGTCCCAAGGCCGAGCATATCCGCCTGATGGGCGACAAGATCGAGGCCAAGGCGACGGCGAAGCGCCTCGGCATTCCCTGCGTGCCGGGCTCCGACGGCCCCATCGCCGATGGGAAAGAGGGCGCGAAGGTCGCCGCGAAGATCGGCTATCCGGTGCTGGTGAAAGCGGCCTCCGGCGGCGGCGGCCGCGGCATGAAGGTCGCCCGCAGCGAGGCGGAGCTGCATTCGGCCATCGCCACCGCGCGCGCCGAGGCCAAGGCCGCCTTCGGCGACGACACCGTCTATCTCGAGAAATATCTCGACAAGCCGCGCCATATCGAGATTCAGATTTTCGGCGACGGCAAGGGGCAGGCGATCCATCTCGGCGAGCGCGATTGCTCGCTGCAGCGCCGCCACCAGAAGGTGTGGGAGGAGAGCCCTTCGCCCGCGCTCAATGACGAGCAGCGCGCGGAGATCGGCGAGATCTGCGCCAAGGCGATGCGCGAGATGCATTATGCCGGCGCCGGAACGATCGAGTTCCTCTATGAGAACGGCGCCTTCTATTTCATAGAGATGAACACCCGTATCCAGGTCGAGCATCCGGTGACGGAGGCCGTGACCGGCGTCGATCTCGTCAGCGAGCAGATCCGCGTCGCCGCCGGCTCGCCTCTGTCGCTGCGGCAGGAGGATATCTGGTTCTGGGGCCATGCGATCGAATGCCGCGTGAACGCCGAGCATCCGTCGAGCTTTCGGCCCTCTCCAGGACGCATCGCCTATTATCATCCGCCGGGCGGCGTCGGCGTGCGCGTCGATTCCTCCGCCTATCAGGGCTACACGATCCCGCCCAATTATGATTCGCTGATCGGCAAGCTCATCGTCCACGGCCGCAACCGCACCGAGGCGCTGATGCGGCTGCGGCGCTCGCTGGACGAGTTCATCATCGACGGCGTGGACACGACGTTGCCGCTGTTCCGCACGCTGGTGCGCAACGCCGATGTGCAGAATGGCGTCTATGACATCCACTGGCTCGAGCATTTTCTGGCGACAGGCGGCATAGACCCGAGCTTCTGATCAGCGCGCCTTGCGGCGGCCGGGCAGGGCGCAAACGGCGGCGAGCGCGGCCTCCAGCTCCGCGCCGCCGGCGGCTTTCGCCGCCTCATTCAATAGGAGCCATTGGCCGGCGACGGCCCAGCGCAGAAACTGCCGATAAACCGAGCTCCAATTGCCATAGCGCGGCGGCCGCCCGCGCTTGGTCCCCGTCTCGATGACGAAGCCCGCGCAGAGCGCCCATTCGCCATCGTCCAGCCGTCCGTCGATCACAAAAGTCTCCGCGCGCCGTCTGCGGCGCGAAAGCGCATCGCTGGCCTTTCGGCGAGAAAGGGCTGCGTTCCCTCCTATAGCGGCTGCGCTCGCGGCGTATCCCCCGAATGGAGGAGATGCGATCAGGGCAGCGTCGCGCCCGACAGCAGGCGCACCAGCTCCACCTGACGCGACACGCCGGTTTTGGCGAAAATGGCGCGCAACTGCGAGCGAATCGTCTCGCCCGAGACGCCATGCTCGCGCGCGATCTCGGAGGCGGCGCGGCCCGCGGCGATGGCGCGGGCGACGCGCGCCTCCGCGGGGGTGAGGTCGAACAGCCCTTGCAGCAGGCCGGCGCTGGGCGCGGCGCCGACGGCGAGCTCGGTGACGATCAGCAGCACATCGCCGGCCGCGAACACATCCTGGGCGGCGCCGCGGATCGGCGCGAGATGCAGGACCAGCGGCGGCCCGCCCTCGCGCGCGGGCACAGGCAGCGATTGCACGCCGGTCGGCGCGCCGACGACGCGCAGCCGGGCGAGCGCCTGCGCGAACAGCGCATCGGCGCGCGGATCGGCGATCACGGCGCGCTCACGCCGATCCTGCACCAGCGACGGCACGAAGCGCGCGAAGAGATCATTGGCGAGCAGCAGCCGATGCGCGCGCGACAGCACGGCCGCCGGCAGCCCGAGCGCGCGCATCGTCTCCGCGGCGGCGCGCGCCCGCTCGAGGCCGAGCCGGGCCGCGATCAGCGCCGCGCGGGCGAGATGGCCGCCGATCGCATCCAGCGCGTCGAGCATGGCGCGATCGAAAGGGCCGTCGACGAAGCGCCTCTCCCAGCTGAAGATCAGCATGTCGCCCGAGGGCGGGACGGCTATGCGGCCGGCGCACCAGCCGAGTCCGACGCCGCGCAGATAGCCGTACGTCGGATCGGCGTCCATTTCCTCGGGCGTGAACAGCTCATGGTCGCTGACGAAGCCCGCGGCGCCGAAGGAGAGCCCGCGCGCCGGTCGCGGATTGCGCGCCGCCCATCCCTGCTCGACGAATTGCGCGAACATGGGCGCGATGCGCGGCGATGCGGTCCAGCCGGAGAATTGCGAATTGGCCGCGAACAGAATGCCGCCGAAAGAGCCGCTGAGCGTCGAGACTGCGTCCAGCACCTCCGGCCACAGCTCTGGAACGACCGCGGCCTCGTAAATGCGATCGGCCAGGCGTTCGAATTGCGGCGGCGCTGAACTGTGCATGGGTGAAATCCGTGGCGAAAACAAGCGATGGATGCAATATATCCGCCACGCAGCTTCGAATATGAGACGGTCTGGCGCGCATTTTCATGCCGCCCGCGCGCGCTGAATAATTGTCGCTCCGCGCCCGGCCACGCTGTCAGAACGCGGCTCAGGCCTCGCGCAGCAGCTCGTCGAAATAGGCGATGGTGCGCAGCAGCCCCTCGCGCAATTGAATGGTCGGTCCCCAGCCGAGCAGGCGCTCGGCCGCGGAAATATCCGGCCTGCGCTGCTTGGGATCGTCCGCCGGCAGCGGCTCGAAAACGAGCTTGGAGGAGGAGCCGGTGAGGTCGATCACCTGCTCGGCGAGCTGCCGAATGGTGAACTCGTTCGGATTGCCGATATTGATGGGGCCGACGATGTCGTCGGGCGAATTCATGAGCGCGGTGAAGCCGCTGATGAGATCGTCGACATAGCAGAAGGAGCGCGTCTGCTGGCCTTCGCCATAGATGGTGATCGGCTCGCCCTTGAGCGCCTGCACGATGAAATTGGAGACGACGCGCCCGTCGCGGGCGTGCATGCGCGGCCCATAAGTATTGAAGATGCGCACGACCTTGATCTTCAGCCTGTGCTGCCGATGATAGTCGAAGAACAAGGTTTCGGCGCAGCGCTTTCCTTCGTCATAGCAGGCGCGCGGCCCCAGCGGATTGACGTTGCCCCAATAGGATTCCGGCTGTGGATGCACGGAAGGGTCGCCGTAGACCTCCGATGTGGAGGCCTGAAACACCTTGACCTTCAGCCGTTTGGCGAGGCCGAGCATGTTGATCGCGCCGATCACGCTGGTCTTGGTCGTCTGCACCGGATCGAATTGGTAATGGATCGGCGAGGCGGGGCAGGCGAGATTATAAATCTCGTCGACCTCGACGAAGAGCGGAAAGGTGATGTCGTGGCGCAGCAGCTCGAAATTATTGTGATCGAGCAGATGATGGACGTTTCTGCGCTGGCCGGTGAAGAAATTGTCGACGCAGAGGACTTCGTGTCCTGAGGCGAGCAGCCGCTCACAAAGATGCGACCCGAGAAAGCCTGCGCCACCGGTGACGAGAATTCTGCGGCTTTCCATGCGAGCGCCCTGCACAGCCTCGAAAAGCAGCGATCTCGAACGGCGATTCGTGGCGATGCTGCAGTTTTAGATAGCACCTCGCCCCGCGCCGCGCAACGCCGCGGCTTTGGCTGATGCGGCGGCCGCTCCCAGAACAAATTCTCGCCGCGAGGACCGCCCCACCGAGCGAAAAGCCCACCGGCCCCGGCGGCTGCGCTCTTTTCCGAAGCGACAGGGCGGCGTATAGAGATGCCGACGCCGCAACGCAAATCGTTCGGTCGAGGCGCCGGTTTAGCTCAGCTGGTAGAGCAACTGATTTGTAATCAGTAGGTCGCGGGTTCGAATCCTGCAACCGGCACCAATTAAACATTTGAAAAATAGGTATTATTTGTTGTGTGTGGCCGGGCAGCAGCTCGACGCGGTTGTTCAAGTCACCACCTTGTCACCAAATTCGGCCCCAAAGCTTGTCCAGGCTTGCCAAGGTTGGGGTCGAGGGTTCGAATCCCTTCGCCCGCTACAAAAAAAATCAATGATAATCTGATAGTTGGTAACGGCCCTTCGGGGCCGTTTCTGTTTAGAATGCCTGAACTCTTGGTTGCTCCAAGCGGAATCTATGCACTCGGATCAAAACCGCCGGGCGCGGGTTTCGGCCTCATTCATTCCGTTACGGGCGAGCGCCTTCATCTCGCTTTCGGCGGCGCCTTCAGTCAGATTTACCACGCCGAGGTCAAAGACCTGTATCACGCCGTCGTCCGGCTCCATTTCATTGGCGACCTCATGGAGGAAGACAGGGATCGACGTCCGTCATCTCGATCGATACATCCCAAAGCCTTCGCGCGAGTTCCGGATCCGTGGCCTGATGGGCGCGACGCGCCACGCCAGCCGATCCCTTGATTTCCCGGAACCCCTGCGGGCCGTAATATTCGCCGGGCGCAGCCGGGCCGGCGGCGGCGAGCAATGTCGGCCAGGCTCCCATTGCCGGCGTGTTCGAAAATGGACGGAACAGCATCCAGAGAATGCCGATGCCCGGCATATGCCGGCCGAGATCGGTCGTCGCAAAGCCCGGATGACATCCAGCTGCCGTCACGCTCGATCCCGCTATCCGCAGGCGCCGGTCGAGCTCGAACAGGTAGAGGAGATTGGCGAGCTTGCTCATGGCGTAGCGCGGCCACCTCTCGTAGCTCTTCTCGGCGTTGAGATCGTCCCAATCGATTCTGCCGGATGTGTGGGCGAGGCTGGCCGTCACGACGACGCGCGAGCCGTGTGTCGCTGCGAGTTTCGGCAAAAGCAGCGAAGTGAAGGCGAAGCAGCCGAGATGGTTGACGCCGAACTGAAGCTCGAAGCCCTGTTTCGTTCGCATGAGCGGAGGAATCATCACGCCGGCATTGTTGACCAAGACGTCGATACGCGGCTCACGCTCGATCTCCTCGGCCGCGTGGCGGATGCTATCGAGATCGCTCTGGTCGTAAGAAAGGAAGCGCAGATCGGCGCCGGGCGTCGTCTGCTTGATGCGGCGCATCGCGTCATGCGCCTTGTTTTCATCGCGGCAGGCGAGGATGACGCGCGCGCCGCGCGCTGCGAGCGCGCGCGACGCCTCGAAGCCGAGGCCGCTGTTGGCCCCGGTGACGACGAAGCATTTGCCCGCTTGCGCGGAAACGTCGGCTTCCGTGAAGCCCGAATATGTTTTGGACATGCTGTCTGCTCCTCGGGCTCGGATCACGAACGCCACATCTGCAAGATCTGCGGCGCATAGCGGTCTCCCACGATGGCGCCCGGCGCGAACATGCGGTCGAGCGCGGCGAGATCGTCAGTCGAGAGACGGATATCGGCCGCCGCCAGATTCTCGTGAATTCGATCGCGGCGGCTCATGCCGATGAGCGCGACGATATCCTCGCCCTGCGCCGTCACCCAGGCGGCGGCGAGTTGTGTCGGCGTCCAGCCCCTCGTCTCCGCAAAGGATTTGAATTCGGCGACCACCTCGAGATTCTTCGCGAGGGCCTCGCCCTGCAGGCGCGGCGTCCGGTTGCGGGCGTCGTCGGCGGGCAGCGGGCCCTCGAGCGCGCCGGTCAGAAGCCCCTGCGCCGCGACGCTATAGGCGACGATGCCGACGCCGAGCTCACGCGCCGCCGGCAAGAGATCGTCCTCGATCGCGCGGCCGGCCAAGGAATATTCGATCTCGACCGCCGTCACCGGATGAACCGCATGCGCGCGACGCAGCTGTTCTCCCGTCACTTCCGAGAGGCCGAGATAGCGGACCTTGCCCTCTTTGATGAGGTCGGCGATGGCGCCCACAGTCTCCTCGATCGGCAGCGACGTCGGGACGCGCCCAGGCTGGTAGAGATCGATCGCATCGGTATCGAGCCGCTCCAGCGAATAGGAGCAGAAATTCTTCATGGCGCGAGGGCCGATGTCGAGGCCGAGCGGTTGACCGCCCGGCGCGACCAACATTCCGAATTTGACACTGAGAAAAGCCTGATCACGACGGCCGCGCAGCGCCTCTCGCACCAGCAGCTCATTGTGCCCCATGCCGTAGAAATCGCCGGTGTCGATCAGCCGGATTCCGGCGTCGAGCGCGGCCTGGATCGTCGCTATGCTCTCCGCGTCCTTCGCCGCGTCATGACCGCCCGGGCGCGGACGAAGGGGCGACATGCCCATGCAGCCAAGGCCGAGGGCGGGCAGTTCGGGACCATTTGCTCCCAGACGATGCAGCCTCATCGGAAACTCATTTATTAGAACGATCGATCTATCTATAAACGTCCACGCGGAGCAGCATGTCAAGATAGATAGAGCCAACACTCTATAAAATTCGAAGGAGCAGCATGAGGAAGCTCGATCCCGTCCGTCACGAGGAGAAGCGGCAGGAAATTCTGGCGGCCGCCAGACGCTGTTTCGAGCGCAGCGGGCTCAAGGGCGCGTCGATCTCGGACATTTGCAAGGAGGCGGGCATTAGCCCCGGCCACCTCTACTACTACTTCGACAGTAAGGACGCGATCGTCGCCACGATGTCGGAGGCTTGGCTGGGCGGGGTTCGGAGCCGTTTCGAGCAGCTATCAGCGAAGGAGAGCGATGTCGCGACTGCGCTGATGACGGAGATCGGCAGACTGGCGCCGAGCGGCCCCAATTCCGGCTCGGAACTCTTCTTCGAGATGTTGTCGGAGAGCGCGCGCAACCCCGCCATGGCGGAGATCGTTCGTGCGCACAGCCGCAGCCTGCGCGCCATCCTCGCGGATGTGCTGAGCAACGGACAGCGATGCGGCGCCGTCCAACCCGGCCTCGACGTAGAGGCCGCCGCCACTGTCATGATCGCGATGATCGACGGCATGAAAGCGCTGTCCCTACGCGATCCCGAACTCGACCGACGAGTGGTCGTGAACCTCATGCAGCGAATATTGGAAGACGTCGTGCGCGGAGCGAGCGGAAATGCCACCGAACATTCGACCGATGACGCGAAATAGCCGCTGATCATCATGATGCGCCCCGAAACGCGCTGGATCGATCCGCGATTAAGATCGACCGGGGTGCAGGATGTGTGCGGCAGAGCGTGAGCGTCTGGCAGAATCTCGAAGTGCGAGATCGTCGATTCCGAGGCGAGCTCACGCTCGGAAAGCGCCACGCGCTGCGCCTTCTCGAAGAGGCTTTGCGTGGATCTAGCAGTCGCGACGACCTTGTCGCCGCACTCGAGGGCGGCTTCCACCCAGACGTCTCCCGATGCGAGATGCTTGCAGCCACTGCTGCTGTTCTCTCGATAGCATTCGAGAACGTTCGCGCCTTTCGCTGTGACGCCAATCAGTTTGCGGATCGTGCCAATGGCCGAGCCGCCCTATCCGAGCGTCGCGCGAGGCTCATTGCAGGTGCAACTGCGACCTTGAGGCGGTCTATGTGCGCTCCGTTGAGCTTGCGCCATCGGCTCGACGTCATGCCTTCCCACTCCCGAAAGGCGCGGTAGAAGGAGCTCGTATCCTGATAGCCGAGAAGGCATGCCGCCTCGTCGATTTCGGCCGATGGCTCGACAGCAGCTGCCGGCCGAGCTCCCTGCGCGCTTCGACGAGAAGGTCGCGGAAGGCCATCCCTTCAGCCTCCTCGCATCGAGTTATTTCGCTTCTAAGGCAAGGGCGATGCCTTGCCCGCCTCCGATGCAGAGCGTGACGACGCCACGCCTGAGCCCGTCCCGCCGCATCGAATAGAGGAGGCGTGTTACGAGGACCGCGCCGGTCGCCCCGATCGGATGGCCGTGCGCGATCGCTCCCCCCTCCACGTTTACGAGGTCCAGCGGTATCGCGAGTTCGGCGGCGACAGCAAGAGGCACTGCGGCGAATGCTTCGTTGATTTCGAAACGCTCTACGTCCGCCAGCTTCCAACCCGCACGGTCCAGCGCCTTTCGGACGGCGGGCACAGGACCGATGCCGAACAGGCCTGGCTCGACCGCAGCCACAGCCGAGGCCACCAGCCTGCCCATGGGCGCGATCCCATTCGCCTCCGCGAATCCGCGTTCGGCGACGACCATGGCCGCGGCGCCGCTGTTCAGACCTGGCGCGTTTCCGGCCGTTATGGTCCCGCCGTCTCTAAAAGCTGGCCGAAGCTTTGCGAGTATCTCGATCGTGGTGTCTGGACGTGGTGCTTCGTCGACCGTGAACCGCACGCTTCCCTTCCGACCGGGCGCCTCGACCGGCACAATCTCGTCCGTGAGGAGACCGGCCTCGCGCGCGCGGGAGAAAGCCTGCTGCGAGCGAACGGCGAATGCGTCCTGCTGTTCCCGCGTCAGTCCGGCGCGGGCGACGAGATCTTCGGTGTGCCAACCGGAATGTTTGCCGGAGAATGCATCCTCGAGGCCGTCGGTCACGGCGCTGTCGAAGATCTCGGCGGCCCCCATCCGGTAGCCCCAACGGCCGTTGCCGAGAAGGTACGGCGCGCGGTCCATGCTCTCCAATCCGCCCGCGATCGCAACGTCGATCTCACCTGCGACGATTTCCGTGGCGGCCGTAGCGATGGCTTGGGCGCCAGACCCACAGACACGGTTTACGGTCATTGCGGGAACGCTCACCGGCAGCCCGCCGCCGATCGCGGCCTGCCGAGCCGGGTTCATGCGGTTGCCGGCCTGGATGACATTGCCCATCACGACGCCGTCGACTCGGGTCGGGTCGAGACCCGACCGACGCAGCGTCTCCGCGACGACCGTCGAGCCGAGTGTTGTCGCCGAGACCTCCTTGAGTGCACCCCCGAAGGCTCCGATTGCCGTCCGGACCGGGCTACAGATGACGATCTCACGCGTTTTCATAGTGTGTCTCCGTGTCGACTTAGGTGATTCTATGCAACTTCACAGATCTCGCAGTATGCGAGCATCGCGTGGCGCCATGTCGCGTGAGCGCAGTCGCGCTTTTTCGCGCGTGGTCAGTGGTTGGGGCGCATAGCGGCTATCGATCGTGATGCTGACGCAGGCGTTCCTGGCGGCGCTTCAGGAAAACAGCGCCCGCAATAGAAAGATCGCCCGGAAGATCGCCGGTGAAACCAAACGTCGCTTCCGTCGCTCGATTGCCTTGATGATCGCATCTGCAGCCTGATCCGTCGTCAACGGTGGAATGGCTTTCGAAGCATGTTCTCTGCTTCCGGGATTATGCTCCCAATAGCTGCTCTCCACGAGTCCGAGCACGACGAGGCTGACGAACACGCCTTTGGCTTCGACTTCCATGCGCAGCGCATCCGAAAAGCCTTTCAATGCTTGGCGTGCGGCAATGTAAGCGGCTGCATTCGGCCACACCATGTAAGACGCCGGAGAGGTCACATTGACGATATGGCCGTTCCCGGCCGCCAACAATCGCGGAAGGAACACTCTCGTAACGTCGAACGCGGCGAGATAAGGGAGCTCGATCATCTGTCGAGCTTCCTGTGGAGTCGTTTCGACAGTCGGGAGCCAGCGACCGGAGCCGGCATTGTTGATGATGATATCGGGCGTTCCGGCCTTTTCGAGCACTTGTTCGCCCATACGAGATATCTCATCGGAGTTCGAAAGATCGCACTCTATGGCGAGCGCGCTGCCCCCCGCCGCTTCGAGCTCTCGCGCCAATTGCGCCAGCTTGTCGCCCGAACGCGCGACCAGGATGACGCGCGCTCCTTTGCCGGCGAGCGCGCGCGCCGTCGCGGCGCCGATGCCGCTGGAGGCGCCAGTCACGAGCGCAAGTTTTCCTGCGATTTCCATGTCATGACTCCTTGCCGATCGGCTCGAGACGAGGGGGCCTCATCGCATTGAGCGGTCATTACGCTGGCGCCGCATTGGAGTTATGGTTTCGAACCGACCTCCAAACCCACATGATGAGACGTAGGGCGGCCGGTCGAGAGACCGAGGCCGTCATGTTCAGGCATTGGACTCGCGCCCGCAGGCGTCACTTTGAACCAGATGGCGTAGAGCGCCGGAAGGAAGAGCAGGATCAGGACCGTGCCGACTGCCGTCCCTCCGATCAGCGTGTAGGCCATGGAGCCCCAGAACACCGAGTGGGTCAGCGGAATGAAAGCGAGGACGGCGGCGAGCGCCGTCAAGATCACAGGGCGCGCGCGTTGGACAGTCGCCTCGATGACCGCATGATAGGTGTCTAAGCCCTCGGCCTCATTGGTCTGAATCTGACCGATCAGAATTAACGTGTTGCGCATCAGAATGCCGGAGAGGCCGATCAGTCCCAGGATTGCATTGAAGCCGAAGGGCTGTCCGAACAGCAGCAGGATTGGAACCGTGCCGAGCAATCCGAGAGGAGCGGTCAGAAACACCATTCCCATCGCCGGCAGGGACCGAACTTGAAGGACGATGACGAACAGCGTGAAGAGAATCATGATCGGGAAGATCGGAACCAACGCCGAATTGGCCTTGTTCGATTCCTCGGCGTTGCCGCCCATCTCGATCCGATATTGATCGGGAAGGCGCGCGATGATCGGCGCCAGCGCCGTTTGGATTTCCGCCGAGACCTGCGGCGGCTGGAGCGCCTCGTCGATGTCGCATTGAACCGTGATCGTCGGCGTGCGATCACGCCGCCTCAAAATAGGCTCTTCCGGACGGATCTCGATGTGGCCGATCTGGCTGAGCGGAATCGAATTCCCGCTCTTGCCGGTCAGCGTGAGGTCCCCGAGCTTGACCGGATCGAGACGCTCCGGCCCCGCGCTGCGCCCCGCCACATCGACTATACGAATATCCTCCCGCACCTGAGTGGCGGTGACGCCGGTGAGCAGAAACTGCAGCTGCTCCGCCACGTCGATGGAGGTGAGGCCGATCAGCTGGAGACGATCCTGATCCAGCACAAAGTGAACCGTCGGCGCCCGCTCGCCCCAGTCCTGATTGACTTGGCGCGTGTTCGGATTGGCCCGCATCACCGCCATCACCTCATCGGCGATCGCGCGCAGCTTGGTCGTGTCCGGTCCCATCACGCGAAACAAGACTGGAAAATGCGTGTAGGGGCCGAACACCAGCTGCGCCACGCGAATGCGCGCCTCGGGCGCCAGCCCTTCGGCGACGCGTTCTCGCAAGCGAATTTTGAGGCGGTCGCGGGCCTCCGCATCCGGCGTCAAGACGATGAGCTTGGCGAAGGACGGGTCGGGGAGCTCGGGACTATAGGAGAAAAAGAAACGCGGCGCGCCTTGACCGATATAGGTCGTGACGATCTTCGCTTCGGGCTGCTGCTTCAGCCAATTCTCCAGCTTCGCCGCGGCGGCGCGGGTCGTCTCGATGCTCGAGCCTTCCGGCATCTGGACCTCGGCCAGAACTTCGGGTCGATCGGAGGTCGGGAAGAATTGTTGCTTGACGGCGCCCATTCCCGCGCCCGCGAGGACGAATAGTCCGAGCACTATCCCCGCGACCTTGAATTTCTGGTCGACCGCCGACCTTATGAAGCGTCGAAGCTTTTGATAATTCGGCGTCGCGTAGATCGCATGATGTCCGCCTTCGATCGGCTTGATGTCGGGAAGCAGCTTCACCCCCAAATATGGGGTGAAGACGACAGCGACGATCCAAGACGTGATCAGCGCGAAACCGACGATCCAGAAAATATTGCCGGCATATTCCCCCGCCGTCGAACGCGCGAATCCGACAGGCGTGAAGCCGATGATGGTCACGAGCGTGCCCGAGAGCATCGGCGCGGCGGTATTGCTCCAGGCATAGGCCGCAGCTTTGACACGGTCGAAGCCTTCTTCCAGCTTCACCACCATGATCTCGATGGCGATGATCGCATCGTCGACGAGGAGTCCGAGCGAGATGATCAAGGCGCCGAGCGTGATGCGATCGAACACGCGATCCGTGACCAGCATGATGACGAGAACCGCCGCAAGGGTGAGTGGAACCGCGGCCGCGACCACGATGCCGACGCGCCAACCGAGACTGACCAGGCTCACGACGAGGACCACACTCAGGGCGACGAAGAATTTGAGCATGAACTCGTCGACCGATTCCGTGATATTGACGGCCTGATCGCTGACCTTGGTGAAGGAGAGCCCGGCCGGCAGTTCTTGCGCGATCTTGGCTTCCTCCGCGTCCAGCGCTTTCCCGAGCTCGAGGCCGTTCACCCCTTCCTTCATGACGAGGCTGAGCGCCATGGCCGGCTCGCCATTGTGACGGATCAGATAGGTCGCAGGATCCTCATAGCCGCGCGTGACCTCCGCGATGTCGGACAGCTTCAGTACGCGGCCGCCGCTGACCAAAGGCGTGTCGGCGATTTTTTGCAGGCTGTCGAAGGCGCCGTCGATGCGAATGAAGACCTGCGGCCCGTCAGCGTCGATCGATCCGGCGGGAGTGACCGCGTTCTGACGCCGGAGCGCATCGATGATTTCACGCGGGGCTATCCCGAGCGTCGCGAGCCGCTCATAGGAGAAGTTGACGAAAATTCGCTCCGGGCGCTCGCCGAGAATGTCGACTTTCTTGACGCCGGCCACATGCAGCAAGCGTTGGCGCAACGCTTCCGCCTCACGCGTCAGCTCGCGCGGCTGCATGCCGCGGGCTTTCACGGCGTATACGGCGAAACTCACATCGGAATATTCGTCGTTCACGAAAGGACCGAGCGCGCCGGCGGGCAGCTTATGCGCCTCGTCGCCGAGCTTCTTTCGCGCTTGATAGAACTCCTCCTGAACGAGTGACGGCGGAGTCTTGTCCTGTAGCGTCAGGGTCATGAAAGCCAAGCCCGGACGCGTGAAGGTCTCGACTCGATCGTACCAACGCAGTTCTTGCAGCCGCTTCTCGAGCGGCTCGGCGACGAGATTCTGCATCTCCTCGGCCGTCGCGCCCGGCCAGGCCGCGGTTACGATCAGCGTCTTGATCGTGAAGGCAGGATCTTCCGCGCGGCCGAGCCGGCTGAAGGCGAAGACGCCGGCCGCGGTGACGGCGATCAGAAGAAAGAGCGTGATCGCCCGTTCGCGAACCGCCAGGGCGGAGAGATTGAAGCCGCTCATTTCGCCACCTTCTCGTTCTGAGCCTGTCCAGCCTCGGCGTGCGCGCCATTGGTGCGAACGTGTTCGCCTTCGTGCAGAAGATGGGCGCCGAGCGCTACGACCTGCTCGCCGGCGACGACTCCCTTCAGGAGAATTGCTCTTTCCGCGCCGAGGCGCGCGATCTGGACCGGACGGAACGAAACCGTGTCGCCATTCACAATCCAAACACCGGGTCCATCGCCCTTGTCGAAAATCGCTCCGAGCGGCGCCGAGGTCGCCGAAGCCGCATCGTCCTTGGCGAGGTAGACCGTGACCGTCGCGCCGAGCGGCGCTTGCTGCGCCGACCCTTCCAGCACGTAGCGGGCTTCGAAGGTCCGGGTCTGCGGATCGGCGGCGTCCGAGAGCTGCCTCAGATGCGCGACCGCGCCGGCCTGGCTCCCGTATACGGTCGCCCGCGCCGTCGAGCCGATCGACGGCCGTATCGTCTCAGGCAGATTGACGGCCGCTTCGCGCGGCCCGGAGTGTGCGAGCTTCACGACGATCTGGCCTGCGGAAACGACTTGGCCGGGCTCGGCGAGCGTCTCGACCACGACGCCGTCGGCGTCCGCGAGCAGAGTGGAATATTCGAGCTCGTCTTTCGCGACTTTCAGCTGCGCTTCGGCTGCGTCCAATTGCGCTCGCGTCGCGTCCGCCGTGGCTTTTGCCTGATCATACGCCGATTTGGATACTGCGCCCGAACCGACCAGCTTGCGATAGCGCGCTTCGTCGGCCGCCGCCTGAGCGTAGCGGGCTTTCGCAGCGGTGACATCGCCGGCTCGAACGGTGATCGCATGCTGATAATCGACAGAATCGATACGCATGACGGGCTGGCGAGCTCGCACTTTCTGGCCTGTGTCGACCAGACGCTCGATGACCTTGCCTCCGACTCGGAAGCCGAGATTGCTCTGCACGCGCGCGGCGACGACGCCTGTGAAGGCCCGCTCTGGCGCGCCGGCCCGTTCTACGGTCGCGACTCGGACAAGCTGCTGCTTGGTTCTCGGGTCTTGTTCGGATTTGCCGCAGGCTGCGAGGCTCAACGCGGCGAAAACAGCGGCCGCAGCAATAGTCGATTTTTCCAATCTGGGCATGTTCGGGGTCCCAAGCGAAGCTCGAAACCCAAATTAATAATTGGTGACGATATTGTCAATCAGTCACTCGTTACAGAATGCGAGCTAGGGCGCAAGGCTTCGCAACACCAGATTCGCCATGGCTGCCGCACGCTCCTCGAGATCGTCGAGGTGCCGCTCGAGAAGGCGAGGACTCCAGCATAGCTCCATCGTCTGAAGGATGGCGCGACATGTTTCCTCGATGGGCGTCTTGCGCTCGAATTCGCCCTTCTCGCGTCCTTCCGCGACGAGCTCGCGGATGAGCCCCAGCATTGCGTCCTCGTAGTCCGAGATCGGCCGCCACGCTTCCGAGCACGCCGTGATCACGATTTCGTGGAGCTTTCGCTCATTGAAGAAGAGCGCCGCGCTTTCACGCGTGAGGCGCTGGTACATAGCGCGAAGCCTCTCGGCGGCCGACTTCTTTTGGCCCACGACCTTCTGCAGCTCGGCGATGATTCCGCCTAGAGCGGCTGCGCTGACCGCTTCGCCGATCGCCTGCTTCGAGTCGAAAAACTTGTAGATATAGGCGGTCGACAGGCCGATCGCTCTGGCGAGGTCCGCCACCGTTGTCTTGCTATAGCCGTAACGCCGGAAATGCTCGTTCGCCGCGTTGACGATCTGCTCGCGCCGCTCGTGTTCAGCCGGCCCGCGGCGCCCCGGCGGCGAATCGGAAGCAGCTTTTGTGTCGCTCTTTTTTGTCATGGAGCCACCATATGCCAAATTCGTGCGCTCAAATCCAACTCGGCTCGTGGGAGGAACGATTCGAGGATGAGCGGTCTGGCGATCAGCGTCCATTCGGGCCTCCTATTCGGATGGGGCTCGTCGATCCTCGGCCGGGCCGCGCGATCACATCGAGCGCGGCCGCTCCAGCCGTTCGACAGATTGATAGCTGGCATGCGTCGCATCTTACGCGTCGAGTTATGAATTGACAATATCATCACTCATAACCTATTTCTGAGCCGGGGAGCTGAAGTGACAGCAGTCGCGGCTCGCCGCGGCGGCGCAGCGTCGCTCTTGCCCCATAGAAGAGGCCCAGCCGATGAAATTCGCCTCCACTCCGAAGTCTCCGCTCGCGCGAGATCACAAGGCCCTCGCTCTGGCGGCGACACTATTCGGGGCGAGCGTTTCGGGATGCGCCGTCGGTCCCGACTATGTGGCCCCAACGATATCGCTCGCCGATTTTCACAGCGTCGGCGCCCTCCCGGCGCGCCGGGACGATGCGCCGCCACTGGATCGATGGTGGACGGGATTTGACGATCCCATGCTGACGCGCATCATTCGGCGGGCCCTGGACCAAAATCTCGATCTGGCTGCGTCACTCGCACGCGTCGAGCAGGCTCGCGCCGCCGCGCGGGAGGCCGGCGCCAAACTTTTGCCGACCACGGATGCAACCGCGCAGGCGGTGAAAATCCGGCAGTCGCTCGAAAGTCCGGTCGGCGCAATCGGAAGAAACCTGCCCGGCTATGATCCGAACCAGGCTTTGTTCGACCTCGGAATCAGCTCGAGCTGGGAAATCGATGTCTTCGGCGGCTTGCGTCGCGGCGCCGAGGCGGCGAGCGCCGAGGCCGAAGCCGCCGAGGCGGCTCGTCTCGGAACGCGCATTTCGGTGGCGGCCGACGCCGCTGACGCCTATTTTCAGATACGTGGAGATCAAGCGCAAATCGCTGCGACGGAAGGGCAGATCGCGACCGACGCGCATCTGCTCGACCTCGTTCGCCAGCGTTCCGCCCTCGGCCTCGCGTCGGCGCGGGAAACGGCGCAAGCCGAAGCGCTCCTTTATCAGGCGCGCAGCGCTCTACCGCCTCTGCGTGTCGATCTGGAGGCGCAACTCAATCGCCTCGACGTTCTCATGGGCGCGCAACCCGGAACCTATGCGGCGGAACTGAGAGCGCCTGCGAATATACCCGCGGTTTCTCGCGTTTTCGGAGGCGACAAGCCGATAGACGTCTTACGGCGCCGGCCGGATGTCATCGCCGCCGAGCGGCGACTCGCATCATCCAATGCGCGGATCGGCGAAGCGATCTCCGGCTACTATCCAAAAATTTCGATCTCCGGCCTGCTGGGCTTCGAAAGCATGAATGTTTCGCATCTCTTCCGATCCGCGACATTCCAACCCCAAGCGGTCGCGGGCTTGCGCTGGCGGCTGTTCGATTTCGGCAAGATCGACTCCGAGGTGGCGCAGGCCGAAGGCGCGAATGCCGTGGCGCTCGCCAGATATCGACAATCGATCTTGCACGCGGCCGAAGACGTCGAGAACGCGTTTACCGCCTTCACCCAGACCAAGGCGCAAACGAAAGAGCTGGAGGCGGAGATTTCGGCTGCGAAGCGAGCTCTCACTCTCGCGCAAAGCGCCTACCGCGCCGGCGGAATACCGCTCACCGACGCGCTCGACGCCAATCGGCAATTGTTGGTCGCCAGAAGCGAGCTCGCTCGCAGTCGGGCGGGCACGGCGAGGGCCGCTGTCCGCGTATTCAGGGCATTGGGCGGAACGCCGACCTCGGAGCCGTGAGATTTATGGCGGTGCGAATAATAGGTCCCGCCCGCGGCGGCTTCCGACGTTTGGTCGAACACACGCCCGAGGCGTCGCGGGACCGCGACAAGGACAACGCTCCGCTGTTCTTCGGGTGGTCGACGCCCGACAAAAGATCGCGTTTTTCAGCCGCTGTCCGGCGAGACAATGCGAATTGGGCGTGTCCCGATCTTCGCGCCTGTGACCTCATCCACAGCCACGGGCTTGATCTCCATCCCTGTTTCCGCGTCCAAAAAGCGCGTCAGCTTACCCCCGCCACGATATTGGCTTCCCCACGCTCCGATCATGAAGAGAACGGGCAAAAAATCGCGCCCGGCGGTCGTCAGCAGATACTCTTCGCGCGGAGGACGCTCCGAGTAGCGCCGCTTCTGCAGCAGTCCCTCTTCCGTCAACGTCGCTAGCCGCCGAGTCAGGATCGTCGGCGCAATGCCGAGGCTCTTGCGGAATTGGTCGAAGCGCGTGAGCCCCATCTGTGCGTCTCGGAGGATCAGCATGCTCCACGCATCGCCGACGAGAGCCAGGCTTCGAGCGATCGGGCAAGGGTCCAGGATAGGGTCTTTATCGCTCATTTGCTGTTTCGGTAGAGAGTCACTTTTGATTCGATAGTATCACTGCCTCGGCAGATGTTCCACCGCGACGACGGAAAGGTGAGTGGCTCAACGAATTCGGGCCGCGCGTCCACGAGCGTCGGATGAACGGCCATTTTGGATTGCGTTTAACCTCCATCTATCATAGATGCTGTTCGCAATCTATATCGAGGTGCTCTATGAGGGTCAGTCGTGCGCAGGCGGAAGAGAACCATGAGGCCGTGGTAAATGCCGCGAGCCGCCTGTTCCGCGAACATGGCTTCGATGGAATTGGTCTCAAGGATCTGATGAAGGGCGCTGGCCTTACGCAAGGAGGCTTTTACAAGCAGTTTGCGTCCAAAGAAGATCTGATCGCGCAGGCCTCCCGTCGCGCAATGGAGACGGCGACACGCCACTGGTCAGATACTATCGCGGCATATCCGGCTGCTGCGCTCGAAGCGGTCATGGCGTTCTACTTTTCGCCTGAGCATCGCAAGGAGAGGGGCGACGGCTGCCCTCTTGTGGCTCTCGGTGGCGATGCGGCGCGGCAGGGCCCAGAGGTAAAGGCGGCTTTCGAGGCTGGGCTGAAGGCGCATCTCGAGGTTCTCGACGAGCTGGCGCCTTCGGGCGAGGGTGAGGGCCCCCATGGAAGGGCCATGACGGTGCTGTCGCTGATGGTTGGCGCGATGATGCTATCTCGCACTGTGAACGACGAGGCCTTCTCGCGAGGCTTTCTTGAAGCCGCAGCCCACGAAGTGCGGCGCATAGCAAAGACACCGAGGAGATCGCGACGAGGAGCTCCGCCTGTCACGCAGGCCGTGCGCCGCGCTCCCGACAGAGAGCAATCGCATAAAGGAACAACACGACGCTTTTGATCGGCGCAGGCGGCTCTACAGCAGTTGTAATGGAATGCTCTGTGATAGCGGTTCATGGCGCGTAATGCACCTGCGGCGCGAGAAGCGGACGGTCTGGAGAAAAGATGCGGCGTATCGTGGTTACGGGCATGGGGGCGTTAAGCCCACTTGCAGTCGGTGTGGAAGCCTCCTGGGCTCGTCTGTTGGCCGGGCGCTCTGGCATACGCAGGCTCCCGGACAAAGTCGTCAGTGAACTGCCAGTAAAGATTGCCGGCGTCGTACCGTCACTGGAAGACGATGGGGTGGCAGGTTTCGATCCTGATCGCGTGCTTGATGCGAAAGATCAGCGCAGAGTCGACCGCTTCATCATTTTTGCGCTCGCCGCAGCAGACGAGGCGCTGGCTCAGGCGGGATGGAAAGCGGCATCCGATGATGACCGGCTACGCACAGCCACTATCATCGCCTCGGGAATCGGAGGGTTCCCCGCGATTACCGAGGCCGTGCGGACGGTCGATCAGCGTGGAGCGCGTCGACTTTCGCCCTTCACAATCCCCTCCTTCCTCGTGAATCTCGCGGCTGGCCAGGTTTCGATACGCCATGGGCTCAGTCGACGAATTTGAAGCCTCTCGAGTGCGAGCCTTCAGGCTCGCTCTAAAAACCATCAATTCCGATGACCCCCGCCGCCCCGGCGACGCCCAGCGCGCCATTCCCTGCGTCACCCGACTGATCGGCGTACCCGGCGAAGGAGGTCGAGATCATCGCTATGAGCCCGCGCCGGACCAGCCGAGCGATCGATCGTTCAGTCGTGCGTGCGGTCATGCACCACTCCCATGATTTCGCCCTCGCGTGAAAGGCTGACGAGGAGATGGTCGCCATCTCGCCATGCGCGCACCAAATAGCGAAGTCCGACATCGTTCACCCCGAATACCCGGTAGCCCCTGCGCTGCAGAAGACGAATGGCGTCGTCGGGGCTGAAGTCGCGGGGGCTCGGCGTCCATTCTCTGCGCTCGGCATGGCGGCGGTTCCATTGCTCGAGATATTGCGACTCGAGATTGTCGGGAACCGACGGGATGACGACCTGCGATAGGGCCGGAACGCCGTTTCCCACAAGTCCGGTCACGATGAGTCCGCAGGAGAGGAAGATCATCTTCATTGGAAAGCTCGCTTTCTGGCCATGTCATCTAAAACGCAGATGCATGATCCTTGCACCATAGACGATGGGTCACGATCGCCGGGGTTTGGACAATTGCTCCACCAGCTCTTCCGCGCCTTTTTCTATCCCCGTATGCGCCGCCGACAGCACGCCGATGCTCGCAGGAATATTCAACGGGCTCGGATATTGCTTGGCGACGAACGCCGTGAGCAGCCGATTGTCGGCGGCGTCTCTGATCTCGACCGCGTAGATCACCGAGCCGGTCATCAGCCCTTCGCCGCCGCGCACAGTCTGCACGCCATTGTAGAGTCCGCCTGCGAGATCGAAGCGGGAGAGCGTGCCGAGGACGGGCGTGCTCGTTACGGCGCCGGTCAAAATCAATTTCAGCCGCAGCGTATTCGGGCCCGGCCTGTCCGCGACAGCGAAGCGGCTCTTCAGCTTTTCGGCGAATTCGCTCTGCATGTGCTCGGCGAGCGAGGCCTTGTCGGTCTCCGCCATATCGGCGAATTGATGATCGGCGCCGCGATAGATCGCGACCGGATCGATGATGATCCTATTATAGGCTCGCCAATCTGTCGTCGCGGCGTAGCGAAACGGAATGCGCTTGGCGTCCTCTTGCCGATTGGGCTGCAAATGCGCCGAGGATGGAAGCCCGGAATAGGCGATGGGCTCCACGCTCGAACAGGCGCTCGCTCCGAGGCAGAGCAGCGCGACGATCGATCGAAGCGCTTTATCCAGTGCCGCCATACCATGCTCCTTTACGCTCGACTCCGGGCGATTGCGGCGCGGCGTCATCTTCCGGGGTCGGATTTCGAGATGTCCGGGAGCGCGCCCTGGTCGACGTCTTCGGTCGCGTCGATGCGCTCTGCGAATTTGCGCGCTCGGCAGGAACATAAGAAAAGCTGCGGCCGCCGAGCCGTCCGTGATAGGGACCGCGATCATCTCGGCGCAACAGTTCGAAGCTGACGATCGTGCCGGGCACTGAGACGGTCAGCACGACATCGTCGCGGGCGAGGACCTCGACTTCGAGCGATTCGCCCGGCCGATCGGGGTCGAGAAGAAGGATGCGTCGCGTCATTTTCTTCGTCTTCTCTCCCCCGCCCGCCTGTCGTCACGGCTGCATCGGCGGAGAGAAGAGATCGAAGTGATAATTCAGGCCGAGGCGGATCGTATGGAATCGCGCGTGCCGATCCGAAACGTTGTTCCTGATGTCGCGAAAGATGTCGGCATAGAGATATTCGATCTTCGCTGACCATTTGGGCGCAAAGGCCCATTCGACGCCGCCGCCCGCGGTCCAACCGACGCGCAGCTTGCCCTCGCCGGCGATCTTCGGCTCGCCGAAGGCCATGCCGCCCGTTCCATAGATCAACAAGCGCGGCTCGGTGAGCGCGACGCCCACGCGTCCACGCGCCGTTCCGAACCACGGCAGCGTCGCGTCGCGACGATAGGGGCTGTCGTCTCGCGCCTTCAGGCTCGAGGCCTGAACGTCATTTTCCGCGCCGACGACGAAGCGGGGCGTCAATTGATAGTTGAAGCCGATCTGGCCTCCGCCGACGACGCCGCTCGGCGAATTGTCGCCATAGGCGCCGGCGCCGAAGCCCGCGCCCAATGCGCCGCCGCCGTTCAGGCCGCCATATAGGCCCGTCCAGCTGAAGGCTGGCGGCGGCGGCTCGAAAGCGATTGCCGGCTTCATATAGGGCAAATCGGCCGCGCACGCAGCGCGCGCGCTCGCCGCCAACGCGAAAAGCGCCCGCGCCAGATGTGTCGAATATTTCTCGATCATGTTTTCGATCCCCTGCATTCGGGCGTCGTCCGAGCCGTCGAGGGGAAAATACGCGAGACTGGATCGATGTCAACAACGTTGACACAACATTGTTGACATTCGTGTCTTCCGGTCCCATTTGACCAGCGTCCCGAGCCGAATAAGCTGCTCGAAAAGGGAGTCGGATCGAGATGGCGACACTGGCGGAGCTTCAGGAGAAGCGCGGCGGAGAAATCACGCGGCGTCGCATACTCGAAGCGGCGCGCGCGCGTTTCTCGACGGCCTCCTATGAGGATGTGAAGCTGCGCGACATCGCCGCCGAGGTGGGAGTGGACGTCGCTCTGGTTCACCGCGCCTTCGGGTCGAAGGAGCAGCTGTTTTCAGCCGTTCTCTCGACTTCCAAGGAGGCCTCGTCGCAGGCGACCATAGACGCGAGCCGGCTGAGCGCCGATTACGCAAGCGGGTTTTTCGGCGCGGGCCAGAACGAGACGCTTCAGATCGTCGTTCGCTCGCTGACCAATCCGCAAGCGCGTGAAGTCCTGCGCGCGCGCAGCCTCACCGAATTCATCGGCCCCGTCGCCGCCGCTCTCGAGGGGCCGTCGACGCTCGAACGCGCCACCTTGTTCAACGCCTGCCTCGTCGGAATGGCGATCTTTCGCGAAGTTCTCGGAGCGCCGGCGTTGCAGGACGCCAATAGCGCCGACACGCGGCCCTTGATCGAGAGAATTCTCGCCGCATGTCTCGCCGAGGATAGCCTCGTGGAGCCGAAAGAGGATGGTCAGACAAAGGGGGCTCGCCGAACGACGCGGACAAAAAAAGAACCGGCGAGATCGAAGCCGGCGAAGCGACGCGCGCCGACGAAAGCGCGTAAAGCCTGACGTCAGGTGGGACAGAACCGCTTTTGCGCGGCGAAAAGGTCCTGCCGCGTGTCGATATCGAGAAGCCGATCGGCGTCGCAATCGACGAAGCGGGCGTTGGCGAGCAGTGATCTCGCGCCGCCTTCGCCGGTAGGCGGCAAGCGCAGCAGCTCATCGACAGGGAAGACGGCCGGAGGCCCACGATAGGCGCCCGCTATCGATGCGACGATCCTGTCCCGAGCTTCTGCGGCGGCCGACAGCAGAAGCGCGAGATGCTCGGTCGCGACGAAGGGCATGTCGGCGAGGCAGACGAGCAGCTTCAGCCGATCCTCGACTGACGTCGCGCCGATTTTCAACGAGGCGAGCATGCCGCCTTCGGCGTCGTCGTTGTGGAGGATCGAAAATCCGTCGCGCGCAAAAGCGTCGGTCCACAGGGCGCGGCTTCTGCAAACGAGCAGCTTTTGCGCGAAGGCGAATGGCCGCAAGGCCGAGAGAATATGATGCGCGACGGGCACGCCTGCGAGCGGCGCGCTCAATTTGTCGCCGCCGCCGAAGCGAGAGCCGCGCCCCGCCGCCAGTACGAGGACGGCGAAGGACGATGCGTCATAGCGCCGCTCGAGTCCGGTCACGGCGTCGCTGCCTTTCGCGATTCCAGCCAGGACAGAATTTCGGCGAGCACGGAGACGGCGATGGAGCGCGCGTCGCGCGCGGGGCCAAACAGGCCGATCGGCGCGCGAATGCGGCTGATATCCTGCGCCGTGAAGCCCTCCCGCCGAAGCCGCTCGATGCGGCGGACGTGCGTCCGGCTGCTGCCGAGGCAGCCGATATAGAAGGCGTCGCTGCGCAGGGCCGCCTTCAGCGCGGGCAATTCTTGATCGATATCGTGATGAAGTAGCACGACGGCGCTATCGGCGTCGGTGGACCAATCGACCGCGCTCCGCGCCGCCTCGACGACCTCGAGGCCCGCCGCCGCCGCGATCGTCGTCAATGCGCGGCTCTCCAATCCTCGTCCCGAGAGGAGAATCCGCGGCTCCGGCCGCAGCATCGACAAGAAGGCGTCGTCGCGCCAGCCCGTCGGCGCGGCGGCGCCGACCGAGAGCTCGGAGTCTTTCGGGCGATAGACGAGGCCGATGGATCTTCGCTCCGTCATGGCGCGCAGAACGTCGTCGATCGGCGCCCTGTCTCTCACGACGTGAATCGCGAGCAATACCCCGCCGCCACATGGAAGCACGATGTCGAAATAGGGCGACCCCTCGCCGTAACGGCGCATGCGGTCGGCGCCCTCTCGGATCGCATCGACAGCCTCCTGCGCGACCGCCGCCTCGACGCAGCCGCCCGAAACAAAGCCGCAATAGGCGCCGTCGTCGCGAACCGCCATATGCGCGCCGAGGCCGCGCGCGGCGCCGCCGACGATCTCCACCAGAGTGACAAGCGCGCATCCATGCCCGCTCGCCGTCGCATCGCGAAGAAAGCGAAAGATGTCGATCGGCCGATCCGTCGAAAGGGCGGGCCGGACGTCGATCTCGCAGGAGCGTAGGTCGAGAGTGTTTCGCATGTGACGATGTGAAATTAGAGAGATCAGAGAAGCCGCTCGATATGAAGCGGGAATTTGCCCTGCGTCTTCAGCGGCGCGACGCCGTCGTCGAGCCGCCCGAGGCGGATCAGGCCTTTCGAATAATGATAGCCGGCGTGGAAGAAGGCGAGGTTGCCCCATGGCGCATAATAGCAGAGATCGCCGGGCTCCTCGTTCGAGAAGGGTCCGGCCGCCTCTTCCGTGAGCTTGCGCGGCAGATAGGCAATTTTTTCATTGTCGGCGTAATTCTCGATGGTCAACTCCAGCGGCGTCAGCGACGCGAGGTCGCGGGCGGTGGGATTGTCGTCGAGCGACACAATGAAAACATGCTCGCCGAAGGCGCATCGGAGCTTCATGACCGCTTTCTCCGTCCGCTCGCGCGCAAGAGTGGGCCGAGCCGCCGCCGCAATCGCGAGCGACGATAGGAGCAGCCTTCTGCGCGTCGGACGTTCCGGTCCAGTAGGACGCGCTATGTCGGAAGATCGTTGCATCGCCTGTCCGCGTCTCGCGACGCCCCTGTCACCCTATGACGTCAGATTATCGACTGTCTCACGCTTCGATTAGCCGCTATAATCCGCATATCAATATGAATGAGGCTCATGAATGGCGCGGGACAACATCAACGACCTGCTCGCCTTCCTCGCCGTGGCGCGGGAGCGCAGCTTCACGAGGGCGGCGGCCAAGATGGGCGTGTCTCAATCCGCCCTGAGCCACACGATCCGGCAGCTCGAGGCGCGGCTCGGCGTCCGGCTGCTGACGCGCACGACGCGCGCAGTGTCTCCCACCACGGCCGGCGAGCGTCTGCTCGAGGGAATCGGGCCGCATTTCGACGAGATCGAGGCGCAGGTCGACGCGCTGAGCGAGCTGCGCGACAAGCCGGCGGGAACGATCAGAATCACCGCCTCTGATTTCGCGATCAGCAACATTCTATGGCCGAAGCTGAAAAGCTTCATGCCGAAATATCCGGACATCAAAGTCGAGCTTTTGTTGGACAATGGCCTCACGGACATCATCACCGAGCGCTACGACGCCGGCGTTCGCATGGGCGAGCTGGTTGCAAAAGACATGATCTCGGCGCGCATCGGACCCGATCTCCGCTTCGCGGTCGTCGGCGCGAAATCTTATCTCGCGAAGAATCCGGAGCCCATGAAACCGCAGGATCTGATGCAGCATAGCTGCATCAATTATCGCTTTACGACATCCGGCGGGCTCTACGCCTGGGAATTCGAGAAGAATGGGCGCGAGGTCAAGATCCGCGTCGACGGCCAGCTCGTCTTCAACAATATCCATCATGTGCTCGACGCCGCTCTGGCGGGTCTCGGCCTCGCCTATGTGCCCGAGGAGCTCGCGCTGCCGCATATTGCCAAAGGACGGCTCGTCCAGCTGCTGGAAGGCTGGTGCCCCTACTGGGATGGATATTACCTTTATTATCCGAGCCGGCGGCAGGCCTCGCCGGCTTTTTCCGCTCTGGTCGCCGCGCTGCGCCATCGTGAATAGCGGCGCTATTCATGAGCTGCGCTCATAGCGGTACGCGTTGCTTCGCCCCTAATGCAGGCTGACGCAGTCGAATAGATTGTCGCTTCAGGCGACGGCTGCGTCCGCATTCGCCGACGAGTCATCGAGGAGCGAGGAATGGAGCTGATCGTCAACGGCTCGAAGCATGAAGTCGAAATCGAGCCGGATACGCCGCTGCTCTGGGCGCTGCGTGACGAGCTGGGGATGACGGGCACGAAATATGGCTGCGGCGTGGCGCAATGCGGCGCCTGCACGGTGCTGGTCGACGGACAGGCGACACGCTCCTGCGTCACGCCCGTCGAGAGCGTCTCGGGCGCGCAGATCATGACGATCGAGGCGATAGAAGACGATCCCGTGGGCCGAAAGCTGGTCGACGCCTGGGTCGTCGAGCAGGCTCCGCAATGCGGCTATTGCCAGTCCGGCCAGGTGATGGCCGCCGCCGCGCTATTGAAGCAGAATCCTCGACCCTCCGACGGGGATATCGCGGCCGCAATGGTCAATTTCTGCCGATGCGGCGCCTATAATGCAATCACCGCCGCCGTGCGTCGCGCCGCCGGGCCGCAGCCATGAACGATATGACCCCTTTTGCTGTCCCGCGCGATGCGCAAGGCCGCCACGGCCGGCCGATCAATCTTTCACGCCGCGCTCTGCTCGGCTCGCTCGGCGGCCTCGCGCTCGCCGTGACGCTGCCGGCCGCCCGCTCCAGGGCCGCGGCCGCCGCGCCGGCGATCACGCCCGGCTCGCGGGTGCGCGCGTTTCTGGAAATCCGCCCGGACAATCGCGTGCTGTTCCGCAGCGCCTTCATCGAGGGCGGCCAGGGCATTTTCACGGCGATGGCGCAGATCGTCGGCGAGGAGCTCGACGTCGATCCGGCGCAATTCCTGGTGGAAGGCGCGCCCGCCGGCGCGGATTATCTGCTGGTGAATGGCCAGCGCTTTACCGGCGGCAGCTTTTCGGTGCGCAGCAGCTATGAAACCATGCGCAAGCTCGGAGCCTCGGCCCGCCACATGCTGTTGCAAGCCGCGGTCGAACGCCTCGGCGCGCCTCTCGCGGAGCTCTCGACCGAGCCCGGCCGCGTCATTCACAACGCCTCCGGCCGCTCGCTCGCCTATGGCGAGCTGGCGAGCGCCGCCGCCGCTCTGCCGGTTCCCGCGGACGTCGCTTTGCGAGATCGGGCCAATTTCCGCTGGATCGGCAAGCCGGTGGCGCGGCTCGACGTGCGCGACAAGTCGACCGGCAAAGCGCGCTATGCGATCGACCAGAAGGTCGAGGGCATGTTGCATGCGGCGGTCCAGCACGCCCGCAGGCTGGGGCAGGAGCCCGGCGCCATCGCCAATGAGGCGCAGGCGCGCGCCATGCCCGGCGTTCACTCCATCCATTGGCTTCCCGGCGCCGTCGCCGTGCTGGCGACGAGCTGGCATCGCGCGCGGCGCGCCGTCGAGGCGCTCGAGGTGAGCTGGATCGAGCCGGCGGGCGACGCCCCTCACGCCATGCCGGCGGATTTTTCGTCCGAAGCGCATTTGGCGAAGCTCAAGGCCGCGCCCGGAACGGGCCTCGCCTTCGAGACGGTCGGCGATACGGGCAAAACCTTCCGCAAGGCGGCGCGCATCGTCGAGGCGACATTCGACGCGCCGCATCTCGCCCATGGGCAGCTCGAGCCGCCCTCGGCTCTCGCGAGGTGGAACGAGGACGGCACGCTCGAGTTATGGATTTCGAACCAGGGGCCGGAGTTGTTCCAGGCGGACGCCGCCAAAGTGGCGGGGATCGCGCCGGAGAAGATCATCATTCATTCGCCGATGCTCGGCGGATTCTTCGGCCGGCATTTCCTCTATCAGACCGCCAATCCCTATCCGCAGGCGATCCTGCTGGCGAAAGCCGCGGGGCGGCCGGTCAAGCTGATCTGGAGCCGGGAGGACGAGTTTCTGCGCGATGCGCTGCGGCCGATGGCCGTCGCGCGCCTGCGCGCCGGGCTCGACGCCAAGGGAATGCCGATCGCGCTGGAGGCGACGGCGATCGGCGAAGGCGCTTTGGGGCGCTGGTTCGGCCGCGAGCCGGACAAGGTCGATCGATCCTCGGTCGAGGGGATCGCAGGCAAGCTCTATGCGATTCCCAATCGGCGCGTCGGACAAATTCACATCGACGATCCGGCGATCATCGGCTTCTGGCGCTCGGTCGGTCATTCGACCAACGACTTCTTCTACGAGACCTTCTTCGACGAGATCGCCGAGGCCGGCAAGCATGATCCGTTCGAGCTGCGCCATCGCCTGCTCGCCGACCATCCGCGCCAGAAGAGATTGCTGGAGGCCGTAGCCGAGCTCGGCGGCGGCTGGCGACGCGGGCCGTTCACCGCCGCGGATGGAACGACACGCGCGCGCGGCGTCGCCATGGCGTCGCCCTTCGGCAGCGAGGTCGCGACGATCGCGGAAGTCTCGCTGCGGCAGGGCGAGATCGTCGTTCACGACGTCTTTGTTGCGATCGATCCCGGCAGCATCGTCAATCCGGCGATCGTCGAGGCGCAGGTGCAATCGGCTGTCGCGCTCGGCCTTTCTTCCGCTCTGCTCGAGAAGGTTGTCTACGAGCAGGGCCAGCCGCGCGCGCGCAACTTCGACGCCTATCCGATCCTGACGGCGGACCGAATGCCGCGCGTGCATGTGCGCATCATCGAGAGCGGCGCGCCCATGGGCGGCGTCGGCGAGCCCGGCCTGCCCGGCGTCCCGCCCGCCGTCGCCAACGCCGCGTCGGTGCTGATCGGGCGGCGCATCCGCAGCCTTCCCATGTCCAAGCAGCGCCTCGCCGAAGGCGGCGATAATCGAAAACGATCATCGCTGCACTGACATTTGTCGGCCCGCGCACGTAACGCGCGGCCGACGTCTTCGCCGATCCCATCGAAGTCCCGCTGCTGCGCGCGCGCTCGGCGAGCGATCGCGCGCGCGATTACGACCGATAAGAGAAAGAGAGCAGAATGCAGATTGAAGCGACATCGCAGAATGATCTGATCGAAGAACGATCCCCCGCCTGGGGCGCCGTCTATGCGCTCTCCTTGGGCGCATTCGCATTGATCGCATCCGAATTCATGCCGGTGAGCCTGCTGACGCCGATCGCCGCCGATCTCGGCGTGAGCGAAGGCCAGGCCGGGCAGGCGATCTCGGTATCGGGCGCTTTCGCCGTGGTCACGAGCCTTTTTATCTCCGCCTCCGTCGGCGATCTCGATCGCAAGCGTCTGCTGCTGGCCTTGACCGCTCTCATGATCGTCTCCGGCGCGATCGTCGCATTCGCGCCCAGCTATCTCGTCTTCATGATCGGCCGAGCGCTCATCGGAATCGTCATCGGCGGCTTCTGGTCCATGTCGGCGGCCACGGCCATGCGGCTCGTTCGCGCCGAACAAGTGCCGAAAGCCCTGGCGATATTGAATGGCGGCAATGCGCTGGCGACGATCATCGCCGCCCCGGCCGGCAGCTTTCTCGGCTCGCTCATCGGCTGGCGCGGCGCCTTCTTCTGCGTCGTTCCGGTCGCGGCCGTCGTTCTCGTCTGGCAAATGGCGAGTCTGCCGCCCATGAAGGTCCCGCGCGTAGCCAGATCCCGCAATGTCTTTGCGCTGCTGCGCCGACGGATCGTCGCGCTCGGCATGGCCGCGACGGGCGTCTTCTTCATGGGGCAGTTCGCGCTCTTCACCTATTTGCGGCCGTTTCTCGAGACCGCCGCCCATGCCGATCCGGCGACGCTGTCCTTCATCTTGCTGGCGATGGGCGTGAGCGGCTTCATCGGCAGCTCCTTCATCGGATCGCTTCTGAAAGATGGTCTCTATCGCACGCTCATCGTCATTCCCGCCGTGATGGCGGCGGTCGGCGCCGCTCTCGTCGCATTCGACGGCGCTCTCATGGCGACGGTGCTGCTGCTCGGCGTCTGGGGCCTCTTGGCCACAGCGGCGCCGGTCGGCTGGTGGAGCTGGCTGTCGCGGACATTGCCGCAGGAGGCCGAAGCGGGCGGCGGCTTGATGGTGGCGATCATTCAGCTCGCGATCACATTCGGAGCGACCGTCGGCGGCGTTCTCTTCGACGCAGGCGGCTATCGGCCGACCTTCGGCGCCGGCGCCGCTATGCTCGTGCTCGCCGCAGCTCTGGCCGCGACGACGGCCCGCGCGAGCAGGCTCGCGCAGGACGAGTGAAAGCTGGAGTTGGCGGGGGTCACGCCCCGCCAACTCGGCCCGTTTCCGCCGGCGCGAAAAGGATCTCCCAATTCACGAAAGGCCCAAGGGGAATGATCTCCCAATCGATCAACCCGACTTTCGCCAGCGGGAATTGCGCGAGCGCTTCTCTCGCTTCCTCGACGGATGCGAATTCGGCGATGATGGAGACGCCGGGACGATCCTGCCGAAAATAGATGTCGCGCATGGCGCCGCTCTTGTAGAGTTTCCAGGCATGGCGCACCTCGTCGCGAATATGCGGCGCGTATTTTTCGAGCCTGGCTCCGGGCTGCGGAACGTCGAGGCAAAGCAGCTTCATTTCACTCATTCTCCTCGAGCAGCGTTGATTCCGCCCGCTCTGAACTGGCGAGCGATTTCGGCGACGCGCTGTCCGAGATGCGCCGCCGTGTCGAGATCGCTCTTGATCGGCGACAATTCCGGCGATTCGTCATTCGATTGCGCCATGGCGCCGAGCCAGCCGCCGATGCGGTTCTTGTCCTCGGAGGAATGGCCAGGGAACAGATCGAGCCCGACCCAGATCATGCCGTGCTGCGCGGCGAACAAGGCCATAGACAGGAGCGCATTGAGCTTGTCGCCATGCATGGCGCCAGAATTGGTGAAGCCGGCGGCGATCTTGTTGCGCCATTTTTGCGGAAGCCACGCGGCGCGCGTCGAATCCTCCATGAATTTCTTAAATTTCGCGCTGACGAGGCCATTGTATGTCGGCGATCCGAAGATGATCGCGTCGCTCGCCTCCAGCGCATCCCATGCGATCTCGCCATCGGCGACGGCGATGAGCTTCGCCTGCACGCTTTCGACGCGGCCGATGCCTTCGGCGACGGCCTGCGCCTGCTTGGCGGTGTGGCCGAAGCCGCTGTCATAGATGATTGCGATCTGCATTTTATAAAAGGCTCCTGTGAGGGATTTCTGTTGATGGCGATCACGCCGGCAGCAGCAGCGCCTTGATCGCGCGGCGCTCATCCATGGCGCGATAGCCTTCCGCCACCTGATCGAGCGGCAGCACGAGATCGAACACTTTTCCGGGGTTGATCTTGCGGCTCCAGACGAGATCGATCAGCTCGGGCAGATAGCGACGCACCGGCGCCGGCCCGCCATGCAGATGCACATGGCTGAAGAACAGCTCCTGACCATCCAGCGAAACCTCATGCGGCACGCCGACGAAGCTGACATAGCCGCCTTTGCGGCAGGAGCGGATCGCCTGCAGCATGGATTGCTGCGTGCCGACGCATTCGAGCACGCAATCGGCGCCGAGGCCGCCGGTCAGCTCCATCACACAGGCGACCGCAGCATCGCCGCGCTCCGTCACAATGTCGGTCGCGCCGAATTCACGCGCGATCTTCTGACGCGGCGCGTGACCGCTCATCGCGATGATGCGCGCGGCGCCTTTCAGCTTGGCCGACAGAACGGCGAGCAGCCCGACCGCTCCATCGCCGACGACCACAGCCGTCTTGCCCGGCTTCACTTCGGCGGCGTCCGCCGCGAACCAGCCCGTGCCCATCACATCGGAGAGCGTCAGAAGATCGGGAATGAGATCGGCCGGCGGCGTGGCGGGCGTCGCCACCAGAGTGCCGTCGGCCTGCGGAACGCGAATGAGCCCCGATTGCGCCGTGCTGACCTGCTCGCGATTGACGCAGGACGATTGATAGCCGGCGAGGCAGTTGGGACAAGAATTGTCCGATGTGAAGAAGGAGCCGATGACGAATTGCCCCGGCCGGATCGTCGTCACCGCGGCGCCGACCTCTTTGACCGTTCCGCAATATTCATGGCCCATGCGCGTCGGCCCGGAGACGGGCCAGAGGCCGCGATAGGGCCAAAGATCAGAGCCGCAGACGCAGGTGGCGGCGATTTCGATGATGGCGTCCGTCGGCTGCAGCAGCGTCGGGGGATCGACGGCCTCGCAGCGGATGTCACGCGGTCCGTAGAGAACAGTTCCCCTCATTTGCGCCTCCTGTCGCCGGCAACGCGGCCGGCCTCACGGCGCAATTTGAGCATCTGGCTTCATTGCTACTAGGCGTTATAATCAGCAAAGGCCTATGAGCAGGATTTCTGAATGCATCCCAGCTTCGACGATCTGCGCGCGCTCATCATCGTCGCGCGCGAAGGCAGCGCATCCGTGCGCGGCGGGCAAGCTCGGCGTCTCGCAATCGGCCATCAGCCACACGGTTCGCCAGATCGAGGCCAAGCTCGGCGTTCGGCTGCTGACGCGCACGACGCGCAGCCTTTCGCTCACCGAGGCGGGCGAGCGGTTGGTGCGCATGGCCGCGCCGCGTTTCGAGGAGATAGAGGCGACGCTCGAGGCGCTGAGCGGGCTGCGCGACAAGCCCGCCGGCAAGGTGCGCATAACGGCCGGAGACCATGCGATCGAGACGATTCTCTGGCCGAAGCTGAAGCGCTTCCTGACAAAATATCCCGACATAAAGGTGGAGGTCGTCATCGATTACGGGCTGACCGACATTGTCGCCGAGCGTTTCGACGCCGGCGTGCGATGGGGAGAGCAGGTCGCCAAGGATATGATCGCCGCGCGGATCGGGCCCGATGTTCGCTTCGCCGTCGTCGGCGCGAAATCCTATTTCGCCGAGAGGGCGCCGCCGCGCGAGCCGCAGGAGCTGATCCAGCACAATTGCATCAACCTGCGTCTCCCGACCTATGGCGGCACATACGCCTGGGAATTCGAGAAAGACGGCCGCGAGCTGAAGGTGCGCGTCGACGGCCAGCTGATCTTCAACAGCGTGTTCCAGATCGTCCACGCATGCGTCGCCGGCTTCGGGCTGGCCTTCCTGCCGGAGGACATAGTGGAGCCGCATCTCGCGGCCGGTCGTCTCCAAAGAGCGCTGGACGATTGGTGTCAGCCCTGGGCCGGCTACCATCTCTATTACCCGCATCGCAGCGAATCGTCGCCCGCTTTCGCGCTATTGCTGGAGGCGCTGCGACACGAGCAGCCGTAGCGATCCGGACATCTCGAACGAAATTGTCGCAGGAACGAGGAGCTCATGCGGAGCCGAAGCGTATGCTCAATCCGTGACGCGAGGAAGGCTTCGTCCACCAGAGCATGTCGCCGCGACCGAACGAGGCCGCAGGAGGCGCTGAGCCGCCGCGCGGATCGCGACATAGAACACGGGGGTGAACAGCAGGCCGAAGAGCGTCACGCCCAACATCCCGAAAAAGACGGCGGTTCCGATCGCGTTTCGTAATTCCGCGCCGGCGCCTTTCGCCAGCATGAGCGGCGCGACGCCGAGGATGAATGCGAGCGAGGTCATCATAATAGGTCGCAGCCGCAGGCGGCACGCGCGAGCCACCGCCTCTGGCGCCGATAGTCCTTGCGCCTCTAGGTCTCGCGCGAACTCCACGATGAGGATGGCGTTCTTGGCGGCGAGACCGACGAGCACGATCAATCCCACCTGGGTGAAAACATTATTGTCCTGCCCCATCCACATCACGCCGATGATCGCAGACAGCAAACACATCGGCACGATCAGAATGACAGCGAGCGGCAGGAGCCAGCTTTCATATTGAGCTGCGAGCACCAGGAAGACGAATACCACGCTCAGGATAAAGAGGGCGCCGCCACCGGCGGCCAGCCGTTCCTGATAGGAAAGCTCCGTCCAGGCGATTGTATAGCCGCTCGGCAGCGATCGTCCGGCGATGTCTTCGACGATCGACAAGGCGGTTCCCGAACTGATCGTCGGCAGAGCGGCCCCGATCACTTCGGCGGTCGGATAGAGATTGTAGCGCGGAACGCGATCCGGAACGCTTCTGGCGCGAAAGGTCGCGATCGAGCCCAGCGGGACCATCGCGCCGGATTCGCTTCTGACCTTCAGAGTTCCGATCTGCTCCGGGTCGAGTCGGCTCGCGCCTTCCGCCTGGGCGATCACCTGATAGGTGCGCCCGGACAAATTGAAGTCGTTGACATAGGCGCTGCCGAGATAGGCTTCCAGAGTGTCGTGGACGCGCGACGTCGGGACGCCGAGCATCTCCGCCTTGGTTCTGTCGATATCGAGATAGAACTCCGGCGCAGACGCTCGGAATGGCGAAAAAGCGAATTGAATGCGTGGATCGGCTTTGAGCGCCGCCACCAGATCGAGCGTGACGTCGGCGAGACGCGCCGAGCCGCGACTGTCGATATCTTGAACGCGCAGCGAGAACCCGCCCGACGATCCGATGCCTCGGATCGTCGCAGGCGAGATGATCGTGATTTGCGCCCCAGTGATGTCGGCGTAGCGCCTCTCGAGCTCCGCCCTGACGGTCGCCGCCGATTTCGATGCGTCATAGCGCTTGTCGAAGGCCTCTAGCTGAACGAACACGACGCCGGCGCTCGAGCTTTGGGTTCCCGTCGCGACGGAGCGGCCGGGGAACATATGCGCCCATCCGACTCCCGGAATGCCGCGCGCGCGGGCGCCCATCTCGCGCACGATCGCATCGGTGCGCTGCAAGGAGGAGCCGGCGGGGAGCTCTGCTATGGCGATCAGATAGCCCTGGTCGGCGACGGGCACGAAGCCGCGGGGAACGATCGAAAATATGAAGACCGCCGCCGCGACCAGCGCGCCATAGAGAATCAGCATCGTCGCCGTGCGTTCGAGGACGCGCCGAATGATCGCCGAATAGCTTTCGGAGAGCGCGTCGAAAAAGCGATTGAACCTGTCGACGATCGGCGTCGTCGCTCGCGCGAGAAGCGTTTCCGATCGATGGGCGGCGTCGTGATGCTGGAGGAAGAGACCAGAGAGCGCGGGGCTGAGCGTGAGGGAGTTGAAGGCCGATATGACGGTCGCGACGGCGATGACGACAGCGAATTGGCGAAAGAACTGCCCGGTGATTCCATCGAGGAACATGGTCGGAACGAAGACCGAGACGAGCACGAGCGCAATCGAGATCAGCGCGCCGCCGACCTCGTCCATCGTTTTGCGCGCCGCTTCTCTCGCCGAAAGCCCTTCGCGCAGATAGCGCTCGACATTCTCCACGACGACGATGGCGTCGTCGACCACTATTCCGACGGCGAGCACGAGCGCGAACAGCGTCAACGTGTTTATCGTGTAGCCGAAAGCCGCCATCACCGCGAAAGTTCCGATCAGGGAAACCGGAATCGCCAGCAGCGGAATGATCGTGGAGCGGGCGCTCTGAAGGAACAGCAGCACGACGAGGACGACGAGGACAATGGCCTCGAAGATCGTATGCTGGAGCGCTTCGATCGATGTTCGGACGAAGAATTCGGTCGGATTATAGGTCATCATATAATCGACGCCGGAGGGCATCGTGGCGCCGAGCCGCCGCATCGCGTTCTGCACATCCTGCGAAGCCTCGAGCGCATTGGTTCCCGGCCGCTGGTAGACGAGCATCGCCGTCGCCGCCGTGTCGTTGATATAGGCGTTGGTTCCATATTCGCGGGCGCCGAGCTCGGCCCGTCCAATGTCCTTCACGCGCACGATGCGCCCGTCGACGCCGCGCTTGACGATCATCTGTTCGAAGGCCGTCGGCTCCTTGAAGCGCCCTTGCACGGAAATAGACGGCTGAAAGGCCCGGTGGCCCGGAATCGGGGGCTGCGCCAGAGCGCCGCTCGCCACCTGGGCGTTCTGAGATCGCAACGCATCGACGACATCGCCGACGGATAGTCCGAGTTCCGCGATTCTGTCGGGGTCGAGCCAGATGCGCATCGCATATTCGCGCTCGGCGAGGATTTCGGCGCTTCCGACGCCCGGAAGCCGACGAAGCACAGGAACGATCTGCTGCGCCGCATAGTTCGACAAATAAAGGGCGTCGCGCGTGCGATCTGGAGAGATCAACTGCACGACGAGCAGAAAGTCGGGCGCGTTCTTGTTGACGCTCACGCCGATCCGGCGGACGACGTCCGGCAAGCGGGGCTCGGCGAGCGCAACGCGGTTCTGGACCAGCACCTGCGCCTTGTCGAGGTCCGCTCCGGTTCGAAACGTCACGGTGAGGCTGAATCGACCGTCCCTGGTGGATTGCGACTGCATGTAGATCATGTCGTCGACGCCGTTGACCTCTTGCTCGATCGGCGTCGCCACGGTGTCGGCGATGGTTTGCGCGCCGGCGCCGGGATATTGCGCCGTAACCGTCACAGTCGGCGGAATCACCTCCGGATATTGCGAGATCGGCAATCTGCTCGCAGAGACGCCGCCGACGATCAGCAGCGTGATCGACAAAGCGATCGCAAAGACGGGACGGTCGATGAAAAAGCGCCCGAGATTCATCGTGAGAGTCTTCCTATGTCGGCGGCGGCGCGCTTCGAGACAGGCGCTGGCGCGGCGTCGAGAATCGCGACGGCTTGCCCCGCCCGTATGTTCTGCGAGCCCGATGTCACGACGAAATCGTCCGGGCCGACTCCGCTTCGCACGACGCGCAGACCCTCGACGATCGGTCCGAGCGTGACAGTCCTTCGCTCCGCAGTTCCTCGGTCCACGACGAACACGACATGGGACGCCTGATCGACGGATATCGCCTCGTCCGGGATCATCACGGCGGGATGCGCGCCGCTTCCTGCGAGCTCGATTCTGGCGAAAAGGCCTGGAACGAGAGACAGATCCTTATTATCGACGATGGCGCGCAGCCTGATCGTGGCGCTGTCGCGGTCGATCTGGTTCGAGACGAAATCCAGCTCTCCCGACCGGGTGAAGTCGGCATCTCCGGACAGCGCGATGCGGACCGAATTCGGAGTGTCGCGCAGGCTCGGCCTTCCGCCATCCGATCCGCCGCGGATGTATCGGAGATAGGCCTCTTGATCGACGTCGAATGTGACGCGGATCGGATCGAGAGAGACGATATTCGTGAGAAGCGTCGCGTTCGAATCGCCGCCGCTGACGAGATTTCCGACGCTGACGCTATGAGCGTCGATCCGGCCGGCGATCGGCGCCCGGACATTCGTGAATTCGAGATCGAGCTTAGCGCGATCCAGGGCGGCGCCTGTGGCGGCGAGACGCGCCTCCGCCTGTCGAAGAGCGGCCATTCTCTGCTCGTATACTTCTTCGGCCACCCCGATTTTTCGTAGAGATTGCGCGCGCGAGAGCTCCTGACGCGCGAGCGCCACCGCTGATTCGGCGACTCTGCGTTCCGCGTCAGCCGCGGACACGGCCAATTCGAAGGGGCGGCGATCGATCGTGAACAGGCGATCTCCCTCCTTCACCAGCTGGCCGTCGGCGAAATGGATATCGGTCAGATAGCCGCTCACGCGAGCGCGCACCTGGACGCTTTCCACTGCGCTGAATCTCCCAGTGTATCGGTCCCATTCGACGATCGTCCTGACAGTGGGCTTCGTCGCCACGACGCGCGGCTTGGGCGTTTCCAACGTTTGATTCGGTCTCGTCACGCCGAAACCGAACGCGTAGAGCGCGAGCGCTGCGGCGACCAGAATTATCGCGGCCGTTCGAGGCCGCCTGGGGAAAAACATCTCTCGCATAGAGGTTTCTTCATTGTGAGGCGTCGCCTCGAGGGCGTCCGTTGGGACGAGCCTGAGCGAGAGCAAAGTAATGCGCTTGCTTTCTGTTGGTTATGGCAAAAAATCAGCATGGGGCTATGAACTTGGCTCATCAATCTTCAGCTGGGCCAGTGCGCCAGAATCCCGCGCGAGAGGTATTCTCGACGTGAACAGCCGAGGCCCCTTGCTTCCGGGAAGCGGCAGAAGAACCGGCCCGCGTGTCGGGTGGCAACGTCACGTTCGAACCGTCCATCGCGTCGCACGCCACGTCTGGCGACGATTTATGTGTCGGACGCTTTATTTTCTCAATTTCGTGACAGTCTTTTTTGGTTCGACAGCATACGGAACGAAGCAGAAACTCCGGCCGCCCAACGACCCTTCGTAGGGAGCCTGGCGGTTGCGGCGGAATAATCGAAATTGCACGGATGTGCTCGGCACCGCCAGTGTAAAAGACGTTTCGTCGGCGGCGATGATGGCGACTTCGAGCGCCTCTCCAGGGCGGTCTATGTCAGTGAGAGTTATTCGTCTTTCCACGACAATGCTCCCAAAACAAAATCCCTGAAATTTGATCAACGTCGATCATGCTTCTGGTCAGAAAACGTCGGCCCCTGATGGCGCAAGCGCAATGCGCACGCCTTGGCCGGCGCACCGAAAGCGCGATCGCCTAATTATCCGTTCTCCGCATTCTCACGTTTTCCAATGCCTCTCGGATCATTTCGTCGACCGCGAAGCGGACATTGCTCTCGAGCGCGTCGAGCCCGTCTCTGCCGATCAGATAGAGAGCGTCGTCGACGTGTGATTCGAGGAAGTAGCGGGAGATGATCGGCTGGTCGAAACCCGCGCCTCTCGACCTCGCTCTGATGCTCGCCATCGCAGCATCACGCAGCGCGCGAGCCAACTGCTCGCGTGTGCTCAACAAAATCGTCGCCAATGAGACGGCGTGACCCAGATGCTTCTCACGCATATTCGGACTCTCGGTCGGTTACGGATAACCGGACCGGTTTTGGGCGACGGGCCGAGGTTGGACAAGCCGCGGCCAGTTTCCGCGGCGGCGACCGGGGGCGTCGTTCCGGCGCCGGAGCTGCATGACTCGGCAGGTGGCGAGCGAAGTCACACTCGACGTGACGAGCATTACTCGGGCAACCCATGTCGCGCCACGGAAATCGGGCCGCGATGATCGCGCCGCTGCGTCTCACGTGTGTAGGGCTTAAAGATTCATGAGCCGTTCATCTGCGGAGCGCGATGCTGGCTCGTATCGTCGCCGGGTCGAGCATGTCCGCATGATGGAGTAGCGAGACGCGCGTGACCGTAATGCGGGGGAGAATGTCCATGGACAAGAAGACCGTCGGGTTGGTCGGCGTAATTTCGGCGTTGCCGCTCGCTGCGGCGCCCACGGCCGACGCGCGAACGCTCGATCAAGTGATGTCACCCCGTTCCTATGCGGAACTTCTGCAACCGATACCGAATGCCACGGCGCTCCTGCGGGAGGCCGAGGCGCGGAAGGCGACACAATCCGAGCCGCGCATCCAGATGGCGCAATATTATGGCAATCCTTACTACGACGGTTACACCTACTATCCGTCCCGACGGTGGCGCCATCATCACCACCACCATCATCATCATCATGGCTGGGGTTGGGGCGGCTGGGGCTACTACGGCCCGCCGCGCTATTATCACCACCACCACCATCATCACCACCATCACCATCACTGGAATGATTGGCGCTGGTAGGAGCACAAGCCGCGCCTGTCATTCGAGACGCGGCTTTTTCTGCTTTTCCTCGGCCGAACGCGCCGCGCCATGGATGTGGCGATAGGTGCCGTCGAAAACCGTGTCGCTCGTCGATAGCCATTGCGAGTCGACGCCGAGCGTCTCTCGGCTCGCATGGATGCGTCGCGACTGCAATTCACGTTCGGCCGCCTCGTCGAAGCTCATCGGCTCGAGGTCGATATCGCTTTCCGCCGGAATCATGGTGAACTGAGCCATCGGCGTGCCGGTTCGGAAGATATGCGTTTGTCCTTCCATCGGCGATTTGAAAACGAGAAAATAGATCATCGGCCACCATTCGCGGATGATAGCCGGCACTGCGATCGGCGCGGCGCCGGCGCTGTCGGTATAAAAGCTCGGATGCGTCTCGACCTTGATCGCATAGCCGGGTTCGGGCTTGAGATCGAGCAAGAGCTGATAGGTGTAGAAACTGCCCCCAAAATCACGAAAAGGCGGCCAGCTGCGGCCGGGACTCGGTGGAGCGCCGAAGTCGCCATCGAGCATCAGCCGGCCATCCTTCCTCGAGACGCGCAGCTCATTCTTGTAGGGGTAGAAAATTTCGACGCCATATTTGGCGTATTCGGAAAACGGCACGCAGTGCCAAGCGTGTTCATGCGAGCCATCCGTGCGCTTCTCCGGCTGCCCCGCCCAGCCGGGGATTTCCATGCGCGTGCGGCGGGGCGCGAGATCGTCGCCGTTCATCCGGAACTTGATTTTTTTCATGAGGATTTCCTTTCGTTCGGAGGCAGCTCCGGCAGCGCGCTCTGCTCGAATTGCCGCGGCGTTCTAGACGGCGTCGGAAGTCTAATGATTCCCGCGGAACGCGGGCGCATCCGAGCAGTCGACGATATACAATTACCTGGGCGTCATTACGGCGACGAAATCGTGGATCATGAGCGTCGCGACCATGCCCGGTCGCAGCAGCAGATCGGGATTGAACGCTTCTATGACGACACGATACGTCGAAGCGTGGTCGGCATCCGGGGTCGAACGTGAAACTTGCTCGACGATTCCCGAGAATGCGCGCCCTGGCAGAGAAACGACGCTGAAAGCGACCTGACTGCCGATCCTCGGTTGTCGCAGTTCGCTGGAATGTATAGTGACGATGATCTCGACGACGCTGAGATCGGTCGCGATCGTGAACAGTCGCGCAGGCGTCTCTCGCGCGTCGATCGTATGGCCGACTTTCGCCTCGCGCGCGATCACCATCCCGTCGACTGTCACAGCCACGGCGGTCTGCGCCAAATACTCTTCGGCTTCGCTCAACTGAGTTCGGCGCAAAGTGCGCGAGGCTTCTTCCTGATCCGCTCGCGCTCGCGCGCGGGAAAGAGCGACCTCGGATCGGGCGAGCGTCTTTTTCGACAAGGCTCCATGATCCGCCTCGGCTCGTTGGCGCTCGAGCCGCTTTTCCATCCGGGCGAGGGCGGCTCTGGCCGTTTCGAGGCGGACGTCGGCGAGAGCGAGATCGGCTTTTGCTTGCTCGACGGCGGCGCGGTAAGGCTGCGGATCGATCTCGGAGCAAATCTGGCCCGCCGTCACTTTTGTGCCGACGTCACAATAGACGGCTCGGATGGTCCCCGATAAGCGTGTGGAGATCGGCGTGGCGTTCGTCGCCTCTACAACGCCTGTGGCCGTCACGCCGTCTCGCGGCGCATTGCGCTCCCATCGGAAGTGGAGCCATCCGCCTCCGAGGAGGATTGCGAGAGCCGCCAGCGTCGCGAAAGCCGTTCGTCCAACGCCTCTTGCGCGAGACGCCGAGCCTATGGCGCGATCAAAAGCGGAAGCCGCTTCGGATTTGCGCGTCTGCAGCTTTCGGAGCGATCCGCTCCCGCTGAATTCCGACGCGGCCTGCTCATAGACGTCCTCCTCCTGCGCATTATGGACTCGAACGAGAGTCTCGATCGCTTCGATGATCCTCTGCGCGTCGCGGATCAGATATTTGTCCGGCTCGTGCGAGCGCAGCCCCTCGGCGAGGCGCGCCAGCAGCCTTGCCTGATGGTGGATCTCTCGATGCGCACGGCTCATGGCGCCGAGCCCTTGCCCGCTCGGAAGATAATGCGAGATGCGCGGATAAATGTCGCTCTCGTCGTCGCGCTCGTGCACCAATATGACGTCCGCGACCAGACGATCGGCTTCGTCTATATGTTCGGATGCGCGTCGCGGTGAGGCCGCGTCCAACGCATCGGCGATCTGCCGCAGGCGATCGAGGCTCTGCTCGATCTTCTCGTGATCTTCGCGCAACGCCCGCGTCGCCGTCTCTGGCAGAGGACGCCGAAGCAAGGTCGAGCCGCCGCCGAGCGCCCGCAGAGCGTTCAGGATGACGGCGATGTCGATCGCCTCTTGTATCAGCGCGCCGCCCACAGGGCCGATCCAGCCGAAGGCCGCCGCTCCCATCGTCGCGAAGGACAGAGTCATTCCGGCGATGATGCTCTGCAGCGCGATGAGGCGGGTTCGGCGCGCGATCGCCACTGCCTCCGAGACGCGATCCAGCCGATCGACGAGAATGACGACATCCGCCGCCTCGGAGGACGCGCTCGCGCCGCGCGCGCCCATGGCGACGCCGACATCCGCGGCGGCCAGAGCCGGAGCGTCATTAATTCCGTCGCCGACCATCAGCGTCGGATGGAGGCGTCGCTCGATCGCGACGGCGTCCACCTTGTCGGAAGGGATTCGGTCGGCGAGGACCGCGTCGAGATCGAGCGCCGCGCCGATCGTTTCGGCGGCGTCGGCGCGATCGCCTGTGACCATGACGATTCGATCGACGCCCGCATCGCGTAGCGCCTGGATTGCGCGCGGCGTCTCGCGCCGAAGCGCGTCGGCGAGAAGGAGGACGGCGATGAGGCGCCCGTTCGACGAGACGAAGACGGTGAGCGCGGAGCGCCAGGACGCGCGGCGGGCGGCGCGCGCGGCCCAATCCTCGAGTTCTTCGTCGCCCTGCACGAATTGCAGAGCGCCGACGCGAATGTCGCGCCCGTCGACCTTTCCCGCGATCCCGGTTCCGAACGTCTCGCGGACCTCGGTCGGAATGTGCAGAGAGAGGCCTCTCTCCGACGCCGCGGCGACGATGGCGGCGGCGACGACATGATGGGACGCCTGCTCGAGCGATGCGGCGAGCCGCAAGGCTTCGTTCGCGTCATGGTCCGGCCCCGTTTCTATCGCGACGAGACGTGCGCCGCCGACCGTGAGCGTGCCGGTCTTGTCGAACATCACCGTATGCGTTCGCGCGAGCGCCTCCAGCGGCCCGCCGCCTTTGATCAGGACGCCGCGTCGCGCGGCGCGCGAGGCGCCAGCGACGAAGGCCGCCGGCGCCGCGAGAATCAAAGGACAGGGCGTGGCGGCGACCAGCACCGCCAAGCCGCGAATAGGATCCTGCGAAAGCGCCCAGGCGGCGCCCGCCGCCAGCAGGGTCACGGGCAAGAACAGCAGCGCATAGCGATCCGCCATTCTGATGAACGGAGCTTTCGCTGTCTGCGCGGCGGTCGCGAGCTCGACGATCCCGGCATAGGCGCTTTCGCCCGGTGCGGCGGTCGCCTCCATCTCGAATGTCTCGCCGGCGTTGACCGTTCCGCTCGAGGCCGCTTCTCCATTGCGTCTCACGACCGGAAGCGGCTCGCCTGTCACCGCCGACTCGTCGAGCAGCGCATTCGCTCCGACGATCCGGCCATCCGTCGGCACGACCTCGCCGGCTCGGACCAGCAGAAGATCCCCGACTGCGACATTATCGATCGGGACGTCCTCGATCCTGTCGTCGATCCGGCGGTGAGCGATGCGCGGTGCGCGATCGATCAGCGCTTTCAGGTCGCGTTCGGCGCGACCGACCGCCAGATCTTCGATGACGCTGCCGCCCGCGTACATTACCGCGACGATCGCCGCCGCCAAAGCTTCGCCGAGCGCCAGCGCCGCCGACATGGAGAGAAGCGCGATCACGTCGACGCCGGCTCGCCCGGCGAGCAAATCACGGGCGATCGAGACAGCGAGGCTCGCAGCGACCGGAACCGTGCCCGCCGCCCAAGTCCATCGGGCCAGATCCGGGCGGCCGAAAAAGGCGGCGCAAAGCCCCGCCGCGAGAGCGGCGGAGGCGAGCAGGATCAGCATCCGGCGCCAGATTCGCCCCTTTGCCGTCGAACTCATCCTCGTTCCGCTCTCGACACCATCGACGCGCGAGAAGCGGCGGCGAGGTTCGGTCTTCGGTCAATGATCGTGTCGGTGATGCGTGTCGGGCATATGAGGATGCGCGTGCAGCAGCGGCTCGTGCGCGTGCCAATGTATGTGCGGCTGGCCGTTCTCATGATCGGAGTGGTCTCCATGCCGATGATGTCCGTCATGAACATGCGAATGCGAATGTTCGACGGCTTGGTGCAAATGCTCGTGCTCGTGGCTTTCGGTCAGATGCAGCCAGACGCCCGCGCCCATCAGCGCCGCTCCGGCGGCGAGTTCCATCGTCAAGGGGTCGCCGAGCGCCGCGACGGAGACCGCGGCGCCGAGAAAGGGAGCCGTGGAGAAATAGGCGCCGGTGCGCGCCGTGCCGAGATGGCGGAGGGCCAGAACGAACAGCGCCAGGCTGAGGCCATAGCCGAGGAAGCCGACGACGCTCGCCGCGCCGATCAGCGGGATGGCAGGCAGATGAGCGCCGGCGAATAACCCAAGTCCGAGATTGACCGCGCCGCCGACCATACCCTTGATCTCGACGATTTGCAGCGGATCGGAGAGAGAGACTCTTCGTGTGAGGTTGTTGTCGACCGCCCAGGCGAGGCAGGCCGCCGCGATCGCGAGAGGCCCGAGTGCGCCGGAGAGGCTCGGCGCTCCCGACCAGGCGAGGCAGAGCGATCCTGCGACGATGAAAGCCATGCCGAGGGCGATGCGACGATCGAAAGGCTCGCGAAACACGAACCATGCGATGGCCGCGGTGAAGACGCCCTCGAGCGTGAGCAGCAATGAGGCCGTCGCGGCTTCCGAATGGGCGAGGCCGAACATCAGCAGCAAAGGGCCGGCGACGCCGCCCGCCAGAGTCGCCGCTCCCATCCACGCCCAATCCGACCCGGCGAGCGTCGCCTCTTCCGCGCGGATGGCGAAGCCGAGCCGAAGCGGGAGACGGCGCAGCAGAGCGACGCCGACGCCGGCGCCGCAATAGAGCAGGCCGGCGAGGATGCGCTGATCTATGTCCGCGAGAAGCAGCTTGGCGGCCGGCGTCGAGACCCCGAACAGAGCCGCCGAGAGCAGCGCGTAGGATATGGCTTTTGCTTTCATGTTTGGCGCAGACATTCAGTGTGTGACCGCGAGCGTGACGATGCGCGCGAGAACGAGCCCTGCGGCGAGCAGAAGATAGCAGCGCAGCACGCTCATCCATATGCGGCTCGCCATGGAGAGCTTCGCCGGCGGCAGGCTGTGCAGCGGCGGCATGCGCCAGCTGTCGCGGGCGTGACGGCCGATCGCGCCATGCGCTATGCGCCGCTTCGTATCGAGCCTGCCCGTCGCGACGGCGATGGCCGCGGTCGCGATCGAGCCGCCGCCGAGGATCCACAGAATTACGGTCTCGTTCGTCTGCTCTGGAAACAAGACGGAAGCAGTCAAAATGATCGATAGCATCACGAGAATCGCGACGATCGCGCCAGTGAAGAGATTCATGCCCCAGCCATTGACCCAGGGGCCGAGGACCGCCTCGTCATTGCAGAGAAGCAGCAGAAACACGGTCGCGCTCGGCAGCAGGACGCCGGCGAGCGTCTGCACGGCGTTGGTCAGCAGGCCGAGCGGCGCGCCCGGCGTCAGCACGAGGCCCGCCGAAACGACGATGAGCGCGAAATAGACGCCATAGAAGCCCTTGGCGTCGGACGGCTTGCGATGCAGCGAATGTTTAAGCGACAGCACGTCGCCGAGCGCATAGGCCGTGGACAGCGACACCGCCGCGGCGCCGATGACGCTCGCGTCGATCAGCGCCAGAGCGAATAATATGCCCGGCAGGCGCCCGGCGTATCGGCCCAAGCCCTCCGCCACGGCGCCGGCGTCGGTGAAGTTGCCGGCTTCTGGACGTCCGGCGAAGACCGCCGCCGTGAAGGTCGTCATCGCCGCCGCGCCGATGACGACGAGCGCTATGCCGAGCCAGAGATCGACGCGCTCATAACGAATGAAGCGCGGGGTGATGCGCTTGTCGATCACATAGCTCTGCTGGAAGAAGAGTTGCCAGGGCGCGATGGTCGTGCCGACAATCGCTATGACCAGCAGCATCACTTCGCTGAGCTTGCCGTCCTTCGGAAGCTGCACGACGAACATGTCGTGCGCGACCTCCGCCATCGGCGGATGAATCATCACGAAGATCGGAACGAGAACGAGGCTTCCCGCGCAAAGCATCAGAGCGAAGCGCTCGAAGCGCCGGAAGTCGCCCGTGCCGACCGCCGCCATGATGACGACGGCCGACAGCGCGACGCCGAGCTCCCGCGAGACGCCGAGATAGGAGAGCGCGAGGGATATGCCGATGAATTCGGTGACGATGGTCAGCGCGTTGAGCAGGAAGAGATCGATGACGCTGAAGGCGCCCCAGAACTTGCCGAAGCGCTCGACGATGAGCCTTGCGTGTCCGACGCCGGCGACGGCGCCGAGCCGCAACACCATCTCCTGATTGACGTAGAGAACCGGAACGAGCAGCAGCAGCGTCCACAGCAGGCTCGTGCCGTAGTTCTGGCCCGCCTGAGTGTAAGTTCCGAAGGCGCCCGCGTCATTGTCGCCGACCATGACGATGAGGCCGGGACCGAGAATGGCGAGAAGAGTCTGGAGACGGCGCTTGAAGCCGATGCGCGGGCCGTGATCGGCATGATGGATCGTGCCCAGCGCGCCGCGAATATGGCCGATATGGGCCTCGTCGAGAACGGCGCTCTCGGTGGTCTCGGATGGGTTGAGATGCAGCGTCATGGCTCGCCTCGTCTCCGGCGGCAGGCGAGCCTTCGCGAGAGCTCGCGCCCTCTAGACCGCTCGCGCTCTCGCGCCGGGGCAAATTCGGATCGGGATGGATTTCGACGGGCCCGCCGGGCGGAGCTCGCGCTCGCCGGCGGGCCTGGTTGGGCCGGGGTTCATTTACTCTCTCCGATCAGGCGGCGAGGCGCGAAGGGGGCCGCTCGCCATTGTCCTGCGTGAGGCGAGCGTCGGCGTGCAACTCGTCGGTCCACACGCACAGAAGACGCCCCGAGGCGGCGTCGAGCGTCCAGACGCAATGCGGCGCCCGCCGCGCGCGACGGCGAAACGCGACGATCTGCGTCTCGGCACGGAACGAAGGCGCGCTTCGAGCGAACGGGCGCGCGAATGCGATTGCGGTGAGCTTGTTCATCGCTCATCTCCTTTTTGGCCGTTGTGATCCACGGCCCGGAGCATGAGCGGCAGGCAGGAGCCTTCAGGCCCTCGCGACGCCTCTCACGCGGTCTCCGAGATCGCGGATGGTTACGATGTCGAGTGGCGTCGTGAGCGCAGACGAGGCTGCGGGCGCGGCGCCGAAGCGGCTACTGCCCATGTTTCTTTCTTGGGTTGTCGGAGTCGACGGCGGGGGCGAAGCCCAGCCATCCGAGGGCGATATCGGTCCCGAAGCTGTAGTTGTCAAGCACAAATCGCAGGGTAGCGCGACAGCGATTACCAATCGATGAAGCGAGAAGCCGAGGGAGCGCGCTCGGAGAATGTGCGAGGCTCGCATCCGGTCGCGTCGACAAGCGCGGGATCGATCGGCTAAGCCGAGACAGTGGGGCGTTCGCCGGATCGCGACATGTTGCGAAGCGATGACGGAAGGTCGAATGAGGCGATCATACGTGAAAGCGAAGCTGCTCGACCTCATTTTTACGAGCCCCGTGATCTCATGGTTCTCCCTCGGAATTTATGGCTCGTCTCAGATGATGGGCTGGTCCGAAGGACTTCTCGTGAATGTCTCTCTCGCGGCCAATATCGCGCTTATCTGTCTCATAATATTTGCAGTTTTGCTGCGGCCTCCGTCTCTGCGAAACGCGAAAGGCGTTCTCCCGAAATTGGCCGGCGCCGCGGGCTTTCTCTTGCCGAGCTTCATCGTCGCGTGAAATCTGATTTTGTCCTTCGATGAAGGAAATCGATGCGACCTGCTTGAGTTGAATCGTCTCTCGCCGATCACCGCGATCGGATGGCAGCGAGATAGGTATATTTTCGATCGCACGCATGTTCTCGCGCCGCCTGTCGTCGAGCCGCACCAAAATCGGAAAGCGCCGATCTCCTTCGAAGACCACCCCAGCGCGCTGTCCGCCGACGGCGACGCCGATGACATCCTGCACTTCTGCGAGACTCAGCCCCAGACGAGCGATTTCCCGCTTGTCGACATTGATCTCACGAAACGGAAGACCTCCGACCTGCTCGACCTTGACGTCTTTGGCGCCGTCGATCTCTCTCAGGATCGCGGCGATCTGATTGGCGGCTTTCAGCCTGACGTCGAAGTCCTCCGCGAATGTCTTGACGGCGATATCGCCCCGAGGAGATCATGCCTTTGGTGGCCGAAGTGAACTCCCTGCTGGAAGCGAAAGCGAAAGCGGTCGAAAGCGCCAAGGCGCGCGCCGCCAATCTGGCGCACGCCCTGAAGACGCCTCTCGCCATTCTCGCGACGGATGCGGAACGGCTCCGAAAGGACGGTCGAGATGAAATCGCCGACGAGCTCCAGGAACTCGCGTTCGGCATGCGGCGTCACATAAATGGAGAGCTGTCGCGAGCGCGGTTGCAGTCGCTCGCCGGCTCGCCTGTCCAAGCGACGTCTCTTCGAAACGTGGTGGAAAGCTTGACGAGAGCGTTCATGCGAACGCCGCGTGGCGGCGCTCTGTCCTGGCGATTGGACATTCCTGCGGATGTGACAATCGGCATGGGCGTCGAAGAAGCCACGGAGCTGTTTGGCGCGCTCCTAGAAAATGCGGTCAAATGGGCGGCCACGGAAGTCCATGTTTCGGCGGAGCGCGAACGCGTGTTGTCGATCCTCGACGACGACGATGGCCCAGGAGTTCCCCCCGAGAAGCTCGTCGAGCTCGGGCAACCTGGCGTTCGCCTCGACGAAAAGACTGAGGGCACTGGGCTCGGGCTATCCATCTCTTCGGACATCGTCGACGCCTATGGCGGGCAAATTCGCTTTGGAACGCGGAGCCCTCATGGATTTCAGGCGATCATCACACTGCCCGCATGACGGCGCTCAGAAGCATTTGTTCGCCTTCAGCTCGTAGACCCAGGCGGCGCACTCGTTCTGACGTCCGCCGTGCTGCCTCATGCAATTGTTGTAATTCGTTTCGATCGCCAGGCACAATGCGACTTTGGGGTCAGCCTGCGGGACGAAGCGGCGCCTATTTTGGTCTTCATCATAATCACGCGGCCCTTCTTGGCTTCGGCGCCACTCTTCATACTCGCGCCGGCGGTGTCGCTCGCGCCATTCCTCGCGCATCTCGTCGAGACGGGCGCAAGCTTCTTCGTCGCCATGCTCGCAATCCTCGTGAAGGCGATGCATATAGTCTCTTCGGCGGTCCTCCTCTTCCTCTTGGGCGCGTGCCAGAGTAGGGGCCATCGTTACGATCAACCCGACGACAATCGCTTGTGTCCATTTCATGGATCGGCCTTTTCCACCGTAATGAAGGGACCTCGCGACCCTCCTTTGAAACCATATAGATGGTGTCCAATTAACGAGTTATTAACAATCTCATTGTCGGGCTTTCTACGTCTATCATTACAATCGCCGCTTTGTTGTTGTCTGGGGTGATTCTCACTTTCCGTGCTGCCCACTCGCTGCTGGGGTGCTGTTCAGACGCGCACTCGCTGGTCATTGGCCGATTACACCCAGCAAGCCGGCGAGGCGCTGGCCTCAGCCTGAAAATCGCCATGTGGTGGAAATTCACGACGGATCATATCATTCGAATTTGTCGAGACCGCAAGCGGCGGTGGATCGATTGCGAGGCTCGATTTCGAAGAGAAATTCATCGGAATTGTCGCAAATTTTGTTTATGGACGCGATGAACGTGTGAGAGTGACGCGGTTCACGTTGCGAGGGCATAGAACTGCTGGGCTGGACCCAATTCGCCCCTGGTCTGCAACTGGTCCTTGCGGATCATATGCATGAGCTCGATCCCAGAGAGTGTCGCGGCAGCCGATCGAAATGATTTGAAACCCAACATCGGCCGCGTTACTCGCTGCACCGCTCGATGGTTCTGTTCGACGATATTATTGAGATATTTGATGCGGCGGATTTCGATGTCCGCTTCATGCTCCGCATTGTAGGTTTCGATCGCCGCCGTGTTAGCGCCGCTCTTGTCGATCGTGATCTTCTCCGGCTCGCCATGCTGGCCGATCGCCTTGCGCAAGACGCGCAACGCGGCTTTGCGGCCCCTCTTCGCCGTCAGCAGGAAATCCACCGTCGCGCGTGCCTTGACGACGTCCCGTTAGTGATATTTCCAGCAGCCTTTGACTTTCACATAGGTCTCATCGAGACGCCAGCTGGCTCCGATCGCGCGCTTGCGGGCACGGAACTGTTTCTCCAGCAAAGGCGCATATTTGACGACCCAGCGGTTGAGCGTGGAATGGTCGACATCGACCCCTCGCTCTTCCATCATTCCTCGAGTTGGCGATAGCTCATCGGATACGCCACATACCACCGGACGCCCCACAGAATCACGTCGCGTTCAAAATGGCTGCCCTTGAAATCGATCATTGTACTATTCCGCCAGCCCCACGCTCGGCGATCATAGCCCCAACGGACCCGCCAGAGCCCGGAATTTCGCCTGCTAAGCGTCGAGATGCATTTCGTCGACATTTCGAGACTCCCTCGCTGGACGATAAGCCCTCGAGAACTTCTGACGAAGCGCCGGCGCGACGACGAGCAGCATGATCGGTCCGAGCAGCATGCCGCCGACGACGACAGTCGCCAACGGCCGCTGTACCTGTGAGCCGATGCCATTCGAAACGGCGGCGGGAAAGAGGCCGACGCCCGCCGATAACGCAGTCATCAGCAGCGGCCTCATGCGTTGCTCCGCGCCATGAAAAATCGCTTCTCGGAATTCCATTCCCTGGATCGTCAGCTCACGGAAATAAGTGATGTTCAATATTCCGTCCATCACGGCGACGCCGAACAGGGAAATGAAGCCGATCGCCGCCGAGACGCTGAAGTTCTCACCGGAGACATAGAGGGCGATCACGCCGCCGACGATCGCGAAGGGAATGCCCGCGAGCGCCAGCAGGCTGTCGCGAAGTGAATTGAACAGACTGTAGAGAAGCGAGAAGATGAGCAGGAAGGACAAAGGCACGACGATGGCGAGGCGCGTCTTGGCCTGTTGCAGATTGCCGAATTCGCCGGCCCAGAGAATTTGGTAGCCCGGCGGAAGCGCGACCGAGCTCGCGACCTTCGCTTGCGCCTCCGCCACAGTGGACGCGAGATCGCGGCCACGGATGTTGAATTTCAGTGGGACGTAGCGGCGGCTCCGTTCGCGATAGATGAAAGATGCGCCGGTATCGAGGGAGATGGCCGCGAGCTCGCGCAGCGGAACATAGGCGTTCGTCGCGCTTCCCGGCGGCGTGTAGCCGACCTTTATGTCTCCAATCGCAGCGAGCGTCGTCCGATATTGCGGCGCGAGGCGCACAGCGACCGCGAACTGCCTATCGCCCTCGAGCACGGTGGTTGCAATCGTCCCGCCCATTGCGGCTTGCACGATCGTGTTGACGTCGCCCGAGTTGAGTCCGTAGCGCGCTGCGCGCTGACGGTCGACTTTGATATTGAGATTGGGCTGCCCGAGCGTGTGGAGAAGCTCGAGATCCTCGACACCCGCGACGGTTCGGATCTGCTCGCGCACCTTCTCGGCCAGCTTTTCGAGAGTCGCGAGATCCGAGCCGACGACTTTCACCGAATTGGCGCCCTTCACGCCGGATAGAGCCTCGTCGACATTGTCCTGAATATATTGCGAGAAGCCGAAGACGACGCCGGGCAGCTCTTCTTCGAACTCCTTCTGGAGCTCCGCTGTGAGCTTTTCTTTCGTGAAACCGCGCGGCCATTCATCGAATGGTTTCAACGGCGCAAAAATCTGCACGTCCGAGAATGCCGACGCGTCGCTGCCATTGTCGGGACGCCCATGTTGCGTCACGACCGTGACGATCTCGGGATGGCGCATAAGAATCTCGCGCATCTTGCGGGTCGATTCGACGCCGGATTCGAGCGACATGGTCGAAGGAAGAGAGGCGCGAATCCAGTAATTGCCCTCCTCGAGCGCGGGCAGGAATTCACTACCGAGACGTGTCGCCAGAAACAGACCGAGCGCGAGGAACAGCGCGCCGGCGCCGATTGCGAGCCCGACATTGTCGAGCGCCCATCGCAGCATCGGAGTATAGGCCCCACGCAGCCGCCGAACGATGATCGTCTCTGTCTCCGCGACGCGTGGGGGAAGGACGATCGACGCGAGCACGGGAGTCACAGTGAAGGTCGCGAGCAGCGCGCCGGCCAGCGCATAGGCGTAGGTTCTCGCCATCGGTCCGAAGATCTGCCCTTCGACGCCCGTCATAGTGAACAGCGGCAGAAAGGCGGTGACTGTGATCGCCGCTGTGAAGAAGACCGCTTTGTCGACCTGTAACGCGCTGATGAAAATGAGCCGGAGCCGATTGGTCCAGCGGCGCACGCTGCCGTGACTGCCGGTCGACGCGGTGGGATCGGGACCCCAGAAGCCTTCCGTGAAATGTTGCAGGAGACGATTGCGCGCCGGACCATCCGCCTGGAAATTACGAAAGATGTTCTCGACGAGGATGACGGCGGAATCGACGATGATTCCGAAATCGACCGCCCCGAGCGACAGGAGGTTGGCGTCCTCTCCCTGCGCCACGAGCAGAATGATCGCGAAGAACAGGGCGAAGGGAATATTCACGCCGACGATGATCGCGCTGCGCAGATCGCCGAGAAAAATCCACTGGATGAAGAAGACCAGCAGGCAACCGAACACGAGATTGTGAAGGACGGTATGCGTGGTGACCGCGACGAGCGAGCCGCGATCGTAGAAAGGAACGAGCTTCACGCCGGGCGGAAGAGACCCGTCGGAGTTGATTTTTTCGACCTCGGCCGCGACCTTCGGCAGAATCTCATTGGTGTGCTGCGTGCGGCCCATGACGACGATCGCCGCAGCGACGTCGTCGTCTTGGTCGCGTCCGAGTATGCCGAGACGCGGAACATGTCCGACAGTGACCTTCGCGACATCCTTGATTTGAACAGGCACGCCGTTCGATTGCGTGAGAACGACATTCTCTATGTCGTCCGTTCGGTAGCCTTTCGTCAGATCGTCATTGCCGCCGTCGTCGATGAGGCCGACGCCGCGAATATTCACCGATTGCTGGCCGAGCTCGATCTCCCGCCCGCCGACATTGACATTTGCGTTGCCGAGAGCCGCGATGACCTGTGGAATGGTGACATTATAGGCCTCGAGCTTGCCGAGATCGACCTCGACGCCGAACTGCTTCGTCGTGCCGCCCCAGGAATTGATCTGAACGACGCCAGGGATGGTGAGCAGACGCCGCGCGGCGATCCAGTCCTGAACAGTCCGAAGATCGGTCAAGGTGAAATGCGGCGGCCCGACCAGCTGATAGCGGAAAATCTCGCCGACGAGGCTCGACTGCTGAATGACGGGCGAGACATTGTTCGGAAGCGATGCGCCTTGCTGCAGCGCGATCGCCGCCTGCGCATAGGCGAAATGATAATCCGTCCCATATTCGAAAGTGACGCGAACGAAGCTCAGGCCATAGAAGGAGGTCGAACGAATGTTCGTCACGCGCGGCGTCGGGTAGAGCGCGATCTCCATCGGCATAGTGTAATATTTTTCCATCTCCTCGGCGGAGAGGCCCGGCGCCTGCGCGGTGATCTCCAGGATCACGGGAGCCGGATTCGGGTAGGCTTCTATATTGAGCCGCGTAAACGCCGTCACGCCGGCGACAATGAACACGCCGACCGCGAGAACGACGACCGCGCGACGCGTCAGCCCGAATTCGAGAATGGATTTCAGCACGGGGCAACCTCGTTCGATCAGCGGCGCGCTATTCAGCCGCGCCGATCGCGGCGAGGTTCTCGAGAAAGACAGCGCCTTTCGAGACGATGAGCTCGCCGACGGAAAGGCCTTCCTCAATTTGGTCGAAACCCTTCTGGCGCAAGCCGATCTTGACGGTCCTCTGCTCGAAGCGTCGGCGATCCTGCGTGACCCAGGCGGTCATGGTCCCGTCGCTTTTGCGGACGATTGCGCTTTCGGGAGCCGCCGGCGCGCGAAACGGCGCCCCGACGCGAATGACGAAATTCGCGAACATTCCGGCGCGAAGCAGATGATCGGGATCCTTGATCTCCGAGCGCACGAACATGCGCCGGGTGGTCGGATCGACAGAGGGTCCGAGCACGGTGATGGCTCCATGGAACTCTCGATCGGGATAAGCGGCGACGCTGACATGAACGTCCTGTCCGACACGCAGCAGCGGGGCGTCGCTCTCCACCACATTCGCCAGCATCCACATGGTCGACGTATCGGCGACTGCATAAGGCGCCGGGGCGACGCCGGGCTGGACGAAGAGGCCCGGCGTCGCGGCACGCGCCGTGACATAGCCAGCGAGCGGACTCTTCACGATGAGGCGCGGATCCGCGCGCCGCTCTGCGACGATCTTGTCGATCTCTTCCTCGGTCTTGCCGAAGATGCGAACCGCGTCCCGCGCCGACTTCAGAGCCCCATCGGCCGTCTGCTGATCGGAGATCGTCTGGTCGACCGCCTGCTGCGAAACGCCGCCGATCTTCACCAGCGATTTGACGCGGCTGAGCGAGCGCGTCTGGAGCGTGAGCACGCCAGACGCGGCGATCAGATTGGACCCCGCCTGCAATAGGTCCGGGCTATCGATGGTGAAGAGGACCTGATCCTTTTCGACACGGTCTCCGATATTGAAATAGGCGTCGATGATCCGTCCCTGATAGGGCGTGAAGACCTGAACGAGGCGGTTCTGGTTGAAATCGATGCTCCCGACGGCTCGTCGTTCGTCGCCGAAAATGCGCTCGTCCACCTTTTCGATCTCAAGCGCGCCGGCCTGCTTATCGTTCAGTCCGATTTCGGTTTCGGTCGAAGCTCTCGCCTTCGGACGTGGATCTCCGTCGTCCTGCTGACGGAACGCCCAATTCGCGAGGGCGAGGGCGACGAGGACCGCCGCAGCGAAGGCGCTCGCTTCGATGAGTTTTTTGCCCAGACGCATTCGACGGCCTTGTGAAACGGTCTCTCGGGACCGAGAGGCGTGTCTCGTTTCCAATCATCCCAGTCTTTCTATGAGGCTCGGCAGTCGATCGGTCTACTGTGATTTATAACAGTAGACCCTGGACGGCAGGAGAACTACCTAACTATGAAGTCACGCGGTCCGAGCGCTCCTGTCTTCCCATTATCACGAAGCGCCAGGAGCGAACGAAGACGTTCGATTAGAGCATGCTCGCGGAAAAGAAACTCGGATAGAGATGCAAATCTTCGGCTCGTCCACTTCCAAAGCTCACTGCGGGCACCGGATTTTCCTCACGCTCCTGCCGATGTTTTCCGCGCTGGCGGGTTGCGCGGTCGGGCCTGACTTCGTATCGCCTTCCCCGCCGCCGATAGAAAAATCAACGTCGAACAAGGTTCCGGTTCTCGCCGGAGGACCAAGATTCGTCCCGGGCGCCGAAATCCCGAAGCGCTGGTGGCAGGTTTTCCACAACCGAGGCCTCGATCGGCTGATCGAAGCCTCGATCGAAAGCAATCCGACCTTGCAGTCCGCTGAAGCTGCGATAAGGGTCGCCTATCACAACGCCGAGGCGCAAAAGGGCGCGTTTCTCCCGACCGCCATTTTCAACTCCACGGACAGTCTCAATCTCCAGTCCAATAATCGATCGCTCGAAACGATCAATCAAAGCCTCTTCAACCAGGCCATGACTTCGCCGACCACCAACATCGGTCCGCCGAATTCGCCCTATGGCTTGTTGTTGAAGCAGCTCACCGTCGCCTACACGCTCGACATCTGGGGGCAGAATCTCAGAAGCGTCGAAGCGGCGGAGGCGCAGACGGATCAGCAGCGCTACCAGCTGGAGGCCGCCTATCTGGCTTTGACTGGCAATGTGGTGACGGCGGCGATCCAAGAAGCCGCGCTACGGGGACAGATCGAGGCAGTCCGCAGATCGATCGCGATAGAAAGGGAGATGCTGGGACTGCTGCGCAAGCAGTTCGAGGCCGGCTACGCCGCGCAGGCCGATGTGCTTACCCAGGAAGCGGCTCTCGCGCAGGCGCTGCAGCTCTTGCCGCCGCTCGAAAAGCAATTGTCGCAGCAACGCGATCTGCTGACAGCGCTCGCGGGCCGATATGCGCCGGACGAGATCGCCGAGACTTTTCATCTCGGTTCACTTTCGTCGCCGCACGAACTGCCGCTCAGCCTGCCATCGAAACTCGTCCGGCAGCGGCCCGACATTCGGGCGGCCGAGGCCAATGTGCACGAAGCGACCGCGCAAGTCGGCGTAGCCGTCGCGGCGCGGCTTCCGAATGTCACATTGAGCGCGAATGGCGGATACAGCGCCTATAGGCTCGCACAACTCTTCACGCCCGGCACTGAGCTCTATACGGCGTCCGCGGCTGTCACACATACGATCTTCGACGGCTTTTCGCTTCTCAACAAGCAGAGGGCGGCGGAGGCGAGCGTCCTCCAGGCGGACGCGCAATATCGCTCGACCGTCATTGTCGCATTCCAGAATGTCGCCGATGCGTTGCGCGCGCTCGAGGCGGACGCCAAAGCCGTGAAAGCCGCGGCCTACGGCGAAGCGACGGCAAAGAAGAGCCTCGACATCGTGCGCGCCGAGCTGCGTCTCGGGGCCGTCAATGTGCTCTCGCTTTTGAATGCAGAGAACACCTATCTGGTCGCCTCGGTGGCGCGCGTCGTCGCCGATGGCAACCGCCTATCGGACACCGCCGGGCTGTTCATCGCTCTGGGCGGCGGTTGGAAAGACGAAAATCTGCGGGACCTCCCGCCGAACGGACCAGACGGCCCGACCAATGAGCAGATCGAGAAGTTGAGCACGCCGGCAAACGGCAGCCTGTTGCCGACATTCGATTGAGCGATGACGAGTGATCGAGCAGCGACATGAAACGCGCTTCGATGTCGTGTCATTCGTCCGCTCGCAAAGCGTCAGCGCTCACCATCGGAGCCCCGCCGATCGGACGCCGCCCAGAGGAACTCTAGAGATTGCACTGGTGGGGCTCGATCAACGAAAAAGCGATCTCGCGTTCCTGGCCGGCCTTTGACGGCGTTGTGGGCTCGGAGGAGGCCGAAACAGAGTCCGCTCAAGACGGCGTCCATGTTTATGCCGTATTTACAGCCCGTTGTGCGCGCGCGCATTGCCGGACTGCGGTGGAACGGCGATGCGTTCCAGCCTATAATGCCGACTCTCAGAGAGAGCGAGAATTCGGAGACCAAATATGTCTGCGACCGACGGCCGGGCGACGATCCTCTGCATCGACGACGATTTCGAGACCTCTTCTTTGATCGCCGAAGAGCTCGAGGACCGCGGCTTCAAAGTCGTTCTCGCGAGCAGCGGCCAGCAGGCGTTGTCGCTTCTGCCAGACCTTCGGCCGGATCTCGTTCTTTCGGATATCAGCATGCCGTCGATGTCGGGTTTCGAAGTCCTGGAAAATTTCGCGCGATCGGCCCCGCATATCGCGAGAACGCCGTTCGTGTTCTTGACCGCCATGAGCGACCGCGAGACCGAGCTCAAAGGAAGAAGACTCGGCGCCGATGATTATGTTTCCAAACCGATCGACTTCGATCTGCTGCATGCGATCATCGACGCCAGACTGAGAGGTGGCGTGCGATTTTTCGTATCAGAAGCTCCACTGCACGAGCTCAATGAAAGAGAAGTCGAGACTTTGCTGTGGGCGGCGCGCGGCAAGACATCCGACGAGATCGCATCGATCATGAGCATCACGAAGCGAACCGTCGATTATCATCTCGACAACGCACGCAACAAGCTCGGCGTCGCGACTCGGATCGAGGCGGCGGTCAAAGCCACGCTCGTCAGATTGATCGAGCCTTAGAACGAGATGAAACTGACGCAATCGATAAAATTCCGTATGGTCGCATCCTTGTGGCTCTTGTTCGCTACGATCGCGAGCATCAGCATCTTCGGGTTGATTCGTCTCGAACGAGTCAATCACGAATGGTCCGACATCCGTGATCGTTGGTTGAAGAGCACACGATATATCGGCGACCTCGATAATTTCACATCGGATTTCCGCGCAGCAGAGGGCGCTTTTCTCATAGCGGCGAGAGATGTCGACGCCATCGACATAGAACGAGAGATGGAGTCCCTCGACGAGGCGATTTCGAAAGCGCAGAGAGGATATGAGAGCATCCTTCACGACGAGATCGAATTGGCGGATTACCGGCTCTTCGAGAAGAATTGGAAATTATATCATGCTGAAGCGAAACACACTCTCGAGGTCATGACGAAGGGAGACAAGACTGCGGCGGGATATCTCTTCATGTCGGCCTCCAGGGATGCATTTGCTTCGACGAGCGAGGCCCTCGGGAGGATTTCTGACCGAACCAACACGCAGGCTCGCCTGGCGAGCGAGCGCTCCGACCACGCCATTCGAGAAGCTCGCGCATTGATTATCGCCGCCGCCTTTCTCGGCGTGTCTATGGCCCTCGGGATCATGCTTTACGTAACTCGACAGATAACCGACCCTCTATTGGAACTCGCCGCCAGCATGCGGCGTCTGTCGAGGAATGAAACCGATCTTCAGATCCGGAGCACTGAGCGACACGATGAACTTGGAGAAATGGCGCGCTCCGTCGTGGTCTTTCGCGATAATGCGATCGAACTTCAGGTCAATCAGCAGGCCCTTGCGACCGAAGCCTCCATGCTCGAGGAGAAATTGGAGCATGAGCGGCGTCTGAGCGAAAATCAGCGCAATTTCATCTCGATGGTGTCGCATGAGTTTCGAACGCCAATGACGATCATCGATGGGCATGCTCAGCGTTTGTTGAACGCTCGTCCTGCGCCTCGGGACGACGTGGTTATCGAGCGAGCCAACAAGATCCGCGCCGCCGTAAGGCGGATGAGCGTCATGATCGAAGGACTGTTGCAAACCAGTCGTGTGATCGAGAGTCCGAGTCTCTACTTCCATCCGACCGATCTCGACATGTCCGCAGTGCTGAAGGAAGTTTGCGATCTGCATCGCGAAATTTCGTCCAACGTCTCGGTGCTCGAAAAATACAGCGCTGAAAAACTGCCATTTTATGGGGACAGGAATCTTATTTGTCAGGTATTCAGCAACTTGATCGGAAATGCGATCAAATACTCCTCTCCTGGAGGTGCGGTGCGAGTGGAGGTCCGCGGCAGACAGACTGCCTTGCAAGTTTTTGTCACGGATAGTGGAATAGGGATCCCGCGCCGTGATGTCGATAGTATCTTTTCGAGATACTATCGGGCAAGCAATGTTTCCAGTATCACGGGCACCGGCGTCGGCCTCTACCTGGCAAAGATAGTTGTGGAATTGCACGGTGGCGTCATTAAAGTGAGAAGCCGTGAGGGAAAAGGCTCGATCTTTTTTGTTTCACTTCCTTTGGAAGCAACTGGGTGAGCGCGATGAATCGTCAGAGAAAACGGCTCGGCGATTGCTGAAACGCCGTCTACGCCAGAGCCCTCTGGCGTCCACAGGAATTTCGGCCAACGTCCGTCAGACGCCTTCCCTCCGGTCTCCCGCTATGCTCGAAATCATTGTGTGGACATGAATATACCGATGCGTGGCGCAGAGCCGGGCCGCAGGTTTCATCGAGAGGCGCCGGGCTCTACCATGAGGCCGCCCGGCCACCGGAGGAACGGTTGAGATACTCTCGATGAACCGCAGGATCGCCCGAATTGTCTTGGCTCTGCTAATCATCGGCGCGGCTTCGGCGGGCTATTGGTGGTGGCGCAGCCGTACGCCGGCTCTGCCAGCCTATGTCTCGCGAGCGAACGGGCGGTTGGAGATGACGCGCATCGACATTGCCGTCAAATATGCGGGGCGCATCATCGATCTGCCAATCCGTGAGGGCGATGTCGTGCGTCCGGGGTCAGTGTTGGCTCGGCAGGATACGGCAGAGATCAAAGCGCAGATCGCTGGAGCCGAAGCGCAGCGTCAGCGCGCCATCAGCGCCATAGGACGCGCCGAGGCGGAGCTCGACGTCCGCCGCAACAATCTGCGGCTCGCCGGCCTCGAGATGACTGAGACCGCGACAATGCGCGGCAAGGCGCTCGTCTCGCAGGTCGAGCTAGACCGGCGGCGTATCGCCAAGGATGCGGAGACAGCCGGCGCCGCCGCCGCCGAGGCCGCCGTGAAGGAGGCCCGCAACGCGCTCTCGGAGGCCGAGGCGCGAATCGCCCGATTGACGGTCATTCTCGACGAGACGACGATACGCGCCCCAGTGAACGGGCGCATCGAATATCGAATTGTGGAGAAGGATGCGGTGCTTCCCTCCGGCGGGCGGATCGCCTCGCTGCTGGAGACGGACGACGTCTATATGACCGTCTTCTTTCCCATGGCGGTGGCGGGCCGGCTGACGATCGGCGACGAGGCGCGCGTCGCCCTGGACGCGTTCGACGGACCGCCATTGCCGGCGACCATCTCCTTCGTCGCGGCCGAAGCGCAATTCACCCCGAAATATGTGGAGACAGCCAGCGAGCGCGAGAAGCTCGTCTATCGCGTGAAGCTGAGAATTCCGGTCGAGGCGGCCCGTCGGCTCGACGGCAGGCTGAAGGCCGGCATGACCGGCAATGGCTATGTGCGCATCGACCCGACGGGCCATTGGCCGTCCTCGCTCGCTTTCGGACACGCCAAATGACCGCCGCCGAGGAGACGAAGGCGCCGGCCGCCTTCCAAATCTCGGGCCTCTACCACGACTATGGCGATGTTCGCGGGCTCGAGAATGTCTCACTGTCCTTGCCGGCGCGCGCGACGATCGCGATGATCGGCCCGGACGGCGTCGGCAAGTCGACGCTGCTCGGCGTCATCGCGGGGGTGAAGAAGATTCAGACGGGAGCGGTCCACGTCTTGGGGGCCGATCTGCGCGAGCGACGGGAGAGGGAGGCGTTCCTCCCCCATGTCGCCTTCATGCCGCAGGGGCTCGGCCGCAATCTCTATCCGACGCTGTCTGTCTATGAGAACATCGACTTCTTCGGCCGTCTCTTCGGCCTCGGCGCAGGGCGGCGCGACGCGCGCATTCGCAGGCTGCTGCGAGCGACGGGCCTCGATCCATTTCCCGATCGCCCCGCGGGAAAGCTCTCGGGCGGCATGAAGCAGAAGCTCGCGCTCTGCTGCGCGCTCGTGCATGATCCGCAGCTCCTGATCCTGGACGAGCCGACGACCGGCGTCGATCCGCTGTCGCGTCGTCAGTTCTGGGAACTCGTGGACGAGCTGCGCAGCGAGAGCGACCAGATGACGGTGATCGTCGCCACCGCCTATATGGAGGAAGCGGAGCGCTTCGAATATCTCGTGGCGATGGATAATGGGCGCGTTCTCATCGCGGACGCCAAGGCGGATGTGCTCGCCCGTACGGGCGCGGCGACGCTCGAGAAGGCCTATGTCTCGCTGCTGCCGGAGAGCCGACGCGCGCAGGCGTCGGGCGTCGAGATCCCGCCCTATCGCGACCCCGGCGGCGCGCCGGCGATAGAGGCGGAGGCGCTGACCCGTCGTTTCGGCGATTTCGTCGCCGTCGACAATGTGAGCTTTCGCATCGGTCGCGGCGAGATATTCGGCTTTCTGGGCTCCAATGGCTGCGGCAAATCGACGACGATGAAAATGCTGACCGGCCTGCTGGACGCCACGAGCGGGACGGCGAAGCTGCTCGGCCGAACGATCGACGCCGGCGACATGCAGACGCGGCTGCGCGTCGGCTATATGTCGCAATCTTTCTCCCTCTACGAAGAATTGACGGTGCGGCAGAATTTGACGCTGCACGCGCGGCTCTATCGCGTCGGTGGTGATCGCGCGCAGTCGCTCGTCGACGCCGCGCTGATCGATTTCGCGCTCGCGGAACATGCGGACCATTCGCCCGCGTCTCTGCCGCTCGGCATTCGCCAGCGGCTTCAGCTTGCCGCCGCCTGCCTGCATTCGCCCGAGGTGCTGATCCTCGACGAGCCGACGTCCGGCGTCGATCCCGGCGCGCGCGATATGTTCTGGCGTCATCTCATCCGCCTCTCGCGCGAGAAGCAGGTGACGATCTTCCTTTCGACGCATTTCATGAACGAGGCGGAGCGCTGCGATCGAATATCGCTCATGCATCGCGGAAAGGTTCTCGCCGTCGGCGCGCCGGACGAGTTGCGGCGCGAGAAGGACGCGACGACATTGGAGGACGCATTCATCCTCTATCTCGAGCAGGCGGAGGCGAGCGCCTCGGCCGCAGCTCCGCGCCTCGCGCCATCGCCGAACGAAGCATCGCCGTGCGAGCCGGAGCCGACCGATATGTTCGACGATCGTGCGACCGGCTGGGCGGGACGCATTCTCGCCTTTGCGCGTCGCGAGACGATGGAGCTCGCGCGCGATCCAGCTCGCCTCGCCTTCGCGCTGCTCGGCCCGATCGTTCTTCTCTTGGTCTCCGCTTACAGCATCTCCTTCGATGTCGAGAATATTCGCTTCACGAATTTCGACAGCGACCAGACCTTCGCCAGCCGGGAATTTCTGCGCGGCTTCGCGGGCTCGCGCTATTTCGTCGAGATGGCGCCCTCGCGCAGTCCTGCGGAGATGGAGGCGCGTCTGCGCAGCCACGAGGCCCAGCTCGCCATAGAGATACCGCCCTCATTCGGCCGCGACCTCGAAGCCGGCCGCCAGCCCGAGGTCGGCTTCTTCATCGATGGAGCCGCGCCTTTCACCGCCTCGAACATTCGCGCCTATGCGACGGGCGTCGTCCTCGAATATGTCACGAGCCTCGATCGCGCGAGAACCGCGAGCTCGCTGCCGATCTCCGTCGAGCCTCGCTTCATCTACAATCAGGAGTTCCGCAGCATTTATGCGATCACGCCCGGCGTCGTCATGCTGGCGCTGATTCTGATCCCGACGATGCTGACGGCGCTCGGCGTCGTCCGCGAGAAGGAGATCGGCTCCATCGTCAATCTCTACGCCTCGCCCGCCACGATCGGCGAGTTTCTCGTCGGCAAGCAATTGCCCTATGTCGGCGTGGCGATGGTCTCCTATCTGAGCCTGACGCTCATCACCATCTTCATCCTCCGCGTGCCGCTGCACGGCTCCTTTCTCGCGCTCACGCTCGGCGCGCTGCTCTTCATTCTCGCGGTGACGGCGCTCGGGCTCTTGATATCGGCCTTCGTTCGCTCGCAGGTCGCAGCGATATTCGGCACGGCGATCATCTGCCTCATCCCCTCGGTGAATTTCTCCGGCCTTCTCTATCCGATCTCGACGCTCACCGGCGGCGCCTACGCCGTCGGCGTCGGCTTCCCTTCCTCCTGGTTTCAGATCGTGAGCCTCGGCTGCTTCACAAAGGGACTCGGCCTTTCGAGCTTTGCTTCGAACTATCTCGCGCTCGGCGGCTTTGCGGCGCTGTATCTCATCGGCGCGCGGCTTCTGCTCCGCAAGCAGGAGGCGTAGCGATCCATGGGACGCTGGCTCGTCAATGTCGCTCTGCTCAGCGGAAAAGAGTTCCGCAGCCTGCTGCAGGATGTGACGCTGATGGCGCTCATCGTCTTCGCCTTCACCGCCGCCGTTCAGCTGATGTCCGAAGGCGTGAAGGCGGAGGTCTCGCACGCCTCCGTCGCCATGATGGACGGCGATCATTCGGAATTGTCGCGACGGCTGCGCGACGCGATCCTTCCCCCCTATTTCATCGCGCCCGAAGAGATTGCGCGGGAGGATGTCGCGGCCGCGATGAACCAGAGCCGCTATATTTTCGTGATCGAGATTCCCCCGCGCTTCGAGGCCGACGTCCTCGCAGGGCGCAAGCCCGCCGTGCAGGTGCTGGTCGACGCCACGGCGATGACGCAAGCCGGTCTCGGCGCCGGCTATCTGAACGAGATCTTCGTCGTCGAGACGCAAAAATTCCTCGGCGCGAGGAGCATAGAGTCGAGCTTGCCGATCCGCGTCGTCAGCCGCATAGAATTCAACCCCAACACCGATTCCTTCTGGTTCACCTCCGTGATGCAGATCGTCGTCAATCTGACCGTTCTGTCGATCATCCTGGTCGGCGCCGCCGTGATCCGCGAGCGCGAGCATGGGACGATCGAGCATCTGCTCGTGATGCCGGTGCGGGCGAGCGAGATCGCCATCGCGAAGATCATGACCAATGGCCTCGTCATTCTCGCGGCGACGATGCTCTCCCTCTGGCTCGTCGTGCAGAAATGGCTGGGCGTGCCGATCGCAGGCTCCATCGGCCTCTTCGCCTTCGGCGCGCTGCTCTATCTCTTCTCCGTCACCTCGCTCGGCATGTGGCTGGCGACGCTCGCTCCGACGATGCCGCAATTCGGCCTGCTCTCTGTCCCGGTCTACGCCATCGCCTATCTTCTCTCGGGCGCCGCGACCCCAGTCGAGAGCATGCCGGAGGCGGTGCAGGCGATCGTGAGATTCGCGCCGACCACGCAATTTGTCTCGATGACCCAGGCGGTCCTCTATCGCAGCGCCGGGCTCGATACGGTCTGGCCGCAGATCGCGGTGGTGATCGCCTCGGGGGCGATGTTTCTGTCGCTCGCTCTGTCGCGCTTCCGCTCCATGCTGGCGAGGCAGGGATGAAGCGCGCCGCCATCGTCATGTCCCTTCTCGTCGTCGGCTGTCGCGAGCTCGACGTCACGCCGCCGGCGCCGACCGTCGTCGCCCCGCCATCATTCGACGAGACGTCGTCGATCGGCGCTCCCTCCGCTTCCCCCATCCTCTCTCATTGGTGGACAGTCTGGCGCGATCCGCTGCTCGACCGCATGATCGATGCGGCGCTCGCCGGCAATCCCGATCTGCGCATTGCGAAGGCGCGAGTCGAGGAGGCGCGCGCCCTGGTCTCGGTCGCGGAATCGGCTCTCTATCCGACGCTCGGCGCCGACGCCGGTCTGTGGGAAGCGGATGTGAAATGGCGCAATCCGGTCGTCGATTTCATCCCCGGCAAAGCGCGCCGCGTCGACGCCCATATCGGTGGCCTCACGGCGAGCTGGGAGCCGGATATTTTCGGCGGCCGCAGCTATGACGCAGAAACCGCGCGCGCCAATGCCGCTGGAGTCGAGGAGCAGTCGAACGGCGCGCGAATGATCGTCGTGTCCGAGGTAGCCCAAAACTATCAGGACGCCAGAGGGCTGCAGCGGCGGCTTCTCGTTCTCGACCATTCCATAGAGACTCTCGGCAATCTTCTCCGCTATGTGGAGGCTCGTTACCACGCCGGGCAGGCGGTCGCCTATGACGTGACGCTGGTTCGCGAACGATTGGAAACCCAGCGAAGCAAGCGACCGGATTTCCTTTCCGCGCTCGAGACGCGACAACGCCGGCTCGCGGTCTTGACCGGCCGCCCGCCGGAGCCACCCGTCCCGCTGCCGACGCCCGGGCCTTTCTTCGGCCCGCGGCCTCCGCAAGGACAGCTCCCGAGCGAGGTGCTGGAGCGTCGTCCCGACGTGCGCGCACGCGCCGACGCCGTGCGCGCACGCGTCGCCAGCCTGACCAGCGCGAAGACGGATCTGCTGCCGCGCTTCCAGATCGAATTCCTCGGCCAGGACGGCCGGCTGCATTTTCAGGGAATCCCTGGACTTCAAGGCACGGGCGGCCTAGTCGGCCTCACCGCGCATTTGCCGATTTTCACCGCCGGGCGCATCGAAGCCAATATAGCGGCGAATGACGCGCGCCTCGAAGCGGCTGTCGCCGATTACGACAAATCCGTCCTGCATGCGCTCGAGGATGTCGAGAACGCCTATGGCAGACGCCGCGGATTGGATCGCCGCAGCGAGCATCTTTCCGTCGCGCTCGTCGGCGCGCGACGCAATCATCAAATATCGAGAGGGCTATACGAAGGCGGACGTAAGACTTTCGGAGACGTGCTGAATGCAGAGCTCGACGTCTTCGAGCGCGAGAACGATTTGCTGGAAACCCAGATGGCGCAATCCGCCATGACGATCCAACTCTATCGCTCGCTGGGCGGCGGCTGGTGAGGTCGTGATCGGCGCCGGCGCCTCGCACTGGCTCTGTCGCAAATTTTTCTCGCGGGTCGGTTGGGGCTATGATCGCCGGGCGCGGGGCAGGCGGAATAGTTCGATGATCGATTTCAAGGGCAGCCATTTTGAACGCGACGTGATCCTTTGAGGCGTCCGCTGGTATGTGGCGTATCCGATGAGCTATCGTCAACTCGACGAAATGATGGAAGAGCGAGGCGTCGAAGTCGACCATTCCACGCTCAACCGCTGGGTCGTCAAATATGCGCCTTTGCTGGAGAAACAGTTCCGTGCTCGCAAACGTATGATCGGATCCAGCTGGCGTCTCGATGAGACCTACGTGAAAGTCAAAGGCCGCTGGAAATATCTGTATCGGGCGGTGGACAAGGCAGGCGCGACGGTGGATTTCCTGCTGACGGCGAAGAGGGGCCGCAAAGCCGCGTTGCGCGTCTTGCGCAAGGCGATCGGCCAGCATGGCGAGCCGGAGAAGATCACGATCGACAAGAGCGGCGCTAACACGGCGGCGATCGAAACCTACAATGCGGAGCATGAAGCGGACATCGAAATCCGCCGCATCAAATATCTCAATAATATCGTCGAACAGAACCATCGAGCGGTGCAGCGAGTAACGCGGCCGATGTTGGGTTTCAAATCATTTCGATCGGCTGCCGCGACACTCTCTGGGATCGAGCTCATGCATATGATCCGCAAGGACCAGTTGCAGACCAGGGGCGAATTGGGTCCAGCCCAGCAGTTCTATGCCCTCGCAACGTGAACCGCGTCACTCTCACACGTTCATCGCGTCCATAAACAAAATTTGCGACAATTCCTTTTTGAACGGACGAAGGATTTGACCCCTCGACCCAATCTTGACCAGGTTGCGTGCCGCGTTTGGCGTAGCCAGCGGAGCAATCCAATGTCGCCGGTCTTGAATTGGCCGGCAATTGGCCGTACATTGTGGCGAGGAGAAAAAGGTCATGACGGACGCCGCATCCAGACCTGGTGGGAGACGCACCCGAGCAGAGCGATTGGAGGCCCGTATCACCGCCGAGCAAAAAAGCCTGATCGAGCGGGCGGCGGCCCTGCAAGGGCGGAGCGTCACCGATTTCGTGCTGACCAGCGTCCAGGACGCCGCCCGGAGAGCTATCGAGGAACATAATCAGCTGTCGCTCTCGGTTCGTGACAGCGAAGCATTCGTCGATGCGCTGCTCAACCCGAAGCCGGTCAATGATCGTCTTCGCGATACGGTACGCCGCTATCGCGAGCGAACCGGCTTTTGACGCCTGCCTGCCGGAAAAGACGAGAAGCTCTACGTGGAGCCGCTGGCTTCTGGCCATGACAGATCGGGATTCGAGAGCGGCGTGGAGCTGCTCGACCGATATTTTCGGACACAGGCCGGTCAGGACGCGCGAAAGAACATGGCCGCGCCCTTCGTTCTGGCGCTGCCCGAGGGGACGATCGCGGGCTACTACACGCTTTCATCGACCTCCGTGCAACTTGTCGAGCTGCCGGAGCAGACCCTGCGGAAGCTGCCGAAATATCCGCGCGTGCCGGCGACGCTCATGGGCCGGCTCGCGGTCGATCGGCGGCTACAAGGGAAGGGATACGGCCGGTTTCTACTCGCCGACGCTCTCTACCGATCGGCCCGGAGCGAGATCGCCTCGTTCGCGCTGATCGTGGATGCGAAGGACGATAGCGCCCGCCGCTTCTACGAACGAGAGAGTTTTCTGCTGTTCCCCGAACAGCCCATGAAGCTGTTTCGGACGATGGCGGACATAAAGCGGCTATTCGAATGAGTGGCCACGAGGAGTGAGCGGCAGTCGGCTGGCGAAATCGCATGCCGATGGGAGCCCGAAATTCGCGCCAAGGAGAGGAACTGCGTGTTCCAGCGCGGCCTGGCGAGCAGGAAGAAAAAGAGAACAATCCCTGCACAAGGTGTGCACACAGCGCATATTATCTATTTGAAATTACAAATATTTTAGTCCAGTCCATCATGGGCGCCAGGGAGAATTTAATTTCTTGATTTATTGTCGATATCATCCTGGTCTCTAGGCCGTGGCGGCTGTGCGCGCATTCTGCGACGCCTCGATACGACAGTTTCCGTCCTTTTTCGACCGCTTCCTCGGACGTCGTCGCATTGGCGCTGCGCGCCGCGTGAGCGGCTACTTATGCGGCCCTTACGCCCGACGGGGCAAATCCGAATAGCCTCCTTACGCGCTCTGCAGGCATATCCCGAGCATTGTCGATAGGGAGACTGACCATGCTCGACCTCGTCTATCTCGGCCTCGGCGCCTTTCTCTTCGCGCTGATGGGCCTTTATGCGCGCATCTGCAAGCGGCTTTGAGAAGGAAACGAAATGTCCGAACCGATCATCGGCCTGAGCGTCGCCGTGCTGCTCGGCGCCTATCTCCTCTACACGCTGCTTCATCCCGAGAAATTCTGAGACCACATCTCGGGCTCCGCAAAGGAAATCATCATGAACGCCATTGGCTTGGCGCAAATCGCCGTCGTGCTGGCAGCCGTCGTCTTCGGCGCCGTGCCGCTCAGCGCCTTCATCGCCCGCGTGCTCGCCGGCGAGCGCAATGTTCTGACGCTCGTTCTGCTTCCCGTGGAGCGCGTCTTCTACAAGCTCGCCGGCGTCGATCCGGCGCGTGAGCAGAGCTGGCTCGTCTATACGAGCGCCATGCTCGCCTTCAGCGTCGTCGGCTTTGCATCGCTCTATGCGCTGGAACGCCTGCAGAATTTGTTGCCGCTCGATCCGCAGGGCTTCGATCCCGTCCCGGCCGATCTCGCCTTCAACACGTCGATCAGCTTCATCACCAACACCAATTGGCAGAACTACTCCGGCGAGACGACGATGAGCCATCTCGTGCAGATGCTCGGGCTCACCGTTCACAACTTTCTCTCCGCTGCGACCGGCCTCGCAATGGCTTTCGCGCTGGTGCGCGGCTTCGCGCGCGCGGAATCGCCGACAGTCGGCAATTTCTGGGTCGATCTCACACGCGGAACGCTCTATGTGCTGCTGCCGCTGTCGATCGTCTTCGCGCTCGCGCTCGTGGCGCTCGGCGTTCCGCAGACGCTTCTCGGCTCTGTCGAGGCGACGACGCTCGAGGGCGCCAAGCAGGTGATCTCGATCGGCCCGGTCGCGAGCCAGGAGGCGATCAAGGAGCTCGGCACCAATGGCGGCGGCTTCTTCAACGCCAATTCGGCGCATCCATTCGAAAGCCCGAACGCGATTTCCAATATTCTCGAAATATGGGCGCTGCTCGTCATTCCCTTCGCGCTCGCCTTCGCCTTCGGCCGCGCGGTGCTGGATTTTCGGCAAGGCCGCGCGATCGCCATCGCTATGCTCATCGTGCTCGTCTGCGGCGTGCTCATCGCCTATTGGGCGGAGGCCGCCGGCAATCCGCTGCTGACGTCGATCGGCGTCGATCCGTCGCCCGGCAATATGGAAGGCAAGGAGGTGCGCTTCGGCGTCGCCACCAGCGCGCTCTTCGCCGCAGCGACGACAGGCACAAGCACCGGCGCCGTCAATTCGATGCATGATTCCTTCATGCCGATCGGCGGCCTCGTGCCCTTGTTCAACATGCTGATGGGCTCAATCGCGCCGGGCGGCGTCGGCGCCGGCCTCTATGGCTTCCTCGTGCTCGCGGTCGTCGCGGTCTTCGTCGCCGGTCTCATGGTCGGACGCACGCCGGAATATCTCGGCAAGAAGATCGAGGCCCGCGAGATGAAGCTCGCCATGCTCGCCGTGCTGATCTATCCGCTCTGCGTGCTCGGATTCTCCGCGGCTTCCACGCTGCTGCCGGGCGCGCTCACGAGCTTGAACAACGCTGGCCCGCACGGACTGTCGGAGATCGTCTACGCCTTCGCCTCGACGACCGACAATAATGGCTCGGCCTTCGCGGGCCTTTCCGGCAACACGCCTTGGTACAACACGACGCTCGGCATTGCGATGACGCTCGGCCGCTTCGCCTATGTCATTCCCGTGCTGGCGATGGCCGGCTCCTTCGCCGCGAAGAAAAAGGCGCCGGCGTCGCGCGGGACCTTCCCGACACATGGGCCGCTGTTCGTCGGCCTGCTGCTCGGCGTCATCGTCGTGCTCTATCTGTTGCAATATTTCCCGGCGCTCGCGCTCGGTCCCGTGGTCGAGCATCTGCTGCTCGCCGCCGGCAAGACCTTCTGATCTTGGAGATCAACGCAAATGTCGTCCAAAGTCGCTGCTCCTGGTCTGCTCGATCGGGCCATTATCGGCCGCGCGGCGATCGACGCTCTCATCAAGCTCGATCCGCGTCAGCTGGCGCGCAATCCGGTGATTTTCGTCACCGAGGCCGTCTCGGCCGTCGTCACGCTCTTATTCGTGCGCGATCTTTTCGCGCATGACGGAACCGCGCTCTTCTCTGGGCAGATCGCGGCTTGGCTGTGGTTCACAGTCCTCTTCGCCAATTTTGCGGAGGCCGTGGCGGAAGGCCGCGGCAAGGCGCAGGCCGATGCGCTGCGTCGTACGCGCACGGACACGAAAGCCAAGCGAACCAAAGGCGGATCGCACGACTATGACCTCGTCTCCGCGCTGGAGCTGAGGATCGGCGACGTCGTGCTCGTCGAAGCTGGAGACCTCATTCCCGGCGACGGGGAGGTCGTCGAAGGCGTCGCTTCCGTCAACGAGTCGGCGATCACCGGCGAGTCGGCGCCGGTCATTCGCGAGGCGGGCGGCGATCGTTCCGCCGTCACCGGCGGCACGACCGTGCTGTCCGATTGGGTGCGCGTGAAGATCACCGCCGCGCCCGGCTCCACCTTCATCGATCGCATGATCGCGCTCGTCGAAGGCGCCGAGCGGCAGAAGACTCCGAACGAGCTCGCTCTGTCGATCCTGCTGTCGGGCTTGACGATCATCTTTCTGATCGTCTGCACGACGCTGTGGCCGCTCGCCAATTACTCGGGAACCGTGCTGTCGCTCACCGTGCTCATCGCTCTGCTCGTCTGCCTGATACCGACGACGATCGGCGGCCTCCTGTCGGCGATCGGCATTGCAGGAATGGATCGCCTCATCCGCTTCAATGTCATCGCGACGTCCGGTCGCGCGGTGGAGGCGGCGGGCGACGTGGACACGTTGCTGCTCGACAAGACAGGCACGATCACATTCGGCAATCGCATGGCGGATGAGCTCATTCCCGTCGGCGGCGTCGGCGAGCACGAGCTCGCGGAGGCCGTGCTGCTCGCCTCTCTCGCCGATGAGACGCCCGAGGGACGCTCCATCGTCGCGCTCGCCAAGAGCCGCTATGGCCTCGCCGCTCCCGATACCGGCGTCGACGCGCGCGTTGTTCCCTTCTCGGCGCATACGCGAATCTCCGGCCTCGATCTGCCGGGCCGCTCGCTGCGCAAGGGCGCCGTCGACGCAATTCTCGCGCAAACCCAATCGATCGTGGACCACGCCGATATCGGAGGCGCAGGGGCGAGCGGCGCGGCCGCCGAAATTCTCCAGCGCGCCGCCCTCTCGCCAATACGCGCGCCGGAGGATTTCACGCGCGCGGTGGAGCGCATCTCGCGTGCCGGCGGCACGCCGCTTGCGGTCAGCGAGAACGGCCGTCTGCTCGGAGTCGTGCATTTGAAGGACATCATTAAGCCCGACATAAAGGCGCGCTTCGCCGAGCTGCGCGCCATGGGGATAAAGACGGTGATGGTGACGGGCGACAATCCGGTCACGGCGGCGGCCATCGCCTCGGAAGCGGGCGTCGACGACTTCATCGCGCAGGCGACGCCGGAGGACAAGCTCACCTATATTCGCAAGGAGCAGCAGGGCGGCCGCCTCATCGCAATGTGCGGCGACGGCACCAATGACGCGCCGGCGCTCGCGCAGGCCGATGTCGGCGTCGCCATGCAGACCGGCACGCAAGCGGCGCGCGAGGCGGGCAATATGGTCGATCTCGACAGCGATCCGACCAAGCTCATCGAGATCGTCGCCATCGGCAAGCAGCTGCTGATGACGCGCGGCTCGCTGACGACCTTCTCCATCGCCAATGACGTCGCCAAATATTTCGCCATCATCCCGGCGCTGTTCGTCGTGACCTATCCAGAGCTCGGCGCGCTCAATGTGATGAAGCTCGTCTCGCCGCAATCGGCTATCCTCTCCGCGGTGATCTTCAACGCGCTGATCATCGTCGCGCTGATCCCGCTGGCTCTGAAAGGCGTCGCCTATCGGCCGATCGGCGCCGCCGCCTTGCTGCGGCGGAATCTGCTGATCTACGGCCTCGGCGGCGTCATTATTCCCTTCGTCGGCATCAAGCTGATCGACATGATCCTGTCGATCCTGCATCTCGCGTGAAGGAGCTTCTCATGCTCTCCCAAATTCGTCCTGCGATCGTGATGATCGTTCTCTTCACCCTTCTCACCGGCCTCGCCTATCCTCTGGCGATCACCGGATTGGCGCAGCTCGCTTTCCACGACGCGGCCAATGGCAGCCTCATCGAGCGCGAGGGCGTCGTCGTCGGCTCGCGTCTGATCGGTCAAAGCTTCGCGGCCGATCATTACTTCCATGGCCGTCCTTCGGCGACGAGCGCGCCAGATCCCAATGATGCGAGCAAGACGATCGACGCGCCTTACAATGCGGCGAATTCCGGCGGCTCCAATCTCGGCCCGACCTCGCAAAAGCTCGTCGATCGCGTGAATGCGGCGATCGAGGCGGAGTTCGCCGCCGGGCGCATCGATGTGGTCGCGGCGGATGCGGTGACGACATCGGCCTCCGGTCTCGATCCGCACATCTCGCCGCAATATGCATTGGCGCAGGCGCCCGCCGTCGCTGCGGCGCGCAAGCTTCCGGAAAGTCGCGTGCGCGCCTTGGTCGAAAGCCGGATCGAGCAGCGCGCCGCCGGCTTTATCGGCGAACCGCGCGTCAATGTGCTGGAGCTCAATCTGGCCTTGGACGAGTTGCGCTGACGGCAGCTGCCGAGATTCGTCTATTCGAGGCGCGACGGCTTGTCGCGCCTCGCGCATTTTTCACATTGGCTCCGTCACAGTCGCCGGTTCATCATGAGCGTCGGATCGCGTGTCTCGTCGATCGTCACGCGTGTCGCCGGGCGCCCACAGGCGCATTTGCTCCGCAGCCGTAGAAAAGCCGATGTGCTCGACGTCGCATATATCGGCCCGTCCAACACGCGCGCATGGCGAAGACGATGATGCGCCTCGACCAGCAGCTCCGCATAGGATCGGTCGACGCCGGAACCTTTCATCCGTCGATCGGCAGAACATAGCTTATCCCAGGGAGTATTGTCTAAGCGCGCCCATAGGTATCGAGAATAGTCGTCGCATAAATTGCGTCGCCCCCGGATCGCCGAGCAAAACAGTCACGGGTCTGCACTTCCCTGGATACGAGCGTTACTCGGGAGACGATTTTTTGGCGGCTAGGGCATAAAGGACCTTCGTCTCGATCGAAGTCGCGCCGCTCGCGCGCAGGAGAGACAGATTTGTCTCTCTGACACGTGAAAATGTTTCGGGATCGAGTTGCGCGAGCGTCCCGCGATAGCCACTGCCCATCGCGATCACCCACCAATCATCCGGCGACTGGAGGGGATGACGGCCTGCTTCCGACACTATTTCGGCGCCGCTCACGCCTGCGGCGCTCAGCATTTCGCGCAGACCCGCCGGTTGGGAAATGCGGTCCCATGGATTGAAGCCCCGATAGAGATCAGGGCGCTCCTGCCGTATCGCGTTCCAGAAGGCGCCGTTCGCGGGCTCGAACAGATCGGGTCCCCAAGTGGTGATGGCGAGCCGGCCGCCCGGACGCACCATGCGCCACAGCTCCCGGACGGCCGCGGTCATATCGGGCACGAAAAAGACGCCGAACACGCAAATGACCGTATCGAATGCGCCGTCCGGGTAGCCGAGGGCGAGCATGTCGGCGACGCGGAATTCGATATTGTCGAGACCTTTGCCCTGCGCCTTAGCCGCGGCCAATGCGATCAAGCGTTCGGCGAGATCGACGGCGATCACTCTACCCTTCGGCCCGACGCGCTCCGCGGCCGGCAAGGCCGAGCCGCCGCTGCCGCAGCAGACATCGAGCACGCATTCGCCGGGACGAAGGTCGAGACGATCAACGGTCTCTCGTCCGAAGCGATGCCAGAACGAGCTGACGGGATGGTCGAAATAGTCAGCGGCGGCATTGTAGGCGGCGGCGGCTTTCGCTTTTGCGGCTTCCAGCTCGTTCATCAGATCTTCCTGATCTCGCTATCTGGTCAGGCGCGCGAGGCCGCGCCAGCGCCTTCGTACCATGGGCGCGACCGACGGACGATATGGACGACGGAGAGCATGACGGGCACCTCGACCAGAACGCCGACGACGGTCGCGAGCGCCGCGCCCGATTGGAAGCCGAAGAGGGCGATGGCCGTCGCGACGGCTAGCTCGAAGAAATTGCTGGCGCCGATCAACGCCGAAGGGCCGGCGACGCACCAGTCGACGCCGAGGCGGCGATTGACGAGATAGGCGAGGCCGGCGTTGAAATAGACCTGGATAAGAATCGGCGTCGCCAAGAGCGCGATGACCAGCGGCTGACGTATGATCTCTTCGCCCTGCAAGCCGAACAGAATGACGAGAGTGAGCAGCAGCGCGACGAGCGAGAGCGGGCCGAGCACGCGCAGCGTCGCGGCCAGCGCGGCCGCGCCGCCCTTCGCCAGCAGCGCGCGCCGCCACAGCTGCGATGCGATCACCGGCGCGACGATATAGAGGCCGACCGACAGCAGTAGCGTGCCCCAGGGCACGGTGATGGAGGACAGACCGAGCAGCAGTGCGACCAGCGGCGCGAAGGCGACGATCATGATCGTGTCGTTGAGCGCGACTTGCGAAAGAGTGAAATGCGGCTCGCCGTCGACGAGATTGGACCACACGAATACCATCGCCGTGCAGGGAGCCGCGGCCAGCAGAATGAGGCCGGCGATATAGGCGTCGATCTGATCGGCCGGCAGATAAGGCCGGAACAGATGCGCGATGAACAGCCAGCCGAGCAGCGCCATCGAGAACGGTTTCACCAGCCAATTGATGCCGACCGTGACGGCGATGCCACGCCAATGCTGGCGTACCTGGCCGAGCGCCGCGAGGTCGATCTTCAACAGCATGGGGATGATCATCAGCCACACCAGCGCCGCGACCGGGAGATTCACTTGCGCGACCGTCGCCTCGCCAACGGCGTGGAAGACGGAAGGCGCCGCTTGACCGAGCGCGATGCCGACGAGGATGCAGAGCGCGACCCATAGGGTCAGATAACGCTCAAAGACGCCCATGGCGGGCGCGGCGGATGCTTTGCTACTATCCCGCTCCTTGGCGACCGGAGTTGCGCGCAGTTCCATCGGTTTTCCTTTTGGTGAAATATCAGGCGGCTTCGACGGCGCGGCCTGCCAATTCCAGAAGGCGAGTAACGCCGACCGGCTCTTCCTTCAGCAGCGGGACGATCGCATAGCGCCGCGCAAATGTGGCGGCGACGGCGTCGATCTCGCGTATCTCATTGCGCGCGCGCTGACGCAGCAGCGGCGAAAGCGGATGCGCGGCGGCGACGCTATTGTTGATGATCCACGCCCAAGGCTCTATTCCGGCGCGCCGCAAATCAGCCTGAAGGCTGGCCGCCTCCAGTACGGGAGTCGTCTCGGCGAGCGTCGCCAGCAGAACCTTGGTCTGCCTCGGATTCTGCAATTGCATCATCGGCGTCGTGTAATGCGCGCCTTTGGCGTCCAATTGGCGCGCGACCTCGCGATGATAGGCGCCCGTCGCGTCCAGCAGCAGCAGTGTATGGCCGGTCGGCGCCGTGTCCATCACCACGAAACTCTCGCCCGCCTCGCGGATGATGCGCGAGAAGGCTTGAAACACGGCGATCTCCTCGGTGCAGGGAGAGCGCAAATCTTCTTCCAGCAGCGCGCGGCCCGCGGCGTCCAGCTCGGCGCCCTTGGCGGCGAGTATCTCGCGACGATAGCGCTCCGTTTCCGCATGCGGATCGATGCGGCTCACTTTCAGATGCTCCAATGAGCCATGGAGCGTTTCGGAAAGATGCGCAGCCGGATCGGAGGTGGTGAGATGCACGGGCTGCCCGCGGCGCGCGAGCTCCACGGCGACGGCGGCCGCCAGAGTCGTCTTGCCGACGCCGCCTTTACCCATCAGCATAACGAGGCCATGACCGTCCGCCGCTATTGCGTCGACCAGCTCCGACAGACTCGGCGCAGCGAGCGCGATCGGCGCGTCGTCGCTCGCGTTCACCGGCGACGGCGTCGCGCCGAGCAATTGCCGCAAGGCGTCGAGCCCGACCAGATTGAACGGCCGCAGCGCGACGCGATCACAAGGCAAAGCAGCGAGCTCGGCGGGAAGCGCGCGCAACGCCGCCTGCTCGCGCTGATAAATGGCGGCGGCGAGCGAATCCTGCGTCGCCTCTTCTTCCGGCAGCAAGCCGTTGATGACGAGATATTGCTGCGCGATGCCGATCGCCGCCAGCTCCTTATGCGTGCGGGCGATTTCGTTCAGCGCCGATCGCTGCGCGCGGGCGACCAGCACGAGGCGCGTGCGTTCGGCGTCGGCCAGCGCCGCGACGGCGCGGCCATATTGCGCGCGCTGCTTGTCCAGCCCCGCCAGCGGCCCGAGGCAAGAGGCGTCGCCCGTGCCGGATTCGAGAAAGCTGTTCCACGCGCCGGGCAATTGCAGCAGACGGATCGTATGCCCCGTCGGCGCCGTGTCGAAGACGATGTGATCGTAATTCGCGGTGAGAGCGGAATCGACCAGCAGCGCAGTGAATTCATCGAAGGCGGCGATTTCCGTCGTGCAGGCGCCCGATAGCTGCTCCTCGATCCCCTTCACCACAGCGTCTGGAAGCACGCCGCGCACCGGGCCGACGATACGATCGCGATAGGCCTGCGCAGCGGCCTGCGGATCGATCTCCAGCGCCGACAGGCCCGGCGCGCCGAGAATGTCGGTGATCCGATTGCCGATGAGCGTGCCGAACACTTGCGCCACATTGGACGCCGGATCGGTGCTGACCAGCAGCACGCGCCGCCCGGCCTCGCCGAGCGCGATTGCCGTCGCGCAGGCGATCGACGTCTTGCCGACCCCGCCTTTGCCGGTGAAGAACAGGAAGCGCGGCGGCTGCTCGAGGAATTTCATCGCCACCTCTTCAGCAGCTGCCGCCGCCGCAGCATCCGCTCTGCTTCGGCTCCGGCGCGGTCTCGACGAGGCCGGCCCAGCGCGCGAGCTCGCTGCGGCTCGGATAGCGCCCGGCGAGAGCGACCTCGCCCGCGACCAGCACCAGAGGCAGCGCCTCCTGCCCGGAACGCTCGAGAAAGCCTTTCACGATCGCATTCTTGGCGAAGGCGAGCGGCTGCTGCGCCAGATTGAAACGCTCGATGCGGCCGCCGTTCTGCTTGGCCCAATCGACATCGGCCGCAAAGCTCACCAGCGCCTGATCGACCTCGGTTCCGCACACGCCCGTGCTGCAGCAGAGCGCCGGGTCATAGATTTCGATTGTCGTCATATCCGTCTCCCTCGATTGCTATGCCGTCGCCACGCGCCGGCCGGCGGAATCGACGATGAGCTCGCCGTCCTCCTTGTAAAACGCGCCGCGCTGCGGCAGCGGCAGAATGTCCAGCGCCGCCTCCGACGGACGGCACAGCTTCACGCCCTTGGAGGTGACGACGATCGGCCGATTGATGAGGATAGGATGCGCCATCATCGCATCGAGCAGCGCCTCGTCGGTGAGCGTCGGATCGCCGAGGCCGAGCTCGTGATAGGGCGTCCCTTTTTCGCGCAGCAGCGCCCGCGTCGAAATTCCCATTCGCGCGATGAGCTGCGCCAGCAGCGCGCGCGTCGGCGGCGTCTTCAAATATTCGATCACATGCGGCTCTATGCCGGCGTTGCGGATGAGGCCGAGCGTGTTGCGCGAGGTTCCGCAATCGGGATTGTGATAGATGATCACATCGGACGCGCTCATGCCGGCTCCTTCGCGCCGCAGCAGGGCGCCTTTGCGGGAAGCTCCGGCTTCGGCGGACAGCATTCGCCCTGCGGCGTCGTCGGCGTGCAGCAGGCGCCAGCCTCGCCCTTCAGCGAGTCCAGCGCCGGATCGCCGCCATAGACCGGGCTGTCTCCCGTCGTGAGAAAGGTCTCCCACATCAGCCCTTGCGGATCGGCGATCCAGGATTTTTCCGACTGCGCATAGCAGCAGGTGGTCGCGCCCTCTTCATAGATGCGCCCGCCAGCCTGTCTCAGGCGTCCATAGACGTCGTGCAGCTCATCCGTGGTTTCGACCTGAATGCCGAGATGCTCCAATCCGAGGCTCGACCCGCCCCGCGCCGAAATAGCGAAATTCACGCGCGGATCGTCGAGCATCCATTTGGCGTAATCGGGCTTCTCGACGGTCGGCGCGACGGCGAACAGCGCGCTGTAGAATCGGATGGATCGCGGCAAATCGTCGACGGACACGTGCAGATGCAGGCGCTTCATGGAACCCTCTCGGTCTGGCAGGTCGTATCGGCTTCCGTGACGCAGCAAGCGGCGGCGTCGCCCTTGCAGCAATTCTCCGTCAGATAGGCGAGCAGCGCATTCATGACGGGATAGGCGGCCGAATAGATCAGCGAGCGGCCGTCCCGACGGAACGTCACGAGATCGGCGTGCTTGAGCTGATTGAGGTGGAAAGACAGCGTCGTCGCAGGAAGCCCGAGCCGCTCGCCGATTTTTCCAGCGGGAAGCCCCTTGGGGCCCGCTTGCATCAGCAGCCGGAAAATATCGAGGCGGGACTCGTGAGCGAGCGCGACGAGGGCCGCGATGGCGGATGTCTTTTCCATAATTCCAATATATTTGAAATATAGTGATAGTCAAGGTCTGGTGGCCGCGGAATGGGTGCGACGAATTCGAGGCTCGGAAAACCCGCTACCGCGGCTCGTCACACGGCATTATTCACCGCCAGTTCCGTCGCCCCTTCCATCATCGCAATATCGGCGAGACGGCTCTTCAGAGCCGCCCGATCCATCGACTCGAAGGGCAGATTGACGAAGGCCGTCAGCCGCGCGCCGAGGCGCCGATAGGCTTCCATGAAGGCGGCGCGCTTCTGGACGTCGTCGCCCTTCACCATCGCCGGATCGGCGACGCCCCAATGCGCCAGCAGCGCGTTGCGCGGCCAGGGGCCCGAGGGCTGCTCGCAGATGTCGTCGCAGAGGGTGATGACGAAATCCATTCGCGGCGCGTCGGGCTTCGTAAACTCCTTCCAGCTCTTGGAGCGAAACGCGCGCGTGTCGTAGCCGAGCGAAGACAGCAGTTCGACGCCGATCGGATCTGGCCGCTCGGCAGGGCGGCTGCCGGCGGAAAAAGCGCGGAAGCGGTCGCCGCCCTCCCTGTTCAGAATCGCCTCCGCCAGAATAGAGCGCGCGGCGTTGCCGGAGCAGAGAAACAAAACATTGCGGACCCGCTTGCCCGCCGATTTCGGACGCTTCTGCGGAAAGGCGGGCGCCGCGAGAGGGAGATCGTCGAGAGACGCGCCGAGATCGGCGAGCATCGTCGTGAGCACATGGCCCAATTTGCTCGAATTCGCGGCATAGATGACCGAGCGTCCCTCGCGTCGTCCGAGGACGAGTCCGGCGCGTTCCAGATGGGCGATATGAGTCGAGAGCGTATTGTGCGGCACGGCGAGAAGGCGGGCGATGTCGCCAACCGGCAGGCCGTAGGGAAGATAGCGCAGCAGCAAGCGATAGGCCTCGAGCCGCGTCGTTTGCGCCAAGGCCTCGAAAATGCCGACGATCTCGGCTGCGGCGATCCGATCTTCCGCCACTTTGTTCCTCGCCTCCTTGGACCGGCCTCCATGGACCGTCAGCGGTCCTTTGGCGAGGATAGTCGATTTTTCGACGTGTCACTACCTGTCGACAAATGGTTCTAGAGCGGATCGCATCGAGCGCCCGCCGGAGGCGGATCCGCGGCGGCGGTCGCGGCTGCGGCTTCCTCGGCCAGCTGGCGCGCCGCCTCACGGCAGACGCGCCAGAGCCACGAGGCTCGGCGAAAGGCTTCCTCATGCTCAGCGCTCTCCCGCGCCATTGCTGTAATTCGTCGAGATCGACGCGCGTCGCTTCGCCCGAAAGCAAGCGGACGACCCATGAAAGAGCCTTGCACAGCAGCGGATCCAAATCGGATAGCGGATCGTCCGGTTCCATCAGATCGCAAGTCCGGCGCTTCGAGCATGACCCAAGCCGTCCGCCTCCGCGCGCGACGCGCTCAGGCGGCTCCGTCGACGGGCTTTGCCTTGCCGATCTCCTCGAGCCGCCTCTGCAAGGAGAGCTTGTCGAGGCCCTTCATCGGAAGGGAGGCGAAGATCGAGATGCGGTTGTTGAGCATGCGGAATGCGTCGGCGAAGGCCAGATGCTTCTCGACCTCGGTTCCTTCGACAGCGGCGGGGTCGGGCAAGCCCCAATGCGCGGTCATCGGCTGGCCCGGCCAATAGGGGCACTCTTCCTTCGCGGCGTCGTCACAAACGGTGAAGACGAAATCGAGCGGCGGAGCGTCGGGCTCGGCGAATTCGCTCCAGCTCTTGGAGCGATAGCCATCCGCCTTGAAGCCGGACTTCTCCAACACCGCCACCGTATACGGATTGACCTCGCCTTTTGGCCGGGAGCCCGCGCTATAGGCTTTGAATCGACCTGCCCCCACGCGATTGAGGATCGCCTCGGCGATGATCGAGCGTGCGGAATTGCCGGTGCACAGAAACAGCACGTTATAGACTTTGTCTTCCGTCATCGCCCTCTCCCGATACGAGTCGTTATGTCCACACCTATCGACATATCGATGTATACCGCTCGCTGCCTTTTCTGCAAAGCAGGGGACGGGCTTTGATGCTATTTTTTGACGGCTGCGAAGTGCTGCACGGTCCCTTCAGCCGGTAATCTGAAGAAGCATGGGGGCGTCACCGCGTGTCCCGCGAGCGTCGCGGCGAACTTGCCCATACTATATCAGGTCGTCATACATGCTCGGCCGAGATCGACGTGGTTTCGCCACTCGCGGCTATTTTCGTCGCATGCGGGAAATCCAAGGTGAGGGGCGGCGATCGGCGAACTCGGAGGGCGTCACGGTCACGACGACGCCCTGCTCGAGGAGCGCCAGCGACAATCGGCGTCGATGTTCAGGTTCGGATGGCAGGCGCAACCGATCAACCAGCGCGTCGGACCTGGAACGGGCATGGGGAGGGCGCGCGCTCGTTCGCGGCGCGCGGGGATTCCGCCGGGGACGGCGGCATGAAAGTGACGTCGATAGCTATGTTTGATCCTCTCAGGATCAATGTGGTCAGGCCGTCGTTTGGGAGCTGCAACTCCCTGCGAGGCTGTTCGCTCGATCAGTCGAGCGAATGTTGTGAAGCATTTCGAGCCAGCATGTTTTGGTCAAGGCGGTTCGATCAGTCATAGTAAGCCGCCGATTCAGATATTCCGCCGGCCGTCGTCACAGCGGCGAGCTTCTCTCGATTACGCGATTTTGCTGAAAATCTTTTGGACGATATGGTTGAGAATTCTCTACATCGGCTTGGTAAACGGCCTTATAATAGATTTGTATTCAATATGTTGGCTTGGCGCTCCTGCGCATGGTTGATGTTTCCTTGCCGCGGCCGCTCGAGTTGCATTACCGCGGCTTAATGGCCGTTAGAGCGTCGCCGTCAATCTGATCCTCACCGACGAGGCCGAGCCCGACCAATAGGGGCCGCCTCGTCAGCACAGAGAGAGGATCACCCCATGTTCTCCGCTTCGCTCGGCGCCTTCATAGCTCCCCGCATCGCCAAGCGCGCCGCTATCCTCGGCCTCGCCGGCTTCGCCGCCTTCGCTTCGGCGCCCGCCAAGGCCGATCTCTTCTCCGATCTGTTCGGCTCCTTCGACAATGGCTATTCGAGCCGGGGAGCCAGCTCGAGCCGCCACGGCTATTCGCGCCGCTCCGATCTCGCCGGCGGCTATACGCCGCGCGCCGATTATTCGAGCTATGACCGCGGCGGCAATGTCCTCGACTATTATGAGCAGGTCCGTTCGGCCAATGTGACGCGGCGGACCGTCGCCATCGACGGCTACTGCGCCTCGGCCTGCACGATGAAGCTCGGCGCGCGCCATGCCTGCGTTTCGCCGGAGGCGACGCTGCGTTTCCATTCGGCGCGCACGAACGAGGGGGAGACCTCCTGGGGAGGCAACACGTTGATGATGAGCGTCTATCCGCCGGCGATCCAAGCCTGGGTGCGTCGTCATCAGGCTCTGGACAATCTGGCCTTCACCGATATGTCCGGCCGCGAGGCGATCGGCCTCGGCATTCGCGCCTGCGCATAGGGCGCGGGGGCATTCGCCGAGGACCCAGCCTCGGCAAGACGCGGCGTCGCGCCCTCTCTCGCGACGCCGCGTCTTTTCCGTGAGAGAGGAGCGTATGTCGATCGGCCGATTTCCGAAAAGTCAAAGCGCTTTTCCTATAGCCGTCTTACCCGAAAGTCGGTTGTGCCAACTCGACCTTTGCGATATTGCTCGTTCAAATACAATTGAACGGCAATTAGTTGCGGTCGATCGTCTCGTTGATCGAGCCGACGCGTCGGAAGCGAAATGCGGGATCGGCACGATCATAAAATTTCTGGCCAGCAGGGCAGGGCTCGAAGCGAGAGAACCCCTTGGCTCGCGCCATCCCCGGAAGAGGGTGACGGCGAAGAAGCATTGCCAGAAATCGCGGCTCCGAAAGAATCCGAACGGCGTCTGTCGCGCGTCTCGGCGGCGCTGGACGACCTTATCTTCTTTCTCTTTCTCGCAGCTCTCGGCTGGGCGCCTTTCTGGTTCGCTTCCGATCGCTCATTGGCATGGGGCGTCAATGCGATCTGGGTCGGCGGGCTGGTGATCGCTTTCGAGCTGGTTCGAATTGTCTCTGGACGGCGCCACGCTGTCGCGCTCTACCGAATCTGGTTTCCGGCTACGGCCTGTGCGGTCGTTTTCGGATGGACGCTGATCCAGATCACCCATTGGATCCCGGCCGGCTATCACAATCCGATCTGGCAAATGGCGCGCGAGGCCTCGGGGAGCGACATTGCGGGGAGCATCACGGTCAATCGGGACGCCACAGTTCTCGCGGCGACACGTTTCCTCACCTGCTGCGCCGCCTTCTGGCTCGCGCTCCAACTCTGCCGCTCCTCGGCGCGGGCGCAATCGCTCGTGCGGTTTTTGGCGCTGGCAGGGGCGGCTTACGCAGCCTATGGAATCGTCGCATTTTTCGTCTTCCCGAACACGATCTTGTGGTTCGGCAAGGTCACCTACAATGATTCCCTCACCTCGACCTTCGTGAACCGCAATAGCTATGCGACCTATGCGGGCCTCGGCTTGATGAGCGCCCTCGGGATTCTATTGAACTTCTATATTTCCCGGGGGGAGGGGAAGGCCGCGGCAATCTCGCGCCGCCTCGCTGGCCTGTTAGCGCTGACAGTCGCAGGAGGGGCCGTCTGGATCGGCGTCGTGCTGGTCATCGGCGCGGCGCTGGTCCTAACCGGATCGCGCGGCGGCGTGTCAGCGAGCCTCGGCGGCCTGCTGACGATCCTACTGCTCGCCGGCGTCCGCGGGCGCAAGAATGCGATCGGCGCCGGCTTCGGCCTGCTGACTGCCGGCCTCGCCACGGGCGTGGCGCTGTTCAATTACGGCGACTTTCTCGCCGATCGCCTCTCCGTCAACGGGTTTGCGTCCGATGACCGTCTGGCCGTCTATGGATTGACATGGCGTTCTATTCTCGATGCGCCTTTGTTCGGCTTCGGCGACGGAACATTTTCGGAAGTGTTCCCGATGTATCGGGACGGGACCATCGGTCCGTTCGGGGTCTGGGACATGGCCCACAACAGCTATCTCGAAGCGCTGCAAGGTTTGGGCGTTCCCGTCGCTGTTCTGTTCTTTCTCGGCTTGGGCGTGCTGTTCGTGCGCTGCGTTCTGGGCGCGATCGAGAGACAAAGGGCGGCGTCGGCCCCGCTGGTCGCCTGCGCCGCCACTGTGGTCGTGGCGCTCCACGCCTTCGTGGATTTCAGCGTGCAGATGCAGGCCGTCGCCCTGACCTGGGTCGCGTTGCTGGGGGCCGGGGTCGCGCAATCTTGGAGCGGATCGGTCGCGACGGATCGTTGAGGCGGTTTCGACGCGAGCCGCTTCGCAATCCGCGGCAGATATGCTAGTGACTTGAAACATCTAAAACGTTGCTTTGGCCCTAAAGGGACATTCGATTGATGCATGGCCAGATTTCCAAGGCGTTGACGCAAGTGAACTCGGATGGCGGAGAGAGCGACGCCATCGATCTGCGCCAATTGCAGGACTTTTTCTGGCGCCGTTGGAAGGTGGTCGTCGCGACGGCCATCGTCGTGATGGCGGTAGCCTTCCTCGCGCTGCTGATGGTCACGCCGCGTTTCACGGCGACAGCGCAGATCCTTCTCGAGCCACGGAAAGAGAAAATCTTCGGCGCGGAGCAAATCTTGCCGGAACTCAATCTCGAGACCTCCAATGTCGACAGTCAGGTCTCGGTCATCCAGTCGATCAACCTGCTTCGACGAGTCGTCGAGAAGGAGAAGCTGACGCAGGATAAGGAGTTCGGACAGTCGCAGAAGTTGGGGCTTTTCGGCTTCCTCACAGGACTTTTTTCGTCTTCCGAACCGGCAGGCAAGGTCGAGGCTCAAGCCGCCGATCAGATTCCTCCGGATGTGTTGGCCTCGATCCAACGGTTGCGGAACGCGCTCGAGGTCCAGCGCGTCAACAGGACCTTTGTCCTCTCTATTTCGGTTACCTCCGAGGATCCGGCAAAGGCGGTTCGTTTGACCAATGCCGTCGCCGACGCCTTCGTCGTCGATCGGCTCGACGCACGCTACGACGCCGCCAAACGCGCCTCCAGTTGGCTCACCGAGCGCATGGAGTCGTTGCGCGAAACATTGCGACAATCGGAAGAGGCGGTCGCCGACTTCCGCAAGGAGCATAATCTCGTCACCACCAATGCGGACGCCAAGGTTACTATTTCCGAGCAGCAACTGTCGGAACTGAATGGAAAGCTCATTGCCGCTCGCGCCGAAACCGCCGAGAAGCGCGCCAAATATGAGCAGGTCGCTCAAGTGATGCAGAAGGGCGGCAATTTGCAGGCCATCCCTGACGTCGTCCGTTCGACCGTGATCGCCGATCTTCGCAAGCAGCAGGCCGAGGTCGCGAGGAAGGAGGCCGATCTCTCCACACGCTACGATGTTCAGCACCCGATGCTGATCAACACGCGCGCGGAAAAGCGGGACATCGAGCGCTCGATCGCTGCGGAGGTGCAGCGTATTCTGACGAATCTGAAGAATGATTACGACGTCGCGAAATCCCGCGAGGAATCGCTCGACGCGAGCTTGAAGCGGGTCACGGGCGAGACGGGCATAGACGGCGGCGTCGGCGTGAGGCTGCGCGAGCTCGAGCGAATAAACGCCGCGAACAAGACGCTGTTCGAGAATTTTTTGTCCCGCGCCAAGATCACTCAAGAGCAATCGACATTCGAGGAGAACGAGGCCAGGGTCATTTCTCCGGCGATCAGGCCTGGAGCGCCTTCCTTTCCGAAAAAGGGGCTCGTTCTGTCTCTCGCAGGAGTCGTCGGCCTTCTGATCGGGATCGGCGGCGCCGTCGCTCTCGATATGCTGAATTCCGGATTCCTCTCGTCGCGCGAGATCGAGGAAAAGCTCGGAACGCCTGTCCTCGCGTCACTTCCATTGCTGAGCGCCAAGGATCGCGAAGTGGACGGAAAAACTCTGGAGCCGGCGCGCTATGTCATCGCCAAGCCGCTGTCTCGCTACGCCGAGTCGATCCGTAACATAAGGGTCGGCATACAAATGGCCGACGTCGACAATCCGGCCAAGGTGATTCTCGTGACCTCCTCCTTCCCGAGCGAAGGGAAGTCGACGCTCGCCCAGTCGCTCGCCTGGTCCGCTGTGAAAGCGGGAATGCGCGTCATGCTGATCGACGGGGATCTGCGCCATCCATCCATCAGCAAGCAGTTCGGCGCGGAGGCGAAGCCGGGACTCGTGGATTTCTTGACGAGCGCCGTTCCGTTGGAGCAAGCTGTCATTCGTCTCGATGACCTCACGGTTTTGCCGGCTGGTTCGAAATCGCAGAATCCGCCGGATCTCCTAGGGTCGGAGCGCATGCGCCAGCTCAGCGAAAAGCTGCGGGATCTCTTCGACTACATTGTCGTCGATTCACCGCCGGTCGGTCCGGTCATCGATGCGAAGGTCTTGGCCAGCCTCGCCGATAAGGTGGTCTTTTCCGTAAGGTGGCGAATGACTCCGCGGGAGACCGTGGCGGAACATATCCAATATTTTATGCAGCATCATAAGCTCGCCGGCGCCGCCTTGAGCCTAGTGGACGAGAGTCAGGCGCCGAGATATGGCGCCTATAGTCAGTACTATGGGAAATATTACAAGAAATACTACCAGAATTGAGTTTCGCGGCATGCGGTACCGTTCGATTGCAATATCCGTCTGCGCGTTGGCGCTTTCGGCTCTTCTCATCCGGCAGGGTTTGATACTCCTCGAGGCGGAGCGGGTCGTCGACCAATTCGACAAGCACACGGAAGCCACGGCGCATTCGGAGCCCGAGGCTTCGCGTCTGCACGCCGACGAAGAGCTGCTCGCCGAGCTCGCGGCGTTCCGAGACATGGATGGCGTCGCGACGAGAATGCTCGATCTCCGAGCGACGCTGCTCGGAAATTCGGGTGATGACGATCGCTTTTCCGGCGGCCTGGTCGATCTACTCGACCGGGTTCCGACTTCCGGAAAGGCGTGGATGGAACTCGCAAAATTACGATGGAGGCAAGGCGCGCCTCTAGAACGAACGCTCGAGGCGTTGGAGATGTCGAAGGTCACAGCGCCGCATGAAGCGCGCATCATCGAAAGCCGAGTTTTGTTCTCGAGTGTGATTTGGGAGTTTCTTCCGCCGGAAGGGAAACGCGCGGTCATCAGCCAGTTGATCGAGCTCAATGGACGAATAGATGAGCGTATTCGTCGCCGACTCGTGGTTGTTCTCGGGACGAAGCCGGAAGCGACTCGGGAAGCGATCATCAATGATCTGCGGATGCGTGGCGCTGCAGGCTCCGCCTGGATCCGCGCAATCGGGCTCGGGCTATAATGATCGAGATCGGTCCTCCGGGCTCGAGACGTTTCTTGCATGCTACTTCGTGCTCGGAATGAAGTTCAGGTCGTGAATTTTTTTGTGGGGTATTCTGAATGGATGGCGGCGACAAAGCTCGTCTCAGGGAAGACATAGAGCTGGCTCCGGGAGAGCGCTGGTACCTCGCGCATACGCTGCCGCATAAGGAGACATCGGTAGAGCAGCGCCTGAGAGTGCAAGGGTTTCGTCATTTCATGCCGCGGCGGATCAAAACAGTTCGTCATGCGCGACGAATGCGCAATGTGCTCGCGCCTGTGTTTCCGCGCTACATTTTCGTGGCGCTCGATCTCGATCGCGACCGATGGCGTAGTGTCAACGGCACGATCGGGATAGCGACTCTCTTTATGGCGCAGGATCGTCCGCTGCCCGTGCCTTACGGCGTCGTCGAAACGCTGATCCAATCCTCCAACGATCGCGGCCAGCTTCGCTTCGAACATAATTTGCAGCTTGGTCAAAAAGTCAGGCTCATCAGCGGTCCATTTTCCGAGGCGCTCGGCCTGCTCGAACGCCTGGACGACTCGGGTCGCATAGAGGTGTTGCTCGAAATTATGGGCGGACATGTTCGCGCAAAGCTCAGACGCGAACAGGTCGAACCGCTCGGATGAGCAGGGCTCGCATCGATGCCGCTGCCAATTTCTCGAAAGGCCAGCAACGCGACGAATATTTCAAAAAGGGCGTTGAGCGCTGAGCGATCAGCATACGCCTTTCGGAACCAAATCAGTTCGTGTTCCTCTATCCGTTCTTATTCGTGACGATGGGTTTTCAGGCGGTTCGGCGCGCGGACCTCAGCGAGGCGTTCGGCTTTTTCACCGCTTCGAGGACCGTGCATTCTGGACGCGTCCACGTTTGGTCGTGCCTCCACCAGTGGCGTAGCAGTTCAGGAGCAAGCCACTCGCGAAGCGCGCTTTTCATAACTCCGTAGCGCGAGCGGCGTGCGGCGGCCACCGGTGGGGCACGACCCGTCGCGATGGTCGAGCGAGAACATAGCCGATGTCGCAAACAACTGATAGCGACGGAATGAACTCTCTCTACGGGGACGATCGCTGCCGCCGTTAACTGTGCATGGCAGGCAAGACTACCTTTGTCTTGTCGGCCAAGTTAGAGGTGTTTATAAGGAGCACGCGTAGCTTATCTGGGTCGGACGGCGAGCGCATATCCGACGTCGCGTTCAATTTGGGCCGAATCGAGAGATTCACCCAAAGTGCGGCAGCTATTCAAGGGATGAGCTGCGCAGGGACGCTATCCGTTCCCTTTCGTCGAGAAAGACATAAGAGTTTTCTGGACTGCCCAAAATTCGGCGGTCGGACAACCCGAATGATCTTTGGTAATTTCCGCTTTTGATTTTATAGAAGAGCTGTACGATGAGCGGGGTTGGCGCGGACTATGAAAGGAATGGCGCTTCAAATTCAGAAGTTGACGACAGATTATCCGATAGTATTTGCTGCCATGATGTTAAATATAGAGAATCTGCCCAAAAAATCTTGATCCATGCCATCAATTTCATGCCGGAATTGATTGGGTGTGGAAAATACACGACCGAGTTGGCTCGGTATCTCGAATCGAGAGGCCACGAGATCGAGGTCGTCACCGCTCCGCCTCACTATCCTGGCTGGTTCGTGCGCGCGCCTTACCGTGGGGGCGTTTATGCAACGGAGTTCGTCGGGTCTATCCGAGTGACGCGATGTCCGATCGCGTTGAGGGCAGGGGCTCCCGGTCTGTGGCGACTATTGGCTCCGTTGAGTTTCGCTGTGTCTGCGGCGCCGGTGGTCGCGTGGCGGATCATTTCCTTCCGACCGGATGTCGTGATTTGTATCGAACCGACGCTGATGTCCGCGCCGGTGGCCCTGTTGGCGGCAAAGCTCGTCGGAGCGCGTAGCCTGCTCCATGTTCAAGACCTCGAAGTGGATGCGGCATTCGAGGTCGGTCCCCTGAAAGGCGGCGCCGTTCGGAAGCTCGCAAATGGCGTCGAGCGGTGGCTCTTGGACGGGTTCGACAAAATTATCACGATTTCCCGCAAGATGAACGAGGCGCTGGTCGTCAAACGACTATCGTCGGAAAAAATATCGGTTTTGCGGAATTGGGTCGACATCACGGCTATTTCGCCCGCGCCCAAGGCTTGTAGTCCTTTTCGTGAGGAACTCGCTCTACCGGCGAACGCTTTCGTCGTGCTCTACGCCGGCAACCTGGGTCCCAAACAGGCGCTGGAGATCCTGATCGAGGCGGCGCGAAGGCTCGCATCGGAACATGATCTATATTGCGTCGTCGCGGGCGCTGGTCCTATGCGTGAGGCGCTGCAACGACAATCTGCCGACCTCCCCAATGTTCGCTTCCTACCAATTCAACCGGTAGAGAGAATGAATGAATTGCTCGCTCTCGCCGATTTGCATGTGTTGCCGCAGTCGAAGGGGGCCGCCGACCTCGTCCTGCCATCCAAGCTCGGCGGGATGTTGGCGAGCGGCCGCCCTATCATCGCAACCGCCGATCCCGATACGGAGTTGCACGACCTACTTTCGGACATCGCGCTGTTGACGCCCTCCGGCGATAGTGAAGCGCTCGCCGACGGCATACTGGCTGCTCGCGAGCTCGATTGGACGCGACGCGTTGAAAGAGGATTGCGCCTCGTCGAAACCATGAGCGCGCAAACGCTGCTGCCGCAATATGAAGCATTGCTCTTCGGTGGGTGACTTATATGGATCGCGACGCCACTCGAACAACCTTTTGGTTGCGGCAAAGGGAATTTGCGATTGCTGTGGGGGTAGCGCACGGTATGGATATGATGCCTGAGTTTCAGGATCTGTCACGCTTTCGCGTTCCTTCGGGCTATCGAGCGCGAGGCGGTCTAGTAGTGCTGCTCTGGCAGCTCGTTCAGGCAACTTTGTTCGGGATGTCGCCACAACCCTTTTATGCTTGGCGTCGTACTTTGTTGCGTCTCTTCGGCGCAAAAGTCGGTAGCGAGGTAAGGGTGCGGCCCACGGCTCGTGTGACGTACCCTTGGAAGGTCCAGATCGGCGAGTGGTCGTGGATCGGCGACCACGTTGAACTTTATAGTCTCGATTGCATCACCATCGGGTGCCATGTCGTCGTTTCGCAGGGGTCTTATCTTTGTACTGGGTCGCACGATCATCGTGATGTCTCATTCTCCTATAAAAATTCTCCAATAGTCCTAGAAGATCAGACGTGGATCGCGAGTGATGTGTTTGTTGGCCCAGGCGTGACCGTTGGAAGAGCCGCGGTCGTCGGCGCGCGCAGCACCGTTTTACGCAATATTGACAAAGAGACCATTGCGTTCGGTTCACCGGCGATGCCACGAGGAAAACGCATGCGGGATGACTAGTATGACAAATATTGTATTTATCGGTCAGCTACCCCCGCCGGTTAATGGACTCACATTCATTACAAGGCAACTCGCGCAACGTATCGAGGCCGGCGGCCATCGACTTGTTGTCAAAAATACAACGAGCAGCGTAAAGACTCGAGGCTTTATATTCCACGCTTCTAGAGCTATCAAGACATTTGCGGCTATCTTGTGCCTGTTGCTTCAGGCAAGGCGCGCCGACCATTGTTATTCAACGGCAGAAGGCGGCCTTGGGCTTATGTATACTCTAGCTCTTGTCGTTTCTGCGCGGCTTTTGAGATACCGTATCTACCTCCACCATCACAGCTACAGTTATATTAACAAGTGGCGGCCTCTTATGGCAGGCGTTATGCGAGCCGCGGGGCCGGATGCCGTACATTTATGTCTCTCTTTGAGAATGTGCGAACAACTGGCGGCAACCTATCAGACCCGTTTGAAAGCGGTTGTCGTTTCAAACGCAGGCTTCATTTCTGTAAATAGTGATTGTTCGCACGCGCCTCGACATGACGCGATTCGGATAGGCCTTCTCAGCAATCTCAACGCTCAAAAAGGTCTTTACATATTTCTGGAGATTCTTCGCGCGGCCAAACTCCGTAATCTGCCGATCGTCGGGGTATTGGCTGGGCCGATCACGCAGAGCGCGGACAATTTGCTTCTCGAATCGCTCAGAGAAGAGTTGAGCGGCGTTCTGGATTATCGAGGAGCGATTTACGGCGAGTCAAAGGAAGCATTTTTTCGAGATGTCGATGTTTTTGTATTTCCGAGTTACTATGTTAACGAGGCGCAGCCGACTGTTGTGTACGAAGCTTTGGCTAATGGGACGCCGGTCATTGCAAGCCATCGCGGTTGCATCAGCGATCAGATCGGCGCCGCTGGCTATATCCTGACAAGCCAGGATAGCTTCGTCACCGAAGCGCTGGCCATTATTGTAAGCCTGCATGAAAGTCGGGAGAGCCTGGACCGAATGCGCGCGCTCGCGCTGAAACAGTTCGAAAAAGAGCGCGACGCGTCCAACGTTGTGATCGCCAATTTATTCGATGCTCTTCCAGAACATGTAATGCCTCGAAAGCAAGGCGCTGTGTCTGCATGACATTCAAAGTCGACATCTGGCACAATATACTGTGGTCTAAATATAAGGGCGCCGTTTTCGGCGAGGTGCATCGCGAGGCCGTTCGGCGTGGAATCGAGGCGCGGTTTTTCCAGATTGCGGAGACAGAAAACGATCGACGCGGTCTCGGGGAGGCTGATCGTCGCTATCATAAATATCCCTATGATTTGATATGGGACGGCTCATACCAGGATATCCCGATATTTCGGCTGGTGGGGAACCTGTTCCTCCGCGTTTTACGATCCGACGCAGATCTCGTCGTGATCGCGGGCTACCATAAAATCGAATATTGGGCGCAACTTATCGCCGCCCGTCTGGTCCGCAAGAAGGTCATGGTGTTTTGTGACTCGACTTACTTCGATAATCCGCGCCATCCGATCAAAGATTTCCTGAAAAAGACCTTCTTTCGACATTGTGACGGATTCTTTTCCTATGGCCAACGTAGCATGCAGTATTTGGTGAGTTATGGCGTGCCGACGCATAAAATTTTCCTTCGCTGTCAGGCGGCCGCGCTCACGCAGGACTACGATCCGCAAATTGCGCTCGACAGGCGTATCGCGGCTCTTCGTCGTGGCGCGAATCCAGTGATACTGTATGTCGGCCGCTTGGCGCCGGAGAAGAACCTGCCGTTGCTGCTGCAAGCGTTCGGCGCACTCGCGAAAGACGATCCGCGCTCGACTTTGAAGCTCGTCGGCGAGGGGCCTGAACGCAAGGCGCTGGAACTGGCCGCCGAATCCATGGCGCTGTCGGCGCGGGTGGTGTTTGCCGGCGGGCTGAGCGGACAGCAGCTGTTCGATGAGTATGTCAACGCCGCGTGCCTCGTTCTTCCAAGCTCCAGCGAGCCTTGGGGGCTCGTTGTCAATGAGGCGCTCAGCTATGGTTGCCCTGTGGTGGTAAGCGACCATTGCGGCTGCGCGCCGGATCTGGTGCTGGAGGGCACGACGGGCTTTCGTTTCTCGACCTTCGACGTCGCCAGTCTCGAAGCGAAGCTCCGCGCAGCGCTCGCGCCCGGCTTCGCTAATGACGGGGTTGCGCGTGCATGTGTGCAATTGATGGGCAATTTCACCCCGGAGCGAGCGGCGTCGGCGATCGTGGCGGGATTGGAACGTGTTGCAGAGCGAACCGCGCAGGAAGCGGCGCTCAGTCAGCGATGATGGGCGAATACGATTGTGCTTAGGCGTCTTGCGAGAGGCATAGGCGCGAATGCGTTTGGTCAATTCGCGGGCGCGGTCGTGCAGATCGCCGTGCTCCCGATCCTGGTCAACAAATGGGGTCCGGCCGTTTACGGTGTTTGGGCTCTCTATTTCACAGTTCCGTCCTATCTGGGACTAAGCGATTTCGGCTTCGCGACAGCCGCCGCCACAAGGATGACAATCGAAGCCGCGCAGGGCGACTATGCCCAAGCCAGAACAGTCTATCAAAGCGTTTGGATCGTAATTCTCTGCATCACAGCCTTTATCGGATGTCTGTCGGCGACCGCTGTCGCATTGGCTCCGGACGATATTATCGCAAACGCTTTCATGTCTGCTTCGGACGCGCGCGTAATACTGCTTCTGCTTCTGCTTTACGGGTTGCTGCTCATCCCGGGAGGCGTTCTACAGGCCGGCTTTCGGTCGGCGGGATTGTATGCGACCGGCGTTATGTGCAATTCGATTACAGGGCTGGTGGAAGGAGCAGTCGTCGCCGGCGCGGTTCTGGCGGGCGGCGGCTTACTCGAGGCGGCGGTCGCTTATCTCGTTTGCCGGCTGGCGGGCGTATTTGCGACTTGGTCGATCCTATCCTCGAAGGCGCCGTGGCTCTGGCTCGGTTTTCGAGAGGCGAGCCGGTCCGAGGTCGAAGAACTCTTCAGACCGGCGATCGCGGTAATGCCGATTCCGGCGGCGCAAACGGCCTTCCTGCAGGGAACGACGCTCGTTCTCGCAATGGCTGGATCAACCGCCGCCGTGACCAGTTTCGTCGCCGTGCGAACGATGACGCGTTTCATCACTCAGGCGGTGGGGATGGTGAACCATGCCATCTTGCCGGAATTTTCGGTCGTCGCCACGCGCGAGGATCGGAAGGGGCTCGCATTTTTCGTGTGGGGAACAATTGCGAGCAGTCTCGCCATTGCGACGCCGGCGGCGATCGTCTTCGGACTGTTCGGCCAGCATATCGTCACGCTATGGACGCGCGGCGCCCTCGAACCCTCGAACGAGCTCGTCCTTGTGCTCACGGCGAACGCGCTCGTCTATGCATTGTGGCAGCCGCTGTCCAATCTGCTTCTCGCGGTGAACCGCCAAGCGGCCTATTCCTATGTTTACCTCGCCGTCGCGTTGATGGCGGTCGTTGGCGCCTATCCGATGTCGCTCTGGATGGGGAATGTCGGCGCTGGCCTCGCGACGCTCATGCTAGAGCTGGCGATGACGGCGTTCGTCGCGCCCTTGATCTGGCGAGTTTTCCTGTTGCCTTCGCCGGTCGAGTTTCTGAAATCGAGCTTTCACGCGGGTCGGAGTGTAGGGTAGACATGTTGAGCAACGTCGGCGTCTTCCATCCGGGCACGCAACATTCTTGGCAGGTTGCGAGAGCCTTGCAGCAGAACGAAGCACTCGCCTGGTATGCGACGCAAATCTTCTATTCGCCGGATCGTTGGCCATATCGGATCGAGCGCTACCTGCCCGAGCCGTTGCGATCCCGGCTGCACGCCGAGTTTATGCGTTTCCACCACCCGGCCTTGAAGCCGGAAGGCGTATTGACCGTCGGCGCGCTGGAATGGGTGTTCCGTATCGCCCAGCGGATGGGCCAGCGGCGCCTGGCGCTCGCGCTGAGCCGCGCCAGCAACAGAAATTTCGGTCGCAAGGTCGCGGATTTGATCCGGGAAACGAGGCCGGACATCGTCTGGGGTTTCGACACGGCAAGTCTCGAGGTCTTCGAGGCGGCGGCCCAATTGGGAATACCCCGTATTCTCGACAAAACGATCGGCGATCCGCGCACTTACAACCGCATCATCAGCGAAGTATACGAGCAGTTCCCGGCCTATTTCAGTTCGCCCGACTTCAAGCTCGATCAGTCGGTCATTGATCGAACCGACCGCGAATACGACCTCGCGGACATCATCCTCGCCGGCAGCGAACATTGCCGCGACGCGATCCTCGATCCCTGCGCAAGGCCGGACCTCGAGGACAAGATCAGCATTTTGCCGTACTGCTACGACGACGTTTTCTTCGCCGACGCCGCCAACAGCTCGCGCAAGAAGGTCGAGCTGCCCGTGCGGTTCCTCTTTTGTGGTCAGGCCGGGCCCCGCAAAGGCATTCACCTCGTGCTCGAGGCGATTGAGCGTATCCCGCCGAGCGCGGCGAGCTTGACAATTCTCGGCGACATTCAGATTCCTGACGCGACGTTCAGGCGTTTTGCCGATCGCGTCTCTGTTCATTCGACTGTCGCGCGCTCCGATGTCCCGCGGTTCATGGCGGAGGCGGATTGCCTATTATTCCCGAGCTATTTCGAGGGGGCTGGACTGGTCCTTTATGAAGCGCTCGCTGTGGGTCTTGGGATTATTCAGTCACGCAGCGGAGATATTGTTGTCAAAGATGACTGTGGTATTAGGCTGGATGAACTGACGGTTGAATGTCTATATAGCGCGATGTGCAGTATAATAGACAACACGAAAAAGGTCGATACATGGAAGTTAAATTCACGAACAAACGTGGGAAAGTATCAATTTATTGGCTACTCAAAAAGAATAGAGGCGCTTGTCAGAAAAAAGATATTTAATACGACTGAGCATATCATATAATAATTGATTCTCATCAAAAATGCTTCGCTTGCTAAATGCCTTGGAGATGTAGACGGTGTATGAGTTTGTGTTGTTTATTGGAGTTGTTATTTGGGTTGCTGCATCTATTTTTTATATAAAGCGGCCGTGTGCGTCTCTTTTCCATCCGGCAACATATTATCTTATTGTCCACGGTATTGTATTTGTGATTAGGCCTCTGTTTGCTTGGTATTATGGCTACGATACAATTTATTTAGTTTACCTGTTTTTTCCTGATTTGCAGACAAAGTGCACCGCGTTGGCCGGGGCTGACGTTGGGCTTATAGCTTTCATGGCATCTGCGCTCCGCTTCGGGGGGAGGGCTATGAATTTCGAAAAAAACACTGGATCTTTTTCCCGCAAAAAAACCATTTACACATACATTGCTGTTCTTGTTGTGTGCTTGCCATTCGCAGTATTTTCGACCTACAGCATCATTGGGCAGAAGGTCTCGGATATTGAGTCGATGGTGCGTGACGATGCAACGGGATATGCAATCAACACAACGGGGAACGGGTATTTTACCGATGCAGCGCTTATGTTGCTGCCCTTGCTCGTGATACTTGTTTGGCTTTTTCGGTTTCGGTGGTGGTCATTCGTGCCGTTTTTGTGCGGGGTGGGTCTCCGGGCGGCGAGTGGCAGCAGGTGGCCGTTTGTCATGGCCTTTTTTTCATTGTGCCTATTTTACCTGTTTGAAAAGCGTCAGAAATGGCTGACTGCCTCGATGATAGTTGGAACGGCCGCTATCGGAGTCCTATTTACCGCAATCGGCCAGGATCGCGGCGAATTATTCCGAACGGTTTTCGGAGGGCAGTCGTCGGCTGAGGTCGATATCTTCAATTTGCGTCCCCTGGAGTCAATGGACTATGCAAATATGGAATTTTTTGAATACCTAGTCCACATTATACCAAACAAGACAGGAACATATAATTACTTCGTGAACAATCTTCAGATTTTTACCGAGCCAGTACCTAGAATATTATGGACGGGTAAGCCCGTTGGCGCTCCAATCAAATTATATAGCTTGTTCGACTATGGCTATCCGATAGGAATGACCAACTCTTTGCCCGGCGAGGGTTGGGCTCAACTAGGTTGGATTGGTATTATAGCATGGTGTTATATTTTTGGCTACGCCTATGGCAAAATATATAATTCATTTAGCTCTTCTAGGAAGTCTCCTGCCCAAGTTGCTGTGTACTGTATATTTATGCCATTATCGATCGGTGTTTTTCGTGACGGGCTGTTGCTAAGTGCATTCAAAATGTCGGCATTTACTTTGCTTCCGGTGCTGTTGTGGGGAATGATAATGCGATTAACAAGAAATGACGCGGGTATAAGCGCAACGTCTGTTCATAAATGATGAAGGAGGAGAGCATGGCAGTCGTCGTCACGCTAAACGAATGGATCAACAAAAATGCACCTGCACTCAAAAATGTAATGCGGGCTGTTATCCCTCGAGTAATGCGTGATGCTTTTGCTCAGAAAAAGTTCAAAGAGTTGATTAAGTCTGAAAGCTACGCAGAAACATTTTCTAACATCTATGATCGTAATTGGTGGGGAAGCGCAGAAAGTATTAGCGGCTGTGGTTCGGAGTTGGCGCGGACGTCTCAGGTCCGTGACGGACTTGTCAAGTTTATCGAGTCGCATAACATAAGGACGCTAATTGATGCTCCATGTGGTGACTGTAATTGGATTGTCGACGTTATAAAAACAACTAAAATTATTTATTTTGGCTATGATATCGTTCCAAAATTGGTCGAAAATAATAGGTTGGCGTTTCCGCAGTATGAGTTTGATGTTGCAGATATACTGAATATGAAGTTAAAGCCCAGCGATGCTTGGTTGTGTCGCGATGCGCTGTTTCACTTTCCTAATGATGCAGTATTTCGCGTCCTGGAAGCGTTTGAGAAATCGGACGTGAAATTCCTGCTTACCACGCATTTCAAGAGCGTCAAGTTTCATACGGATATCGAGTTTGGACAATATCGACCAATCAACATTTGTTGCGAGCCATTTAACTGGCCTGAGCCCGATCATCTGATTTATGATGGCGACGATAAGGACACTGACCGATACCTCGGTGTCTGGGTAAATCCATCTTTGCGGGTGTCAGCATCGTTGGATTCTAACACATAGCGGCCAATAGATCATCCTATTCAACGTGTGCCAATGCAAGTTCCCTCTTTCATTCCGTTTTGGAAGATGCAGCCCGTAGAGCATGTTCTGGGAATCTCGGCAGTTTGCCTGTTATACATGCCTGATGCCTTAGAGGTGAATTTGAACCTCCGACGCGGAGGGGTCGAAACCTATGTATATTGCGCGGCCTATCTCCATCTCTCTCTTGAACGCGCCGGCATACCGCTAACGGTGGTGACCAACAACCGCGACGCCGTCATTGCGAGCTGCCCGCAAATCGCGGCGGCCAATGTCGTCAATTACGACTTTTCTCTCGACGTTCCGACAGACGTGGCTTTTCGCTCGGCGCACCACAAGCTCGAAATCCTCAAATATATCGGCGAGAGTTTCGAGCACGGCCGCTATATGATCCTCGATGTCGATGTCGTCTGCGTCGATCCCCGTCTGGGACGTCGGATCGCCGCCGCGATCGAAGCGAATGAAGCTTGTGGCTACGACATTGGCGATCAGGTCTTCGCCGCTTACGGCCGGGAACGTGTCGAAGGCGATATCCGCGCTCTCTCCGGCGGCCAGACTGCTATCTGGTTCGGCGGAGAATTCCTGGTGGGGACGCCGGCGTTTTATCGCGAGCTTTCCGACTACGTCGCGAAAATCTGGCCCGACTATGTCGCGCGGAGAGAGAGCCTGCATCATCAGGGCGACGAGGCCGTAGTGTCGGCGGCGCTCTGCGAGATGATCGACGATGGCCATCGGATCGCCACGCTGTCTTCCGAAAACGTAATCGTTCGTTGGTGGAACACGCCGACGCTGCATCGCCCGATTGGATTGCTGCGCGCTTGCCGCGCCGGACTGATGCATCTGCCTTCGGACAAGGACTTCATATCCGTCTGCCTGAAGGCGAGGCTGCCGCCCGCGCTATTCGCGCCTTGCTATGCCATCTATGCGGCGGCGCTGATGCCGGTTCAGCTTCTGAGGTCGAAATTCGGGAAGAAAGCCGGGACGAAATTTGCGCCGAGGCTGATGTAGAAACGGGCGCGCAAGTTCCGTTCAGGATAGGCCGCGCATCTTTGGCCCGATCGGGCTTTCTGTCGACCTCGCTGAGGGAGGGACAGAAATCCGCCTTATGGACTTCGGGATCGAACGAAGCGACCAATGGGAACAGCGGCGGTCTCGCCGATCTGGACCGCGCCCGGCGACAATGAAGCGGATTCTTGATTTTGTCGTGGCGGCGGGTGGGCTTTAGCTCGTCCAGAGCTGCGACAAAATCAAAGGCGACGGTTCATGCGGCTATCGCCGTTTCCTGTTCGTAGCAGTCGGCCTCGTCAGACGTGGGCGCGCATCCGTGGAGAAACCGGCCCATATTGCGTCCCTCCAAACTGAGGAGAAGATTACGGCATCAATCCATGGGATAAACATGTACCGCAATGGGCTTGGTCGGCCCTGTCTCGCTGTCGCTTGCCGCAAGAAGGGAGGCTCCGCTCGGAAAGCAGGGACCCCATTCATTGCGTGCAGCCATAGGGAATAATCTCGGGTCGCGTCAATGCCCGCTGACACTGCCGCCGCCCGACCCCCCGCCGTAATTGCCGCCGTTGCCGAAGCCGCCGCGGCCGCCACGTCCACCGCCTTCTCCTCCCTCGTCCGAAGCGACCACTTGGCTCCGCTCCGCTTGATAGGCGGCCAGCGTTTGTTCGTCCGACGCGTCAGAAGCGCTCTTGATTTTGTTGGCTCCGTTCGTATTTCCCGCGTCCTTCAGCGCTTGTTCGGCCTGGGCGAGCGCTTTGCCGGCTGCGACCTTCTGGTCCAAATTGGCTTTCTTGGACGCCGCCGTAACGTCAGCCGCGAGTTCTGGATTGGTCGTGAGGAGCGCCTTCAGTTCCGCGGTCATTTCGGCGCCGCCATTCGCATTTGCAGATTTCGAGAAGATCGCCGTGACGCGCGAATCGATCGTCTGCTGATTAGTCGTTCCCTGCGACTGATTGCGAGCGCCGTTGGTGGCGTTGGGGACGGCCATCGCAGCCGTCGTCCCGCACAAAAGGACAGTCGCCGCAAAAATCGAGAGCTTTTTCATTTTCGTTGCTCCTGTCGGAATCTCAATATTTGTAGGTCGCGCCGAGCGTGAAGACATTGCGCGTGAAAGCCGCGCCATCCGAGTTGGAGAATACGCGTGTGAACGCATATTCGAAAGTGGCATTTAGATTGCGCAAGATCTCATAGTTCAGAGTGGCGCCGGAATTCCAACGGCTATCATGACGACCGCCCGAGATGTAGGCGATGTCGGTATATTGCCCATTGACCGTCGCTGACCAGCTCCTGGCGAGCTTATAGCCGATCCTCAAATTCGCGGACGTGGCGCGCGCCGCGCTTCCCGTCGTATTGCCGACCGTCGACAAGGCGGAGTCCTGGAAGGTTTCGTCTAGGCCCGCCTCGATCGTCCAGGCGCGTGTCGGATACCAGTAGAGCTTGCCGCCATACACAGGGCTGTTCGCGGAGGGGAACAAGCCGCTGAAGTAGAACTGGCTCTGATAGCCGGCGAAAATCTCGCCCCGAATCAGCCCGATGCGATCGGTTCCGATGCCGCCGGTAAAGCGATAGCCTTCCGAATTATAGGTCGGGTCTCGAAAGTCGCGGAAGTTCCCGCCGGCCTCGGTGAAGACGAAGAGCAGCGGCGTCGCATAATAGCCGAGCCGTCCGGTCACACCGGTCACGAGATTGTTGCGATAGGTCTGCTCTAATGCGCCCGTCGTCGTGTAGAGCGTGTCATAGGTCGTCGCTCTCGCAGTGCTCGAGAGGCCTATGAAGAGTCGGTCGAAGGATTTCTGAACGCCCACCGATCCGATGAATTGATTGTAGCGCTGCGGGCTGGCCTGCGTCCCACGATAAGTGACGCCGCCGAGCACGAACGGGTTCACGACCTGCCCGGTGTTGTACATGTCCGTGCGTCGCGAATATTCGCCACTCGCCGAAACGACGAGGTCTTTGCGCGCTTCCCATGTATGATTGAAGCCGGCCTCGACATTGACCGTATTGGCGGTAGAAAGATCGGGGTAGATGCGGAAATCGCCGATCGTAAAGACGGTCGTGTGATGCAGGCCATTATCCCGATCGGCGATGAAGCTCGGGCGCAAATGCGTGCCAGCAGCGCCCTTCCGGTCGGACGGGGCCTGGAATGGATTGTCATCATAGGTTCCGGCGACGAGCAGGCTGGGATAGAGCATCCAGCCGCCGAGGGGCAGCCCCTGATATTCTCGCGTCGGCGTGTCTCGCAGACTTCTGACGCCGAAACTATTGGGAGTGATGACTTTCTGAGCTTCGCTCGGGATATTCTGCGCATGGGACGGAGCAATTTGAATTACGCTCAACCCAGCGAGAACGAATGCCGAGGATGCTCCACGAACAAAGGGCTTTCTCGACCGCGACATTAAACCGACCTCAGACAACAACCGGCAGTAAAATTACGCCCGTAATTACCGAAAACTCTAGCCGAGCCTTTCTTCCTCCACAAGGCTGATTGTAAACTGGGAATGAACGAATTTCGGACTGTTGCTGCGGCGCAACAGTGATTCTGCCGCCTCGGCTGGCTGTCAGAAATAGCGTTCTGGAACGCGGATCAGATCGCCGGGAAAGACGAAGACGTTGGGCGAGAACGGATATTCTTTGAAACCATGTTCTCCGGCGCGCTGGATCAGCACGCGAGACAGGCTCGATCGGTAAGTGTTGCCGCCCGCCACAGCGACGGCGCTGACGACATTGAGCCCGCTCTCATAGGGATATTTGCCGGGCTTCTCGACCTCTCCGAGCACATAGAAGGGGCGGAAATTGGCGATGTCGACCGTGACTTTCGCGTTACGGAGATATTGCTCGCTGCGGAATTTCTTCGTCAGCGCCTGCTCGAGCTCCAATTTCGTGAGGCCGGCGGCCTGAACGGTGCCCGCGAGGGGCAAAGAGACATAGCCGGCGGGATCGATCTCATATTCTCCGCTCAGCTTGTCTTCGCCGAAGACGGAGACTTTCAGCTTGTCGCCGGCCTGGAGCCGCAGTCCGCCGCCTCCGGTGGAAATCGGGGCCGAGTCGGCTCCGCCGACCGATGGCGAGCCCGCTGGGAAACTGTCGCATCCGCTGAGGCCCATGGCGCAGGACGCCGCGACAATCAATGCAAAAAGGGCCTTCGAATACATGAAGCTATTCCTGACGCGTATGCTTTCTTTTTTGTATGCCACCAGACGATTACGATTTCAAGATTGCACGTAGGGGCCAATAGAATATGATTAATCCGGCTTCGGAATTCGGGCGCGGATCGCCGAACGTCTTTCTTCCACGATTCTTCAGGACCGCGCCTCGGAACCAATTCGATGAGACGTCCATTTCTGTGCGGGGCCGAAAGCCCGTGATGCGCCCGTCATTATGGAGACCACTCGTCACCGCGATTTTTCTGATGCATTCGGGCGTCGCGGCGGCTGAATCGAGCCGCGGAGCCTATGTCTATTCGGACGAGAAAAGCTGTCTGTCCGGAGGACGAATCAGTGCGCCGATCTGCGCCAATGCCGCCGCCAACGCGCGCGCCGAGTTCGACGAGAAGGCGCCACGATACCCGACGCGGGAAGCTTGCGATCGTGTCTTTCCGCGCGACCGATGCAGTGTCGGCTTTTCCGGCGCCGATGGTTGGGCAGGCAAACGATCCGCCATTTATTTTTCCCCGCGCATGTTCGGTTTCCGCATCAATGTTCTGTCGGAGCGGGAAGCCTATGTGACCCCGATGATCACCGGTCCCGGAATCTCCTTTTCGCGGCGGACGGCGATGCGGCGCGACACGGGCGTCGACTTTGCTGTCGCGCGCCAGGCGCGACGAAATTGGCGACCCGATGCCCAACCGGCCAGTGGGGGAGGGGAGAGCTTCGGCGTCGACACGGCGCCGCCTGGGGACGGCGCCGGAGCGATCCCGCCGCGCCCGCCCGTCGATCCGAATTTCGATTGCGCATCCGTCCTCGAGCCCAATGCGCGCGGCGATGCGGCGACCGGCTGTTATCTCATGCCGGGTCGACATAGGTGATCGGAGCTCGAGGTCACGTCGACAGAAAGCAGCGCGTTGCGCCCTCCAGGACCAGGCAAGTGAGCCGCCCGGTCGCATAGGCGCCCGTGTCGAGATTGATCCGATGCGGCAGTTCCTCTGGCGCCGGAGCTGGCGTATGGCCATGGACGATCACTTTGTCCCACGGCCCCGAGAAGCCGAGAAACTCTTCCCGGATCCAGAGCAGATCGCCCTCCTGCTGGCGTGCGAGCGGCACATTCGGCCGGCATCCGGCATGGCAGAAAAAATAATCGCCGAGCGACCAGGACAGTTTCGTATCCTCGCAGAAGCGCAGATGCGCCGGAGGCAGCTTGTCTCGCAGCTCGATCCGCGCGACATCGAAGTCGCGGCCGCGCAACACCTCTTTGAGGTCGACCCCATACGACAGAAGAGCCTCCATCGCGCCATAGCGTCGCCAGCTGTCGAGGACGTTCTCGTCCTCGAGAAATTGCAGCAAGATCGCTTCGTGATTGCCTCTGAGCGCCATGACGGGAGCTGGCGTCGCGCCGGAGACGATCCTCTCGACGACCTCGGCGGATCGAGGTCCGCGATCGATATAGTCGCCGAGAAAGACGATGCTCGTGCGCTCGAGGGGCGTTCCGGCGAGATCCTTTTCGATCGAGCGGCAAAGAGTATCGGGCAGGTCGTCTCGACCATGCACGTCGCCTATGACGTAAAGCTTGATTCCATCGGGGATGCGCGGCTCTGGTCGCTTCTGCTCCGATCTCGGCTTGCGAAAAAAGAACATAGGATCTCCGCGCGTCAGGCGGCTCTCTTCGAGCAAATCCCGTTCCATGGCAATGGAGGCTTTGGCGCTGTCTTCCAGCGACAGAATTGCGTCGGAAGCCGCGATCTCCGTATCAATTCGTAGAAAATTTTGTCGAAATACGGTTGAAAGTTCTCGCGCCTGCTTGGTGAGCAGCCTTATAATCTAATTATATTCAATATGTTGTCTGGGAAATTCCGGCGCATGGTTTATGTTTCCTTGCCGCGGCCGCTCGAGTTGCATTACCGCGGCTTAATGGCCGTTAGAGCGTCGGCGTCAATTTGATCCTCACCGAAGAGGCCGGGCCCCTCTACTCCATGGGGCCGCCTCATCTGACTAGAGAGAGGATCACCCTATGTTCTCCGCTTCGCTCGGCGCCTTCGTCGCTCCCCGCATCGCCAAGCGCGCCGCTATCCTCGGCCTCGCCGCCTTCGCCGCCTTCGCTTCGGCGCCCGCCAAGGCCGATCTCTTCTCCGATCTGTTCGGCGCCTTCGACAATGGCTATTCGAGCCGGGGGGCCAGCTCGAGCCGCCGCGGCTATTCCCGCCGCGCCGATCTCGCCGGCGGCTATACGCCCCGCGCCGATTATTCGAGCTACGACCCGCGGCGGGAATGTCCTCGACTATTATGAGCAGGTCCGCTCGGCGAATGTGACGCGGCGGACCGTCGCAATCGACGGCTACTGCGCCTCGGCCTGCACGATGAAGCTCGGCGCACGCCACGCCTGCGTTTCGCCGGAGGCGATGGGCGATCGCGCGGGCCAGCATTCGCTCGAGCCATTCGGCTTCCACGCCGCATCAATGAAATCGTCCTCGGCAAGCGGGCGATCACTGAGGATACGGATCTGCGAGTCGCGCGATATTTCGGCGTCTCGGAGGGGTTCTTTCTCTGCTTGCAGGCCGATCACGATCTTATGGAGCGGCGCCGACAGATCGGCCCGGAGTTCGACGCGATCGAGCCTTGCGCGGCATGATGCGCTTGCGGCGCGGTGTGGGGAAGGGACGCTGAATCGAGAGCCGAAAAATGGCGCATCACGGAGCGCTGGCGAGGAAACGAGCGTGCCGCCGCACCTTGCCGTGATCGCCCGGCGCGGAGACGGTGACGATATTGCCGCGCTACACGGCTGCGGCCATTCAAACGCCACATCGATGAAGCCGAAAGCCATACGTTCTCCTGGCCGTCCGCGTAGAAGCGCCGCCCGCCGACAATTGGGTCGAAACGTGCATTCAAAACTCTGGAGAACTCGCCGCCACGATTATAGGTAGTTTTACGAGTTTGGCCCCTTTACAGAAGTCGCACGTGCCCGGCGCCAGCTTCGGCGCACCGCTCACATATTTTTCGCCGTTTTCATACATGAGCTGGCCAGAGCCTGAGCATTTCGGGCACGTGCGATTTCTGTAAATCGTGCGCGTTTCACCAGTGCCGTCGCATCGATTGCACGTTCTAAGAGCAGCATTGACTTTGCCGCTCTCATTACAAAGATGGCACGGAACTGTATACCATGTTGTCGGCGCGCTCGATTCAAAGCCCGCGTCTCGCTGAATGTGCCTGACTTTTTGTCCTTTGCACGAAGGGCATACGTCGCCGATCAGAACGCTTCCCTTACCGAGACATTGCTCGCAAATCGCCATCGTATGACTCCTACTGAAATGCAGTCGTTCACAGTAGTTTGCCCCGTTCTCTTGTGAGAGTCACGCGTTGGTCACGGCGCGAACAGCATTTCGAGATCGGCTTCGGTCATGGCGAGGGTCGGGGCGCCGTCCTGGTCGAAGAGGCTCTCGGCCAGCGCGCGCTTCTTCTCCTTCAGCGCAGACATTTTCTCCTCGATCGTGCCCGAGACGATGATCTTATGCACGAAGACCGGCTTGTCCTGGCCGATGCGATGGGCGCGGTCGATCGCTTGATCCTCGACGGCGGGGATTCCACCAGGGGTCATAGAAGGCGCCCAGCGCCTCGGCGCAGATGCGCTCGACCCGGCGCGTCATCTCGGCGGCGGCGCGGCGGGAGAAGGTCATCAGCAACATGCGCATCGGATCGGCGCCCCGGACGATGAGATGCGCGACCCGATGGGCGAGCGTGTTGGTCTTGCCCGAGCCCGCGCCCGCGATGATGAGCAGCGGGCCGCCGGCGGAGGCCGACGAGCCGTCAGCAAGCCCGTGCTCGACGGCGCGGCGTTGTTCGGCGTTGAGCTTTTCGAGATAGGCGACGGCGGTCATGGGCGAATCGGCAGGGTGAGCGGGCTTGCGGACTGAACCATGATTCCTGTTTTGTTCGCAATGGCGGCCGTGCTCGGAGGAGGGGAAAGAGAAGCTGGTGGCGCGGGTTGAATTTCCGTGAGGCGCCAGGAGCCGACCTTCGCCCGATACCTCGAAGGCGACTTTCAGATCAGTTCGCACGGCAGATGAGAAGATCAAAATTCAGGCAACAAAAACAAAGGTCTATCATCGCTTCTCAGGCGTGGACGCCAATCTGGGGGCAACTGCATTTCTATCCACGCGTGCTGTAAAACACGCCGATTGGATTCAAGCGCACCCGGAGGAATATGTGGCGTGTTCGCATCGAACACGACAATCTCCCATGGCTTCGGGTTTACGGCGCATCCATTCTTCTGCGATAGACTCAGCAGCTCGGTCTCATAAATACGACCGTCGTCGATCCTGTGTGAATCGAGAATGGATTCCATATTTTCTTTATCTGTCAAATCGATAAAAATTGCCGCCGCGCTGGAAACGCAGAGCAATCGCAAACAAATAATTCTCTCTTCTCTAAGCCACTCTGATGCACCCCCCATATCCGAGTGCAGATTTGTATCGAGGCCGCCAAAGGTTGATTGACCAATTCCGACCTGTGACGAAATGACACCGATTCTGTTATTGTTGAGGATGGTCGCCCCCCAATGTATAAAACTGCTCGCGGCGGCGCTAACAAATTTTGCAAATGGGCGGATTGGTTCTACGATGCCGTTTTGCCACCAATCATCGTAAGATTCGCGCCGATCGCTGGAAGCGTAAGAAGTCACTGCTTTCCGTTGCTCTTCAGTCAACGAGCCGAGAATACGGGGCGGGATGCCATTCAACGTCAAAAGTGCAATCATATTTCATTATAACATGAATTTGCCGGTCGTGCCCCTCCCGAGGCGTAGCAAGTTCGGGGCGTCCGGCTCGATCGGAGCCGTGACAATGGCGGCAAAGGGTCACGAGCGGTCTGATTCGTCCTTTGTTTTTCTCATCCGCCTGCGTCCCGGACCCGCGCCATCCGTCCCCCTCCGCTTCCGCGAGAATGGCGGCCGCAGCTTGTCCTGCACCCAGGGCAGCAGGCGGATCGGGTGAGGCTGTAGATGCGCCGTCACGATCGGAATCTTCATGATGGTCGGCAGCATGTCGGCGAGCGCGATCGCGTCGCAGTAGATTTCCTCGGTCGGGGTGGCTCCCGAATGCCCCATGATGTCGCTCCGAATCTCGCTATGAATCCCCTTCTGTTTCAATGAATTGCCGAAAGATTTCCGCATCGAATGGATGACCTTCTTGCGCTCCTTGGCGTCGGGAATGGCTTGGTGCAGCCCGTCGATCAGCTCGTCATAGAGCCGATCGCCCAGAGGTGACGAGGATGTCGGCGATTTGAGATCGGGGAAGACCATCTCATAGCCGAGTGCTCTCACGGCCGCGACATAATCGAGAAAGCCGAGGCGGATGAGCTCCGGGTGCAGGGCGACCGAGCGCTCGGAATACAGATTTTTGATGCGCCGAATTTCGCTCGTTCTGACCTTTATATAGTGGAGGCGTTGTAACTCGCCGTCGATCACCGTGTCGACGGAGGCCACGTCGCGGACGGAGAGGCCGCAGATTTCCTCGCGCCGCGCTCCGGTGTAGTGGAGCATGAGCGTCGCGAAATACAGCGCGCGGTGGAATACGTGCGGGCCTGGGATCAAGATCTCGTCGTCTTTCCAACCGGCGCAGCCGGTGAAGAAGGCGAGGTGGAAGATCGCTGCGGCGTCGGCTTCGGTCAGGAGTCCGCGCTTCGTGCGCCCGCGTTCCGTGGACTTGCGACGCATCAGCGTCATGTCGATGTCTCGGTCGAGCTTGTGACCGCGGCTTCGAATATGGGCGAGGACCTGGCCCAGAAATGAAAAATGCCGATTGACCGTTCCAGCGACCAAACCGCGCTCCGACGGCGGCTTGGCCGCGCCGATCGCGCGAAGCTGGTCGAGCGTCCGGTGATTGTCTCGCGGGCTGCGGCCGTAGCTCTTGGCGACAGCGCCGAAGAGGTCGTCGAGATCGCCCAGGTGCTTCTGGTGGATGTCTTCGAACTCGACGACGCCCTGCTCGAGGAGGAGCCTCGCGAAAAGCCGCGAAATCTGACGCACCTGACGCTGGGATTTCGTGTCCCAGGCCTTGGCGTCCGCATTCTTCTGGATGACCCCCTCGGCGAGCACGACGAATGGATGCTCGTCGAGCGTCAACGGCTTCGTTCTCGCTACCGTGGCGGGAGTCGGCGTGGGCACGGGCACGGGCGCGGGCGCGGGGTCGGCAGGTGGCGTCGGCGCAGAGGCGGCCAACAGCGCCGCATGTTCGGTTCGGGCGCCTTCGGCCGTCTCTGCGGCCGCTTCTCGATGGACGACAATCGGGGATGAGGCGAGGGGAGCAACGACGAGCCTCGACTCGGTGTGATCGACCGAGTCGCGGGGCGCTTCGGCGTGATCCTTTAGAATGTCGGCGATGGTCTTCTCGATCTCGACTCGCACGCCGTCATGGCGGCGCTCCGACTGAAAATTCGCCTCGGCGAAGGCCCGGTAGACCGTCTCCTGGGCGAGCGCGATGTTCATCGGATTGGGCTCACCGCCGACCTCCTCGACGAGCGTCGCGAGTCGCTCCTTCTTTTCGACGGCGACGTTTTGGCGCTGCATGAGATCGAGCATGAAGGCGGTCTCGGCGATCTCGTCCTGCGCAATCCCCTGCGCCGCCATTTGCGCGGCGGCGCGTTCGTCGACGGCGGCGGCGCGGCCACGCGTCTCGAGCAGGCGATAGACGTGCCCCATCACGCGCTCGCTGCGGCGGCTCTTCTCGGGATCGAAATCGTTCTCCGTGCGTTCGCGCGCCGCCACGGCCTCGAGCTTGTCGAGGTGCTGCGTGAAGACGATGCGGAACACCTTCTGGATTTGCGGCTGGGAGAGGCGACTGGTCATGGCGGCCGGAAAGAAACAACGATCGGCGAGCGCTTAAAATCTGGCCGGCGAGGTAGCGCGCTCTCCCGGGGTTGCTGGCGCCCAGGCCGAGAATCAGGGTCGCAGATTTCTCGATTCGGCAAGGGCCGATGGCAGTCGCCGCCGCCAATAATAGTATGCGCCGCGACGCACGACATGGGGTATGGCAGGCACGAAAATCTCCGTGGTGTACCAGCCATGTGTCACACGGATGTGGAAACGCGCCCCAGCTGAGGCAGTTTTCTAGCGATTCCAATGATTTACGGAATTCTGGCTGGGGCGGGAGGATACTGCCCCCGGGCGCCAGACTGCGCAAGTCGTTGGTCTCGCATCACGTCCGGCAGCAGTGGCCGAGTGGTGTCAAGCGCTTTTGTAGCATGCTGGCGCCGCGACGCAATCGGTGATGCGCCGCGGCTATCTTTGAGACGGTGCGTGGTCGGTCGGCTCGGCCGCCATGTGATTGATCGGTCGAAGAGGAAGCGGTCGTGAGCCAATCGCCGGCTCGACTCGGATCGAGCCGGCGCGCCTCGTCACCGTGCAACAGGAGCTGGCGCGGCGGGATTGATGAGGCCGGCGCCGCGTAGGCGGCGCCAGAACTCCACCGGAATGACTTCATCCATGGCGGCGCGATCCTCGGCAATTCGGCTCGGACGGCTCGCGCCCGGGATTGCCGCTGCGACCGCCGGATTGGCGAGCGAAAATTGCAGTCCGGCCGCTTTCATGCCGACGCCATGCTCGTCGGCGATCGCCTTGATCCGCGCCACCTTGTCGAGAATGGCCGGCGTCGCCGGCGCATACTCGAAATTGGGTCCTCCCACCAGCGCGCCCGAGCTATAGGGCCCGCCGACGACGATGCGCAGACCGCGTTCCGCCGCCATCGGCATCACGCGTTGGAGCGCCTTGTCATGGTCGAGCAGCGTGTAGCGGCCGGCAAGCAGAAATATGTCGGGACGCGGCTCGTCGAGCTCCATAACGATCTCGATCGGCTCGACGCGATTGATGCCGAGGCCCCATCCCGCGATCACACCCTCCTCGCGCAGCCGGTCGAGTGTGCGAAACGCTCCGAGGCGCGCGCTCTCGAACATGGCCAGCCATTCGTCGCCATAGAAGTCCTGCGCCACATCATGGACGAAGACGAACTCGACATGGTCGGTCCTCAGGCGCTTCAGACTGTCTTCCAGCGAGCGCAGCGTCGCGCTCTCCGAATAATCATTGACGATGCGGTTCGGACGGCCATGCGCGAAGACGCCGCTCTTCTCGCCGAGATCGCGGGCGCCTACGTCCTCGACCTCGTCGAGAATGACGCGGCCCACCTTGGTGCTGATGACATAATCCTCGCGCGGCTTCCCCGCCAAGGCTTCGCCCAAGCGGAGCTCCGCGAGGCCGGCTCCATAGAAGGGCGCGGTGTCGAAATAGCGGACGCCGTCGTTCCAGGCGGCCTCCACAGTCGCGAGCGCTTCCTCCTCGGGAATGTCGCGGAACATATTTCCGAGCGGGGCGGCGCCGAAGCCGAGCTTGCTGGGCAGAATTGTCTCTATGCTCATGGGTTCGATCCTTTCGTTTGGCGCGGCGGTTGCGACTCCGGCCGGCGTCAATTAACTGCGCCGCAATCGTGGTGATCGCGCTGCGATGGGTCAGACCGGCGGGGTTTTGTCTTGTGAACGCGTGCGAAGGTGGGTGGGTCCAATCGTGTGTGCGCATGCGCGTTGCCTTTCGGCGACACGACTCCGTCGGAGGGAGGTCGAGCCCGGCAGGCGACCTTCTTTTGCGGCCCAGATCGTTTTTTGGGGCCCCTTTTCGAAACCGAGCCGTCTGGTTGGCCTATAGACGCCATCAGTCACCCGAAATGACCTTTGTATCATCCGGGCCCTTGAAGCCACAGGAAGGCCATTTGTCGGCGTTTTAGGCGCAGACACGATTTTGACATTTTTCGGCCACCAAAAACTCTAGTGAGAAACCTTCCCCGCAGGGACCATGCTCCCTGTCTGCGCGACGCTCGCATCTGAACATGCTTGCAGGCAGTGGGCAGCCGCATCGAAATTCGACGCTATCGAAAGGCGGCTCTCGGTAAAAAAGTAGGCTTGTCGTGAGGCGCTGAGCCTGCGGTCCCCCAAGGGGGCGAGAGGTCCGACGCCAGCCTCGGAATCGCTAACCTAACCAATCGAGTTCACGCCGTAGACTCCCTGTGTTCGAACTGGAACGGCCTGATCAGAATTTTTGGCGCCGAAAATGATTGGCCCGGTCTGCATTTAAAAATGGCGAATAGGCCGAGTCCCTCGTGCGTTGCAACTATAGACTACTTCTTCGATTTCTAGGGATCGGACGAGAGCGGATCTTTCGTGTCGTCTTCGATAACGATGTGCGGCGTAATCTGGGTTTGTGTGATCCGCTGTGCGAGGAGCGACAAGATAGTGCACGCTCTGAAGATTTCGATCTCTTCCAAAGCGGCAGGCAATTCGTCTATCAGCGATTGCGGTAGGTCGAACTCATCGTTCAGCGAGTCGGGACATCGCGCTCGCGGCGACGCGCTATATTCCGCGCGGACCACCGCTGCCGCGACGGATTTTTCCAGTCCGATAAATTTCATGATCTTATCGTACGCGTCAGCGCGACCGGGATTCGTCTTGTGGATCGACCGTTGTACGAAGCGCAAGCCCTCGAGTGCATGAGGGTCGGAGGCGATCGCAGATCGCAACCGCTCGTGCAGCGATGGCATGCCTATGGCGATAGGTGGAAGCCGTGGGCCCGGTTTCGGTGTTGGAAATTCGTCTAACGTTACGGCGGGGCGGTCCGCTTCCTCTCGATGTCTTGGATTGTTCGCCGGCTCTGGGAAAATGTCGACGTCGTCCGCTCGCAACGAGATGTCATGAGAATTCGCGAGAATGTCCTCGTACACTGCGTGCATGTCGGCGTCAGGATCGCGTATCGGCTTCAATGAGCATAGCGCGGGGGACGGAAGAGAGCTGCGGGCGACTTCCACGAGCTCGTCAAGAGTTCGCGCGACAGCCGAGGCGACGAAGAGAGTCGCGTTCCCGCGTTCCGCCGCGAGCAATATCGCCGCCCAGGCGTGGCGGGACGTCGAGATCTCGATGCGCAGCTCGACCTCGGAAGGTGCCCGCTTGGCTTCGCGTAGGCGGATCGCCGCAGCGGATCGGAGACGTGCTTTCTGGACGTCGACCGTCCGCACTCCTAGGCCAAGGATATCGACGACGAGCGTTCCATGCTCGTCGTCGACGGCGAGTACACGCCCGAATCCGCCGGCGCGGATTTCGGATGGCTTCGGACCATAGACGGTGCGTTCGAATACGATCCACTCACCGATGTAGAAAGTGATGTCCCGACCGTCAGCGTGGATCGAATAGGGATGATCGAGTGGGTCCAGCAGGCCTCGCATCTCGTGCGCCCGTGAGATCAAAAGGCTCAAGCGATCAGGATCGTCACACACTGTCCAGCTATCCAGTCCTCGGGGAGATGCACGATCCTCAGCGAAGCCAAAGACGATCCGTTCATGAAGCATCCGTACCGCTTGATCCATCAGTCCGGCCCGGACCAACTGCGCGGCGTCGCAAGGGGTTCTGCTCCGATGCGGGCTGAGGCGATCCGCAATATAGGAGGTGAGACCATGACAATGTCCGGCCTGTGAGCTGAGGTCGAAGCCTAGGACGAGTCGAACTCGGCTCTCATGGGCGGAGAGGATCAGAGCGGCGAGATCTTGATCCACGACGCATTCTGCTCGTGGAACCACGATTGCCTCGGACGCCGACTCTCGATCGATTGCTTTGGCAACGGTGACGACTTGTGATCGTTCCGCGTTCAGGAGTGTCGCACATTCGGCACAATCGGATTGGCGGGTCCCTACGATGACTGCGTCTCGTAACTGATCCTCGAGGATCTGCTCTAGAACCGCTGTATGGTCGTTACCCGACATCACTTGAATCGCAGTGGTACGTCTCGCTTCCTCGATCGCATCTGTCGCCGCCGAGATCAGCTTGAATATGCGCCGCGTGGTTGCAAAGCGCGGAGTTGTGATCCCGCCGGGGGCTGGGCGTCCGAGCGTCACGATCTCCGGGTCGGCAAGAATTTCGTTCGCCCGGACAGTTCGATCCGATTCCCGATCGACGAATTTCGCCAGGAGACGGTGGATTTCGCCGATCCGCATCATGGATCGACCACGGAGTAACGTTTCGATAAGGGTCGACGCGTCGCCATAGATCAGAGCGAGATTCTTCTTATGCTGCGTCTGTCGATAATTGTGGACCTTATCGTCGTCGCCGTGCAGGTCGGAGTCGCTCCAATGCCGATCCGGCGCCGGCGCAGAGGGATCGACCACATTGTCTAGCCCCAACTCTCCAAAGAAGCGTATGAGGACATCGCGGGTCATTTCGGGCCACGAAACACCTTCGGCAATATACGTCGCCGGTAGACCGTGTTTCTGTCCATGGCGCGGACGCGCCCAAAGATCGCGAACTTTTGGACCCACAAACATCGGCCGCAGCCCGACTGACACATGGGCGTGTCTGTTCAGAGATCCGTGGCTCTGTGCGAGTCGGGCCGGGTCGTGGATCGCGATATGCGCGGGAAGATCATGCGGACCGCATGTTCGTTGGACCAGGCGTCGGGTCACCTCGATCGCCTCGTCCAGCGTCAATTCGTCATCTGGAGGGAGGGCGACAACGAGCGTCCAGCAGACCTGCGGCCACCGAGTTCGACCGTCTGATTTGCGCATCCGTCGTGCTTCGGCATAATCGATTGCGTTGGCGAATGCCGCCGGATTCGCAAATTCTGGGGCCACGCCTATCGGCAGCACGATCTCCTCATGGACCATATCGGAGCCGTCGCCACGGAACGTCCAGCTACGATTTAATCTCGGGTCCACGATAGCGCTGCGCCCGCAATAGGACACGAGTGCAGCCATGCTGACATGTGGCCGCATGCGCATTGGACGCGCCCGCACATACGCAATCGCCATGGCATTTTGCCCCGGATTTGGCAGAAAATTCACTTTGCATATTGAGCATGTCTCCGCCTGTAGCAAATGTCCAGAAAACTTAAGCGTAGAACGATGCGTAGTGTCGTGGCATGCTCTATTCGATAGGGGTCGAACAGCAGCGAGCCGTAGTCCATGTTTGACAAAGCCGATAAAGCCCTTCGCGCGATGGTTCGCGGAATTCAGCAGCAGCAGGAACGAGTGGATGCTGCTGCAACGCATATTCAGGTCCTGGAAGATCGTCTGCGAACCGAGGTTCAGACGCTACGCCGTGACAAAGAGGGGCTGGTCGTGGCGATGTTCGAACAACGCGGGATGTTCTCTGCGACGTCTGAGGTGTTTCTCGAGACGTTGGAACGCGTGGACAGCGAATTGAGGCGTTCAGAGTCGACATTGATCGGTCGATTGGACGAACGTGGGCCGGCGCAGCGCGGGCAAAGCGATCCACAATCCACAGGGCCTCTGGCGAATGTCGGCGGCGAGGATCATTGCCTCGTCACGATCCACCGGCTCACCAATCCGACGATTGTAATCAAAGAGCAGCTCAAGTCATGTGGTCTGACGAAGAACGGTCGCAAAGGGATTTGGTGCGGCAAGGTCAGCCGTGAGGCGGCGCTGATCCTCCGCGGGCGTTTTGGCGCCCGCGTGACGATCGAGGAGATCGCCCAGTTGGAGGATACGAGAGGTTCGTCGGTCAAGGATGTAACTTCTCCTGAAATTTCGGCGAGCGTGCTGCGTGAGGAGCCTTCACCGGAGAAGCTGGTGGACAATCTGACGCCCGCGCCAAGCGCTTTATGTGCCGTATTCGGCGTGGCCGAGCGTGCGGATGTTCTCGTGGAGAAAAGTAGCGCCTTTGCGCCGAGCGATGTTCCCCAAAACGCAAGTAGCGAATCGCTCGCGAGCAACCACGCCGCTGTCTCGGATGCGCGCGATTCTGTCGACTTTCATGACGACCCGAGCGACATCGATCCATCGGCGCCGAGACTCGCTGCCGATATAGTGTCGGGAGATGCTAACGGTTTGGCTGGGCCGGAGTCCTTCGGCGACGCTATTGAAAGCGAGGCTGTCGCAGATTCCAATCCGTCTCTCCACCGCCAGGGAGGCGGTAAGTTCAACCATGTGGCCTTTGCGAGAGCCCGTGCGGCTGCTGAAGCTGCCCGAGCCTCAGAGAGCGCTTCGAAAAATGGAGGTTCCGATGCGCCTGTGGTCGACAGGTCGTCATAGGCGCCGACGCAAGTTGACGGTGGATCATTGGCTGCTCTCGAATAAGGCGGCCACGGTCGGTGCTGCGTGAAGCCCGTAGCGCTTCAGCGGGAGATCGATGCGCCGAAATAGGGCAGAAAGACGGTCGCTCCGATTGTCGCGGCGCCGATCGCGCCGACGAGGACGGCGCCTGCGGCGATGTCTTTGGCGCGCTTCACGGACAGGTTGAACTGCGGTGATACGACGTCGCAAACATGTTCGATGGCCGTGTTGATCGCCTCAGCCATCCAGACAGATGCGATGGCGGCGATCAGCCAGCGCCAATCGGACAGGCTCACGGGCAGAAGGAGGCCGGCGCAGATGACCAGCACTGTGGCCACGAGGTGAACCCACGCATTGGGCTGTGTGCGCAACATGAAGGCGAGGCCGGCGAAGGCGAAAGAAAAGCTCCGTATCCGCGCGCGCCATGAAAGCGCGTGCGATGAAAGAGCAGGGCGTTCGGAGGACAAGGTCGGCGCATGGAGCCGCCATGCGAGAGGATCGCGAGTAGCCCCGCGGCAAGCGCGCGCCAGAAGGAGCAGAGGCGCGAAGAGGATCGCGATCAGAGCGCAGCAGATCATGGATTTTCCCTCAGGCGGCTGGCGCCACGTGAAGCTCGGTTCTCTTCTCGAGCGTAATGTCGAGCCGCATTTCGCCGGAATGATCCGCCGCGATCCGCCGTTCATCGCAGGCGCGGACGAAATATGAGCGTCCGGGGTCGAGGCCGCCGATGGTGAGCATCCGAATGCCGGCGCCGCGGCCGGGATAGAGCACGGCATGAAGGGCGCCGCCGCTCGTATGAGCGCTCGCGGGCAGAATGTCCGGATAGGGCGCCTCGCTGATGAAAGGACCGCGCGCGGCGAGTGGCGGCTGGACGACGATACGATGCAATGATCCTTCGCGTCCCGCGCGCGCGAGAAATTCGACGGCATGCGCCCAGAGCGAAGCCCGTGGGCGATGAGTAACATCCTCAAAGGTCATCTCGGGACAGGCGCGCTCCAGAGCGTCGAGCAAGAGCGTCGCCACCTCCTCGTCGCCCATAGCGACGGCGGCAGCGGCGCTTGCGGCATAGCTCGACGCTCGCGTGAGACGATAGTTGCCGACGTCGATCGGCCAGAGCGCGCGGCGCATGCGTTGCGGCGTGAGCTCGCGGCGAGCGAGAAGCCACTGCCGCCACGCGATGTCCGGAAAGAGCGCGTCGAGGAACAAGCAGGGAAATGTCTGCATGACCGCGCCGCCCACGCTCGGCGCCAATCCGACGGCGCTCGACACGAAAGGAACGATCCGCCCATCACAGAGGAGAAAATCGCTTTCGAGGCGATCACGGAATGTGGGGGCGATCCTAGACCAACGACCGCCTCCGGCACTCGCGTCGTAGGCGCGTATTGAACAGGCGGAAATCAAATTGCAGAGCGGATAGACCCAATTGGGCTCGCAGGCGAGGAGGCCGAGCTCGGCTCGGCGAAACCCTGCCGCCAGGACGTCGACGAGTTCCGGCAAGGAATAGGTGAAGACGCGTCCAGACGGATGACGAAAGGACAGGCTGCCCGGAGCATCGAAGCGTCGGCTTCCGCTCGCCGCCTGGAAGAGCGCGATCTGTGTCGCGAGAAAGCCGGTGAACATGATGTTGTCACGCGGAACGGGATCGATGTCGTCGCGCAGATTTCCCCACAGGCTTTCGAGACGCCAATAGCGCCAGACTCGGTGGTCCATCTGCTTGAGAACGAGATTCTCCTGCGCCTTCGTGAGGTAGGCCTGGAAGGCCGGAAGCCGCTCGGCCTGCGCGATCGACAGAGCATAGGAGATGAAATTCGATTGATAGCGGATCGCCGCGGTCTGGAATTGATCGATCCACTCGAACCCCTCGAAGTCGTCTAACGGCTGCAAGGCGCGATCGAGGAGGAGGCGCATACGGCGCAGATCGTCGCGCGACAGCTCCCCCGCGGGCGGCGACGAGACAGGGCTCGGCTCACAGCGGCAGCCTGCGAGATAGGCGTTGGCGCGGCGCCGCTCGGCTTTCGCGCGCTGGCCCGACGCGACAGCGAGGACGAGCGCGACATCGAGCGCGGCGATAATGCCGACAGGCGTGATCCACACGGCCGTCGGCCAGGCGAGCCCGTCGCCGCAATTGGCTGCGAGCACGGCCTCGGCCAGCCAGATCAGGATCGGCGCGACGATGGCGCCGGTCGCGAACCAGAAGACCACGGCGCCGACGAAGGCGGCCATGCCGGCGATCCATAGAGCGAGATGAGGCGCGAAGGATGGTGTGCCGGGCGTCGCCCACATCAGAAAGCCGAAGCCGGGGCCCATGAGGCCGAGAGCGAACGCGCGCGCCTCGTCGCTATGCGTGATTGAAGCGAGAACGACGGCCGCTAGAAGCACGCCTGCATAGGCCGCCGACGCTAGAAGCAGGCGCCGGCGCAGCGCCGGGCTCCAAATATGGTTTCGCTCCGGAAGCAGGAGGGCTGGCGCCAATGATGTTGTGTCTTTCAATACAAATACCTTTGTAATGCAAAGTTAGGGGGCAAAAAAAGAGAGCGCTCAGGTCGTCGACAGGCGTCCGATCTTATCGCCGTTTTGCCGAGCCTCGCTCTTGGCGTCCTCGAGGACCTGCTGGAGCACTTCGAGATAGCCGAGGAAGCGCTTCCGTCCAGATGGCGTGATCCGGCACGTCGTCAGCGGACGAAGCCCTTCGAAGCGCTTGTCGATGGAGACGAGCCCATCCTCCTGCAACACCTGCAAATGACGGCTCAGATTTCCGTCGGTCAGGCCGCACAGCCGCTTCAATTGGCCGAAGGGAAGCCCTTTGGGATGGGCGACGAGCGAGGTCAGCAGGCCGAGGCGCGCCTTTTCGTGGATCACGCGGTCGAGCCCTTCATAGGCGAAGCGCCCCGCCGATTGCTCACTCTTCGTCATGGTCGCCTCCTCGGCTGAGGCGCATGACGACGGCGGCGAGAATCTGACCGCCACAAAATGGCAGAGCCATTGCGAAAGGAGTGAAGGCGTGCGGTCCCGCCGCATAGACGAGACAGGCGAGCCCGGTCGAAAGATACCAGGCGGCGACGAGGATCATCGCTCTCGGCAGAGAATGGGCGGCTGCGAACACGCCGAGGCTCAGCATGATCTGCCAGAGGCCGGGAAGCATCCAGGCCGCCTCCGGCGCATGGCGAAGAATGACGAGGCTCGTGAGCAACCCCGCGAGACCGGCGGGCGCAAAGCGTCGCGCCGCTGAAAGGAGCATTTCTCCGCCCAAGCCGCCATGTTCCGTTGCCACGCGGCGCGCCGCTTCGACGCCGATGATTACGATCGCGAAGCCGGCGACAAACGTCCAAAGAGCGAAATAGGCAAAAGGTTCGGAGTCTGGCGTCGGAATGAGGAATATCTGCGTGAAGCCGGCAGCGCCGGCGAGAATCGCCGTCGCGGCGAGCGCCTGCGGTCCATATCCACGAAACTCCAAAGATTGCGCGACGCGTTCGCGCATCTCGGCGATGTCGGCTAGGGCCTTGTCCACGTCTGTCATCGGGGTCTCATGCTTTGCAATGCAAAGTATCTGGCGTTCGAGAGACGGTGTCAAGGGCCTCTCCCGTCAGTCGAACGACCCCGGGACTCCCAAGATCCAACCTTCGACTTCTGCGACGACGCGCTCCGGCGGCGCCAAGCGGGGAGTTAGATAATGTGTGAGCTCGCCTTCGCGATCCGCGCGGGCGAGCCAGGCCGCTATGCTATATGCGTCATGCTGATCGCCTGTTCGATCCTCGCGAGCGAAGCCGCGGCTCCAAAGCGCGGGATAGACCTCCGCGATCGCTGATTTGCCGGACGGGATGCTCCAACCGTCGAAAGGCCAGAAGTGGACACGATCCGGCAGGCTGCGGCGAATGAACCGCAGCCAGGGAATTCCGGCATGGGTCGATTTTGCGACCGAACCCTGAACATCGAAATGAAAGACGGACTTCGCGCGGCCGACACGTTCCTCGGTCAAACGGCGCCAGCGAGAATTGCCTGTCCGAGCGGCGCCATTTCCGGCAAGGCCGTCTCGAATGAAATCGACATAGACGAGATCCTCGTCGGTCGGCCAATGGCGGCAGAAATCCTCGAGGAATCGCGGCCATTCCGGCAACAGCCCATAGTGCTCGAAATAGCGTAGCGGGAATGAGAAGCCGTGATCGATGCCGACCAATGTAGACCGATTTTCGGCCAGAAGTTCGACCAACCATTCGGCGAGTGCCTTCCGCGTCCAATATTTTCGCGGGGACGGCGGGGGCGTGATCTCGCGAGGCGGCGCGCAGTCATCTGTGAGATATACTCGCAATCCCGGCAGGCTATCGGTGGGCGTCCTCGCGCCGGAATAGTCGACGCCAACATAGCGGGAGAACGCATTCTTGGTCATTGTTCGTGTTCCCTCGGCTCTCACTCCGCGTTCGCTCTGCCGAGCGCGCGAGCCAATTTATTTCCAAGGCATTGAAATGCCTCGAGTCGGAACCGAGGGATCGCCTCGGCTCGGAGAGGGAAGGTCGGTGGCGGCCACTGCTCACGCCGCGCTGCGCTCGTCCACGCGTCGGAGAATGTCGACGAGGCGCAGAACATCGGCCGTCTCGAAGACGCCTTCGACGCCTTTGGCGTCGAAATCCGTGAAAGGCGTCTCATAAAGGAGCGCGGGGTCCATCGCGCCGCGCTCGGTGAGATGATCGATCACGAGATTTAGAAATTCGTGCTGGTCCGCGGTCAGCCGCCGTCCATCCTCGAATTCCGAGAAGAGCCTTTTCGCCGCTTCGCGGTCCAGGCCGACCAGCGAGCGAACGAAACGCGCGAGGCCACCCTCCGACTGGATGAGGCCGAGGGAGGCGTCGTCGGCTCCGGACTCTTTGAAGATGCGCTCGAGCTCGGCGAGATCGGTCGCGGTCAGAGGCTCGGCGCGCTTCAGCTTGAGAACGGCGATATGGCTTTCGTGCGGACGCAGGAAGACGCGCGCCTTGCGGCGAAAGGCGTCCATATCCGTGCCCACCGGAAGGCCGCGTATCGCCACCTCGGCGCCGGCGCCGCCGCGATCCTCGAAATCGGAATAGACGATCGGCCGCTTCTCGCGCTCGATCAGCTTGACGAGCGCGCGTAGCCGTCGCCGCAGGCTCTCGAGCATGGGAAGCGTGACGTCTTGCCAGAAGGCGTCGGTCTGGACCTCCTCGATCAGCGCGATCTCCGCAGCGACCATCGGCACATTGGCGAGCGGCTCGAGCAGCGAGGCGGTCTCCCGAATGCGCGTGGCGAGGCCCATGAAAGAGGGCTCCACGCGCAGCAGGGTCAGCTCAGTTCGGAACAGAAGGAGATCGAACTGCTTGGCGGCGAGATCGTCGTCGCCGACAGATGAGGGAAGGCCGGCGATATGCTCGATCAATTCGGCGCGCGCGTCGGCGTCGAGCCGCGCCCAGGCGGCGCCGGATGAAAACTTCTCGACAGAGCGGCGATGCGGGCGCACGAGGAAATTGTCGAGGCTCATGCCTTCGACCTCCGACCGCAGCGCGCCGGCGAGCGATGCGCGGATTTCCGCGACGGCGGCGTCGCGATCGGCGTCCGATCCGCTCTCGCCGACATGTAGCACCGAAGGTGGCAGTTGCGCATAGTCGCCGGCCGGCGTCTCCGGCGTGGAGCGGTCTATTTCGCCGATCAGCTCCACGCGCGCGGCGAACAGGCGCTTGCCCAGCGAGTCGCCCGCCTTGCCGTCGGCGACATTCGGATGCTCGTTGAAGAATTCGAAATTCCGACACCAATCGAAGATGTAGAAGAATTGCTTGTCCTGCTTCTCGCCGAAGAGATTCTCGCAAAGCCGCGTGCCGCGTCCGATCATCTGCCAAAATTTGGTCTTGGACCGCACGGGCTTGAAAAAGACGAGGTTCACGATCTCCTTCACATCGATCCCGGTGTCGAGCATGTCGATCGACACGGCGATATGCGGCGCCTTTTCCGCGTCGGAGAAATCATCGATCAGCGTCTGCGCATAGGAGATCGAATGGTCGATCACCCGCGCGAAATGGCCGGCGAGATGCGGATAATGCGCGTCGAAGCGCTGGGCGATGAAATTGGCGTGGTCCCGGTTCTTCGCGAAAATGATCGTCTTGCCGAGCCGGTCGCCATCCGCGACCTTCAGCCCATTCTCCATGAGATGGGCGAGCACGCGATCGACCGTGTCGGCGTTGAACAGCCATTTGTTGATCGCCGGCGCCTCGACGACGCCCGGAACGGCGCCGTCCTCCTCCCATTCGAGCGCGTCCCATTTCTCCTGATCGTCCTCGGAGAGCTGGTCGTAGCGAATGCCGCGGTCGAGAAAATCGGTGGTCAGCGACACGGCGCGCGGCGGCGCCAGAAAGCCGTCGCGCACGGCCTCGTCGAGGCTGTAGGCGTCGGTCGGCACGCCGGTCTGGAGGTCGAACAGCCGATAGGTGTCGCGATCGACCTCGCCCTTCGGCGTCGCCGTCAGCCCCACCAGGAGGCTGTCGAAATAATCGAAGATCGCCTTGTATTTGCGATAGACGGAGCGATGCGCCTCGTCGATGACGATGAGATCGAAATGGCCGACTCCGAAGCGCCGCCCCTCGGCGTCCGCCTCGTCGATCAGCCGCATCATCGTCGGATAGGTCGAGACATAGACGCGGCCTTCCTGCGTCTTGTCCTCGACGAGGTTGACCGTCGCCGCGCCGGGCAGATGCTTCTTGAAGGCGTTCGTCGCCTGAGTCACGAGGGCCTTGCGATCGGCGAGGAACAGCACGCGCTTCACCCAATTGGCGCGCATCAGGAGATCGCAGAGGGCGATCACCGTGCGCGTCTTGCCGGCGCCGGTGGCGATCACCAGCAAGGCCTTGCGCGCATGGTCGCGCTCGAAGGCCTCGGTCACGCGGCGGATGGCGCGCTGCTGATAGGCGCGATCGACGATAGATTTGTCGATATTCTCCGGCGCGAGCGTCTTTCGCGTCTCGCGCCGCTGGAGCATCAGCTCCAGCTCGTCGCGCTTCATAAAGCCCTGGATCGGGCGTGGGGAAAAACGCGTATCGTCCCAGATCCAATGCTCATAGCCGTTCGTATAGAAGATCACCGGCCGCCGGCCATATTGCGTCTCGAGGCAATCGGCGTAGAGCTTGGCCTGCTGCTGTCCGTCGCGCGGATCGCGGCGGCTGCGCTTGGCCTCGATCAGCGCGAGCGGCCGCCCGTCGGCGCCGGGCAGCACATAATCGACGAAGCCGACGCCGCTCGCATTGGGCATGCCGCGCACTTCCACCTCGGCGACGTCCGGGGCCTGCGGATCGAAGCCGGCTTCGCGCAGCAGCGTGTCGATGAAGAGATCGCGGGTCTCGCTCTCGCGATAGTCGCGCCGGTCGGGGATCGCCTGATTCGCCGCCTTGATGCGCGCGATTTCCGCTTGCAGCGCCTCATGCGCCGCCTCGATCGCGGCGCGGCGCTCCTCGCTGGCGGCGAGGGCAGCCTCGACCGCCTTGCGGTCTTGGACGCTCGCCTGATAGCGCCGCGCGGCCTCCTGCAATTGCGCCAGCGTCGTCTGCTGGACCTGCGCGAGCCTCGGCAGCGCCTCCAGGCTGAAAGCCGCATCCGGCCCGGGCTTCGCGCCCCTTGCGTAGGTGCGGACGAGCCAATAGGCGATGTCGAAGAATTCGCGCAGCGCCGTCGCCGCCTGCGTCGGGGCCACCGGCTTGCCATGGGCGGCGGCGTTGCCGACATCCTTCACGAAGCGGGCTTTGACGCAGAGCGTGCGGCCGAGCAGCGTCTGGAAGCTCGGTGCCGCGATCAGCGCGGCGAGCGTCGATTCATAGGGGCTGCGCAGTGTCCCGTCATGCCGATAGAGCCATTCGACGGAGGTCTCCAGCGCCAGCCGGCAATAAAAGGCGGCGCCGCGCGAGTCGCTGCGCGCCAGCGCCTCGGCGCGGGAGGCGTGGACGAATATGTCGGGAAATTCGGCTGCGAGGAATGAAAATTGGGACATGGAGTCCATTCGACGCTATTGTCGGGTTCCAGTCTAGTCCAACTTGGACGTATCGTCTGACATGACCGTAGAGGGAACAAAACGGAAATACGACAAAGGCGAGCGACGATTTAAGCACGTCGGAAAGGATGCCTATCCCGTCATCGAGTTCGACAATAGCGATCCCAAGAAATGGATCGGCAAATGTCCTTGCAACCTTTCAGAGGCCGAGCGTGAGCGCCTCCTGAACGAAGCCGTCGCCGCCCCGAATGGAGATCGTGAGCTTACCGCGCCCAAGAGGCTTTACGCGGTCTACGAGGGGGCCATTTACGAGGCTCAGACGAGCGACGGCGGCGCTACGTATCATGGTTATCCCTACAGGGGTAAGCTGTCTAACCCGATATTGACAAAGCTGGAGCAAATAGCCGAGGAAAATGGCTGCGCTGACGCATTTCGAGCCTGGGTGAAAAAGCACATCACGCGGCACGGTGAGCGGAAATGAGTGAAACAGGCCTGAAACTCCTCTTGAATTTGCCGTCGGAGATCGACGACGAAGGCCGTTTCACGACCGCGGAATTCGCTGTGCTGATCGACGATCAGCCCGTTTGGCCGGCCGCTGGCGCGGAGGGCGTCTTTCTAGAAGTTCAAATCGACGACTTGCTCTCGCATTTTATCGAATTTTGGAAGCCCCTTTCCCTTCGCCAGACCTATCCCATCGCCGTCGCGCCCGAGCGCCCGACCGAACTTCGAGCTAAGGCCGAGGAGCGATGGGAAAGTAAGCCCGACGTGGCAGAACAAGAGGACGAGCTGGTTTGCGCGTTCGAGCAGGCGCACGACCTCTCCAACTGCTTCGCTGGCTATTTCGATTTGCCGCCCTTGTGGATGCTGCGCTCCGGCGACCGCATGATCGTCGATACGCTTGCGGGAATGCGCGCGCCGCTGTTCGAGCAGGCCTGGGCCGAAATTTCGCGTCTCGGAGATGAAATTGCGGGCCATTTGGCGAGTCGTCCAGGTCGATGGTCGAATTTGATCGACAACTGGTGCCGGCGAGATATCGGCGAGCCGACCGCTTTGCTCGCCTGGGTCACCAGTCTCGACCAAGCCACTGCGACGAAGCTGGTCGATGACGGGATACTCTCGGCGCCCCGGAGTGTGGCCGATGCGGCGAACGATAACGACGAGTTGCGGATCGCGGCGAGAATGGCGAGCGCGCTGCCGCCCGAGCAAATCCACCAAATTTTGACGCTCATCGGCGCATTCGGCAAGACGCCAGCGCCGGAACTCGATCGCCTGGGCGAGTTGGTCGGGAACCATATCGCTGAAAACTTCTCGAACCGACGCGCTCACGAACAAGGCGAGGCGGCGGCCCGCTTTGTCCGCGAGCATTTGGGCGTGTCGTCGCAGGCGGCGATCGACGTTTCCGCGCTCCTTCCCGACCTCGGCGTCTCGCTCGAGCCTCGGAAGGTCGATCCGTCGACATTGGACGCCCTCGCTGTCTGGGGCGATCGTTTCGGTCCGGCTGTTCTTCTCAACGAGAACAGTTGGCGCGGGGTGGGGCGAGCGGCCAATGTGACGCTGGCGCATGAGCTTTGCCATTTGCTGCTCGATCGTGGCCATGCGCTCGGAGCGGTCGATGTTCTGAACAGTCGGATGCCGCTCGATATAGAACGGCGAGCGAAATCTTTCGCCGGAGAGCTGCTTCTGCCTTCGGCGGCGGCCGCCGAAATCTGGCGGCTCGCGAAGTCTCCCGTGTCTCGCCGAGAACTCGACGCCGTCGTTTCGACACTGGAGAATCAGTTCGAGGTGACGAGAAGCGTCGCCGCGTGGAAGCTCGATCACGGGACGCAACGACAGGGCGTAAACCTCGAAGTCTTGCTTGACCAGATCGCGCGATATCGATAACGCCGCCCCTTTCTGCGGGACCCTCATCCGACCTCGCCATAGTCCGTCGCTCGAGACGGGCGTCCTTGCGGACGCCCTATGACGAGGCTGCCTTCTCCCGCGCGCGGGAGAAGGAAGGGGCGGGGAGGTCGCCGCGGAAGGCGCGATGTTGCAGCGAGGCGAACAGAGCGTCGAGCCGCGCGAGATGGGCGCGGTGATGGGCTTTGAGCGTGTCGATCTCGGCGGTCTGTTCAACGAAGCGGTTTTGGACTTCGAGCGGCGGGACAAGCAGCGGAAATGCTCGGAGCTGCGTCATATTGATGGACGCGATTCCTGTTGTTTGTTTTGCAGCATTCAAAAAATAGCGCTTCCCCCGCTCGCTTCCGATTAGCCAGTTCAGAAAAGCAGGCAGTATTTCATTGGATTTGACCCTCACGCGAAACACGTGATTTTGATGAATACATTCTTCGAGGAGCGCGTTACTCCATAATGATCCGCGTCCCAATTTGTCGGGGTCTCCTCCTTCCGTAAGTAAGAGGTCGTCTGATCTGAGACGAAGCCGACGAATTTCGTCCTCAGTGGCGTCGATGTATTTTATGTTCTTCAGAGTGATCGAGCCATCTTGAACATTGGCGACGGCCAAATAAGGCACCGAGCGAACGGCGGCGCCGTTCAATTTCCGGCCTTTCGTGACCCCAGACACGATTTCTGAAACCTCGCCAAGAGTGAGATCAGATCGCCATTCTTTTGGATTGGTGAGTGGGTTGCCGAGCAACGCGAGCGCATTGGCTCGCGCCAAATCCGAAATCCGCCCCAACGCCTCCAGCCGCTTGCGCCGCTGGTCGTCGGCCTGATCGAGGATCGCCGCGATCCGCCGCTGCTCGTCGAGGGGCGGGAGAGGAATCAGCGATGAATGGATGATCCGATCACTGACGGCCGGATAGCTGGCGCCCGTCGACTGACGGACCATTTCCGCGACAAACGGGGGGCTTTTCAGCCAATGAAACAGGTAGTTCGGACATATAGCGCTTGTATTTGGCCTGAGGACGCAGAAACCCGTGGACGCTGTTGCGCCGTCATGACGTGCATCCAGCTTCGCGATTCCATTGAGATTGGGGCGTACCGTTGAAACTAGGATGTCGCCATTCTTTACAAGTTGACGAGCGCGGCTCGGGGCGTCTTTAAATGGAACGTCCTTGATTTGACGAACGATCTTTTCATCGTTGTCCACCGCTCCTAAATCAATATACGGAAAAGTTCCGTCAAGCAGTTCGTGCGAGGGGCTCCAAGTGCTGACCGGAAGCAATAATGCTCCGATCTTCGTGTAGCGGACAGTCACCCCACCATCTCCTCGAGCCGCGTCATCCCCTCCGCAATCTCCGCCTCGAGCCGCCGCAGATCGGCGAGGATCGCCGCCGGGCTCTCATGCTCGACCTCCTCATGCTCCACTTCCCGGTAACGATTCAGCGAGAGGTCATAGCCCGCCGCCGCAATATCCGCCTTGGGCACGCAAAAGCTCTGCGCCGTGCGCGGGCGCTCGCGCTCGGCGCCGTCCCGCTCCTCGAAGCGCATCAGCACGTCGGGAAGATTGTTCTTCTCCTCCTCGCTCTCCTCGAGCGCCGCCTCCGGCGTCGGGCCGAGCTTCTCGGCGGGAAGCAGCGGCTGGCGCTTGTCGTCGAGCGACCAGCCGTCCGCCTGCACATCATAGAACCACACATGATTCGTGCCGCCGACGCCGGTGCGGGTGAAGACGAGGATCGCCGTCGAGACGCCCGCATAAGGCCGGAAAACGCCAGACGGCAGCTTCACCACCGCCTCGAGCTTGTTCTCCTCGACGAGCAGGCGGCGCAAATCCTTATGCGCCTTGGAGGAGCCGAACAGCACGCCGTCCGGCACGATGACCGCCGCGCGCCCGCCGGTCTTCAACAGCCGCAGGAACAGCGCCAGGAACAACAGCTCGGTCTTCTTGGTCTTGACGATCCGCTGCAAATCCTTGGCCGTCGTCTCGTAATCGAGCGAGCCGGCGAAGGGCGGATTGGCGAGCACCAGCGAATAGCGCCCGGCGTCCTCGGAATGATCCTCGGCGAGCGAATCTCTATAGGCGACGTTGGCGTTCTCGACGCCATGCAGCGCCATGTTCATCGCGCCGATGCGCAGCATCGTCGGATCGAAATCGAAGCCGTTGAAGAGCTTCTCGTGAAAATGCGCGCGCAGCTTCGCGTCGCGGAAGAGGCCGGCGTGATGCTTGCGCAAATATTCGCCGGCGGCGACGAGAAAGCCGCAGGTGCCGGCGGCGGGATCGCAGATCGTATCCTCGGGCCTCGGCTGCGTCAGCTCCACCATCAGCGCGATGATGTGGCGCGGCGTGCGGAACTGGCCGTTCTGGCCGGCGGAGGCGATCTTCGCCAGCATATATTCATAGACGTCGCCCTTGGTGTCGCGATCGCCCATGTCGATCTGCGAGAGCTTGTCGACGACCTTGGCGAGAAGCTGCGGGCTGGGGATTTGAAAGCGCGCGTCGCGCATGTGTCGCGCATAGGCGCCGCCGTCGCCATTGAGCGAGCGGATGAAGGGAAACACATGCTCGTCGACGATGCGGAACATTTCCGGTCCGGCGAAATGCTTGAAGCGGGACCAGCGCAGATTTTCGTAGGGCTCGCCGCGCGCGTCCGCGCCGTCCGGGAAGATGCGCCGCTCGAGCGGGCGTTTCAGCGTCGTCGCCTTGCGCTCCTCGAGCTACTGCATCTCGTCGAGGCGCTTGATGAAGATGAGAAAAGTGATCTGCTCTATGACCTGGAGCGGATTGGCGAGGCCGCCGGACCAGAAATCAAGAGCCGGCCTCGGAAATTCGGACAGTGGCTTGAGTGGATTTTCTGCCTGACAGCGGCGAGGATTCTCGCTGCGAATCAGGAGCATTCGATGACGAAGAAGAGCCGCCGGACGCATTCCCCGGCGTTTAAAGCGAAGGTGGCTTTGGCCGCGATCAAGGGCGAGAAGACGCTCAGCGAACTCGCGCAGCAGTTCGACGTTCATCCGAACCAGATCACGACCTGGAAGGGCCAGCTTCTCGAAGGCGCGGCAGGCGTTTTCGGTCACGAAAAGCCGGAAGCGAAGGAAGCGGCGGTCGATTTGAAGGCGCTTCACGCCAAGATCGGTGAGCTGACGCTGACCAATGATTTTTTGTCCGGCGCGCTCACCAAAGCGGGATTGCTGAGCGTAAAACGATGATCGACCGCAGCTACGAACTCCCCATCGCCCGTCAGGCGCGAGCGCTCGGCGTCGCCCGCAGTTCGGTCTATTACAAGCCGCGGCCGGTCTCGGCCGAGGATTTGAAGCTCATGCGGCGTATCGACGAATTGCATCTCGAACATCCCTTTGCGGGGGCGCGGATGCTGCGCGATCTTTTGCGGCGCGAGGGCGTCGTCGTCGGTCGCCGCCATGTGGCGACGCTGATGAAGCGGATGGGCATTGCCGCGATCTATCGGCGTCCGAACACGAGCAAGCCGGCGCCGGGGCATAAGATCTACCCTTATCTCCTGCGCGGCGTGAAGATCGAGCGGCCCAATCATGTCTGGGCGACGGACATTTCCTATATCCCGATGCGGCGCGGCTTCGTCTATCTCGCGGCGGTCGTCGACGTGGCGAGCCGGCGCGTGCTGGCGCATCGCGTATCGATCACGATGGAGGCGGAGTTTTGCGTCGAGGCGTTGAAAGAGGCGCTGGCAAAGCATGGCAGACCCGAAATCTTCAACACGGACCAGGGCAGCCAGTTCACCGGCCATGACTTCACGAGCGTGCTGCTCGATGCGAAAATCGCCATCAGCATGGACGGCAAGGGGTCCTGGCGCGACAATGTGTTCGTCGAGAGGCTGTGGCGCAGCGTCAAATATGAGGAGGTCTATCTGCGCGCCTATGACAGCGTGTCCGAGGCGCGCGCGTCGATCGCCAAATATCTGGCCTTTTACAATGAGCGGCGCCCGCATTCGAGCCTCGACTCCCGCACGCCGGACGAGGCTTATTTCGGTTGTGGAGAGGCCGTGATGGCGGCATGATCGTCACCGTGATTTTGTCGCGCCTCTGGTCGGGCTACGCCCTCCCGACGCCGCGACAAAATCGAAACGCCCCGCGTTCAGCAAACCTCGGCAGAGATCCACTTAAAATCCGCGGGGAGCTGTCCAGAGAAGCGGGGCCAGCTCTTCATTCCAGACGCCATCGATCTTGCCGCGTAATTCGCCTGTCAGCATATCTCCCCCCGAAAGCGGCGGCAGAGTAGCCGGCCGCCCCGCGCCGAGCAATCGGCGGAGGCGCCGACGTGTCTGCGTAAGTCTAGCCGCCGATCGGCTGGCCCGGCCGCGTGACGTGTATCCCGACGCCGGCGGCGCCGTCGAACACCAGCTCGACGCCGGCCTCCTCGAGCGCGCGGCGAATATCCGCGAGCGTGCGGTCGTGCGGAACGCGCGTCTCCTTCTCGAAATTGTGAAGGGTCGCCTTCGACACGCGGGATTTCGCCGCCAGATCGTCCAGCGTCCATCGGAGCCAGGCGCGCGACGCGCGGCATTGGGCTGGGGTGATCATTCAACCTCCATTAACCATGGTATTATCATCTAGTAGCAATACGAGCATAGAATGGCAATATCGGCCCATGGGACGACGTTGTTCCCGTGAGGAGTGTTTTGAATGCGTAAGACCCAAATGACGATGCGCCGCCAGGGCGCGACCGAAATCACCGACTCGCTGAACGAGGCTGCGCGCGAGGCCGTGAAGGCGGCGATCGAGGCGGATCATGCTGTCGATCCGCTGTTCCGCCCCGAGGTGTCGCGGCTGGTCTCCGCCTATGCATCCGCCGCCAAACGCCATGGCCCGCTGATCGAGCGCGCGATCGGCGATGCGCTCGAAGCAGCCGGCTGCACAGTGTTCCGCAATCTCGGCGTTCCCGTCACGCAAGGCGCGCTAGAGCTCGCCGAATCGCATGATTACGCCATGACGGCGACACGGCCGATCCGATTCGTCGATGGCAAAATCGCGAGCTTCGTCGATATCGACATTCTCGCGATCGATGAAGAGCGTGAGGTTGCTTGGGCGCTCTCCATCAAGCGTGGCGGCGGCGCCACAGAGACGAAAAAGCGACGCGCGATCGAGCGCGATCTCATGGCGCTGAGGCTGAATCTCGCGTCCTATTTGCGTCAGCAGGGTTATTCGCGGGTCACGACGGCGCATGCCTTCGTGGTCGATTATCTGGGATCGGCGCGGTTTTCGAAAGCGATCACGCTGACCCGCGAGAAAATCGACGCGACCTTCGGCCTCCCGATCATGGCCTCGATCGACGCCATGACGCAGGCGATGAAGGCGGCGCTCGACGCCGAATTGGCGCGCCTGCTCGCGCCGGTCGTCCGCGGCATGGAAAGGCCCGTTTTGCCGAAGCGTTCGGACGCGCTGGTCCGGGCGACGCCCTTCGGGCTCCATGCGCATTCGCGCCGCCGCCGGGAGGGCGTTCCGGAGAAGCCGCCGATGAGCGGCCGTCCCTTCGACAGCCTGTCCACCGAGGAGAGCGTGCAATGAGCGGGCTGCGCGATCTTCGCGACGACGGGGACATTTTCGACGCGGCCGACGATGACGCCGCTGAGGCGGCGAACAAGGCTGGCTCCGTCGCCGATGCGCTCGCATGGGAATGTCTGCGGGCGGCGCTGCCGGCCGCGCTGCGCCTGCGCATCCGGCGCGGCGACCCGGTCGCCGTCATCGTCCAGGCGCCCGGCGCCGAATGGTGCGGCCCGCTGTCTCGCGTGCTGCGGCGCGACTCTGCGCGAATTCTCTGTGTGTCGCGCGACGGCTCCTCCCGTCGCGAGCACGACCCGGCGAAAGGAAATGACGAAGTGGCCTTGGGCCTCGCTGGCGGGCGTCCCGTCATCGGCGTCTCGCAGGATCCGCAATCGTTCCTGCCGTCCGCGCTATTGTCGGCGGCGGATATGCGCATTTCCGTCGCGCCGCCCGATGCGAATATTCTTCGCCGACTCTTGAGAAAGCACGCGCGCGGCAAGGCGTCGACGGAGATTCCCAATGGAGCCGAGCTCGCGCTGACATTCTCCGAGACCGTCAGCGCTTTCCGCGCCGGCGCATCCGCACGCGACGTCGTCGCCAATCTCCACCGCGCTGCGGAGTCGAAAAAGCCGAACGCGGGCGGCGTCGCCGCCGACGTTCCGCCGCTCGACTGCCTTCCCGCGGACCTACGCCGCCTGGCGCAGGATATAGCCTCGGGCGTCTCCGACTATCGCGCCGGTCGCATCCGTTGGCGCGACATGCCGACGACCGCCGTGCTGCTCGCCGGGCCGCCCGGCGCCGGAAAGACGACTTTCGCCTCCGTACTCGCTCGCGCTTTAGGGGCGCCGCTGGTGGTCGACTCTTGCGGGAAAATGTTCGCGCGAAGCGGCGAGGCCGGCCATCTCGGCACGATCGCCCGCGCAATGCAGGACTGCTTCGATGCGGCGCGCGCCGCAGCCGCCATTTCCGGCGTCTCCATTCTGAGTATCGACGAGTTCGACGCTGCATGTCCGGACAGGGCGTCGATGGATCGCCGTGGGCGAGACTTTTGGATGCCGATCGTCACCCTCGTTCTGACCCTCCTCGAAAATCACGAGGGCGTGATCATCGTGGCTGCCACAAATTGCGGCGAGGCCATCGATGCCGCCGCCACGCGTCCCGGGCGGCTGCGACGCGTCGACGTCGGGCCGCCGGGTGCAGAATCGCTCATGCGCGTGCTGCGCTGGCGGCTCGGTGGCGCGCTTTCGACTGTCGCCGATGTGGACCTCCTTGCGACCCTTCGCTTCGCCGGGCCGGCCGCCACGCCTGCGCAGGCCGCCGACTGGGCGCGCGACCTGCTCCAGGCCGCCCGCGAGGCCCGGCACGAGCCGACGCTGGACGATTTGCTGCGCATCATCGCGCCTCCGGATGATCGGACCCCGACGGATCGCCGCGTCGCCGCCATTCATGAGGCGGGGCACTGCGTCGCCTATCGGGAGGCCGGAATGACGATCGCATCGGCCTCGATCATCCCGCGCGGCGCATCGGGAGGGGAAACGCGCGCCTCAGGAGGACGACCGATGTTTCCGACCAGGGCCGATCTCGACGCCGGCGTCATGATCCTGCTTGCGGGGCGAGCCGCTGAAGAGGCCATTCTCGGCGCGGCGTCGACCGGCGCGGTGGCGGATCTGGCCATGGCGACGCGCGCGCTCGCCGAGGGCCACGCCGCGCATGGACTGGGGGCGACGCTGCTGCATCGAAGCGACGCGGCTGCATCGCTCGCCTATGACCGCGAGCTGCGCGACATCGTCGAGGCGGACCTCTCCCGTCTCTATGCGCAATCGCTCGCCCTGATGCGCAGGCGGCGCGGCGACGTCGAGCGAATCGCCGAGGCGCTGCTCGCGCGGAGATTTCTCACCGGCGAGGATATCGCGGAGCTCGTCGCGGCTTCCGGAGCCCGCGGCCGCGGCAGGAAAACGCGCGGGAGGGACGCATGAGCAAAGACGGCCACCTTCTCGACGATGTCGTCGCGCGCCTCTGGCGGGTGCGCGAGCGACTCGGCCCCGACCTTTACCGCGTCGCCGTGAGGGCCGCCCTGCACGCTATTGCAGTCGCCGTCCTCGATGAGGCAGAGCGGCGCGCAGGTGTGGATCGCGTTTCCGGCGTGATCCGGCAATTCCCGCGGGGAGTGCGGCGGGAGAAGGGCAGTCATTCCCCTAGGCCATGACGCAAAGCCGGGTCGTTGCGATCCATCTGCTGTGGCCGGAAGGCGCTAGGAGCGGATGTATAAGGACGAACCTTCTGCTTGACTGCACCGCCAGTCTCGCGGCAAATCCCGAAAACCGAATCTGAGAAGCTCGTATGTATGGGCTCAACGGCGAACCAAGAGAAATTCGGTTCAAACATGTCGACGGGAAAAGCATGACGCCGACGATCAACGACGGCGTAATCGTTCTCGTGGACATTGGCGGCGCGGACCGGAGCCTCGTCGCTATAACGCTTTAGCCATCTGAACAAGTTCGATTTCTCGAATAGCTGCCACCCGCTCGGCTTCCGTGAAGACTGAATCGTCACTGTAAATTTCTTTAGCAGGTTCAAACTGCCCAATCTCCGTTAGATAGTGGGCATTTGTTTCCAGATAGGCGCGAAAGTTGGTTCTTCGTTCTCCGGTCTCAGCCGAGTTTACCTCTCTCCTCATCCATTGCAGAACTTCAGCCACCTTGGCGAAATTGCCTTCGGCTAGCAAAACTTCGCAATAGATACGCCGAGGCTCGAAGATGTTTGGGGTCCGCGTTATCGCCTCTTCGGCAAGCGTCCGCGCCAGCCGCCTGTCGCCACCCACAAGCTCGATCTCAGCCTTCCGTGTAGTGTAGAATGATCGGCCGCCCTCATCGCCGACCTGTCTCAACCTGTCCATCATTTCGCGAATTTCAGCATTCTCTTTCGCCTTCCTCCTCAGCTTGCGCGTCAGCACGGCAATTACGATGTCGAGGACATAGGGATTGCTCGATGAGATGGCATGCGCCTCTCTCGCGAATTGTTCAGCTTGTTCGAGACTGCCCCGAGCGAGGCAAATCGCCGCAAGCTCGCGGGTGATGGAATAGTTACCCGGAGATAGCCCGTAGGCCTCACGGAAATGTTGCTCGGCGAGAGGCAGGTGGCCCTTCATCCGCTCATTAAAGCCTCGGAGAAAGGAAACATTACTTTTCGTCCAATTGTCTCCGTCCGTATCAGCGAGACGTTGGATTCCAGTGTCAAAAGTTACAGTTTCGCCAATGCGTGCCGCAGCCAAGCACATAAATCGACAAGCAGCGACCAACGCAGTCCTCGGTAGGCGTGCGTTCGATTTTAGAGCCTCCCGAGCTAGGCGAATGCACTCACCGTAGTGTTTTTGATCGTAATGGCGCTTCGCCAACCAAACGTAGTGCGACGGAAGTAGAAAAACGGAAGCATATGTTTCCTTCCCTGACTCGATAGCGGACAAAACGGCAGAGTCGATCAACGAAATCGGAGCTGTTCCCTCATCGAGCCTCAGCGCGAGCGACTCAGCTAATTTGGCCAACACCTCTTTCCTCTTTCCTGCGGAGAGACTAATCCGTTTATCTCTCTCAGCCGCTATTTTTATGGGAGGAGATATGGAATACTCGTCACCAGAATGCTCAACGACATGTAGCTGACTAAGTCGCAACAAGGAATCCGCCGCCTCGCTCGCATTCACGTCCAAGGCTTCAACCATAGCCACGAAATCAAGCGATGGAAGAATTTTCAATAAACTCAACAATTCGATCTCTATGCCGTCGAGCTTTATTCTTTCTAAGTACTCAGAAGACTGTCGATGCTTCCATTCTACGAAATCTGATGGGCTTGCAAGAAAATTTGACAGTCCACGGCTAGTAATCTCTTGTATAATCCTATAAAAGTTGTATGGATGTCTGTCTGACAACTCGACGACATCGGCTATTTGGCTCTCGGTGGCCGAAATGTCTTTTAGGAGACGTTTCGCCAAACGCACAGCTTCATCCCGCGTAAGAGCTGACAGAGCACAGTAAGCTATGTCATTTGCTTCTCTTCGCGTGTTCGGGGACATCATCCTGCGCGATATGATCGAGACTGGGGGATGAGGCCTATCGTTTAACTGGCTTATGATGGCGTTGAATTCGGGGTAAAAAGCGCCTCCGTCGTCAAGAACACCACCCGAGTCAAGGAGGAAGCATGACTCTCTGGCAGAAAGCAATGAGTTGAGAAGCGCTGCTATCTGACGGGCTTTCTCAGTTGGGGTGGCAGCTTCGAAGGCTGACAAACGGGTTACAAGCTCCCGCGCAGACAGCGTTGGACGAACGGCAGCTATAACCTTCCGATATATCTCGTCGGCGCCGTCGAGCTCTTCCAACGTAACGGAAGGAAATGCCCTTCCGACTTGCGGATATTGATTTTGGAAAAACTTACGGACGAGAGTCCGGCGACCGGTGCCGAAATTACCGGAAACGTAAAGCGCCTTCTGTGCAGGCCGCGCGGGATCGACTACCTGATCCTCTAGTTCCTTGAGTGACTTATCGCGCCCAATAAAAGGATGTGATAGCTGCTCATCTCGGGAGGCGGCAGCAACAAGAGCGCCCTGTATAAGCCAAGCCGCGTTCTCGGGCGTCGACGCACGCCGAACAATCGAGAAATGTCGAACATTTTCTGACGCCTTTGTGAATGCGTCTTCGTCGATGCAGATCGCTAAAAACCGGCTAATTTCCCCCTTTGCAAATAACTCCATGCCGAGCAATGTCTCAAACGTCACATAGGAAGCTTGCACGGAGTCGGCCGACAATAATAAACAGAATAGGTCCGCCCGCTTCAGTGCTTCGGCAATCACCTGGGAATTTAGCAGCCCAGCGTCAAAAGTCGTAGAGTCCAACTCGAACGTGCCCGGCTTCAAGAGCTCCGCGACCGGCTCCACGAAGCCCTTGTCCTTTGAAGAATGGGAAAGAAAAACTCGCATTCTGTATGCCTCAGCGGAAATTTCTACTATATCGCGCACAAGCTCTGAGATCAGTCCACGATGCCAAGACAAGCGACATTTTCGTACCGGGCATGTGCCATGGAATGGGCTGTAACACTATAGAACCCGACCAGCAAGGTTCATCGCATCTGATTGGTAAAAAAGAGGAATCCGCGTCGGCGCGTCGAAACTAAGTCAAGAGAAATGACGAGCCTGCCGACCAACGACGTAAGTCATTGAATTAAAGGACACGCTCTGGATGCGGGGCGGGATTTGAACCTGCAACCACCAGGCCATGAGCTTGACGACTGTTCGCTCAGGGGTCGCGTGCGGCAATTTCAGAGGCGCGGACGGAATCCGTTCGGGCACGTCATTCCCTGACGTGCTTCACCCACAGCGTCGTCGCCTTCATCGTTCACCCCCACATCCCCCGCATCTTCGCCCCCACATCGACCCGCAGCCCACCCCCGGCGAGACGCTCGCCCGCAGCCGCTGCGGCCGGCCAGCTCACGCAATCGAAAAACCGCAGCATCTCCGCCGGAATGAATCGCGTGCGCGCGGCGTAGACGTGCCGGTCGCCCTGCGCCGGCTGGCCATGGGTGAAAAATCGCTGCGGCGTCACCAGACGCAGGCTGTCCTTCGCGCGCGTCATCGCGACGTAGAGCAGACGGCGCTCCTCTTCGATCTCCGCCGCCGTTCCCGTCGCGAGATCGGAGGGGATGCAGCCGTCGACGCAGTTCAGCACGAAGACCGACTTCCACTCCTGCCCTTTGGCCGAATGGATCGTCGAGAGGATGAGATAATCCTCGTCGCGCAGAGGCGGCCCGGCCTCGTCGCTGGTCGCGTCCGGCGGGTCGAGCGTCAGCTCGGTGAGGAAGCGCTCGCGCGAGGGATAGCAGGCCGCGATCTGCTCGAGCTGGACGAGATCGGCGAGGCGGCTCGGCGCGTCTTCGTGCAGGCGCTCGAGATGCGGCTCATACCAGCGCCGCGCCGCTTCCATTTCCGCCGGCCAGCCCTCTCTCGCATGCAGCATTTGCAGCGTCGCGACGAGGCCGCGCCACTCCTCGCCGGCGCGCGGCGGCGTCGGAGCGTCGGCGAGGCAGGCGAGCGGGTCCGGAAGCTCGATGAGGAAGTCGAGAATCTTCTGCGCAGAGGAGGGGCCGACGCCGGGCAGGATTTGCAGAATGCGAAAGCCGGCGACGCGATCGCGCGGGTTCTGCGCGAAGCGCAGCAGGGCGAGAACATCCTTCACATGCGCGCTGTCGAGGAACTTCAGCCCGCCGAATTTCACGAAGGGAATGTTGCGGCGCGCGAGCTCCAGCTCCAACATGGCGCTGTGATGCGAGGCGCGGAACAGCGCCGCCTGCTGCTTCAGCGTCATGCCGGCTTCGCGCGCCTCGAGCACGCGCTCGGCGATGAAACGCGCTTGATCGCTCTCGTCGCGCACGGTGACGAGCTGCGGCCGCTCCGATGAGCGGCGCTCCGTCCAGAGGTTCTTGGCGTAGCGCTCGGCGGCGAGCGAGATGACGGCGTTGGCGGCGGCGAGGATCGGCTCGGTCGAGCGATAATTGCGGTCGAGCGTGACGATTTCCGCCGGCGGCGTGAAGCTCTTCGGAAATTCCAGAATGTTGCGCACAGTGGCGGCGCGGAAGGAGTAGATGGATTGCGCGTCGTCGCCGACGACGGTGAGCCCCTGGCCCTTGGGCTTCAAGGCGAGCAGGATGGAGGCCTGGAGGCGATTGGTGTCCTGATATTCGTCGACGAGAATGTGATCGAAGCGGCCGCCGACCTCCTCGGCGAGGGCGTCGTCCTGCATCATCTGCGCCCAATAGAGCAGGAGATCATCGTAATCGAGCACATTCTGCGCCTGCTTCGCCTCGACATAGGCGGCGAACAATCGGCGTAGCTCTTCATGCCAGCGGGCGCACCAGGGGAAGGCGCCGAGCAGCGCCTGCTCCAGCGGGATTTCGGCGTTCACGGCGCGGGAGTAGATCGCGAGGCACGTTCCCTTGGTCGGGAAGCAGCTCTCGGTCTTGGAGAAGCCGAGCTCGTGACGGATGAGATTCATCAGATCGGCGGAGTCTTCGCGATCATGGATGGTGAAGGCGGGATCGAGCCCGATGGCGCTGGCGTATTCGCGCAGCAGCCTCGCGCCGATCGCGTGAAACGTCCCGGCCCAGGCGAGGACATCGCCGCCGCCCTTGCCGCCCAGCGCCTCGGCGCAGATGCGCTCGACCCGCCGCGTCATCTCGGCGGCGGCGCGGCGGGAGAAGGTCATCAGCAACATGCGCTGCGGATCGGCGCCCCGAACGATGAGATGCGCGACCCGATGGGCGAGCGCGTTCGTCTTGCCGGAGCCGGCTCCCGCGATGATGAGCAGCGGGCCGCCGGCGGAGGCCGACGAGCCGTCAGCAAGGCCGTGCTCGACGGCGCGGCGCTGTTCGGCGTTGAGCTTTTCGAGATAGGCGACGGCGGTCATGGGCGAATCGGCAGGGTGAGCGGACCCGCTGATTGAACCATAATTCTTGTTTTGTTCGCAATGGCGGCCGTGCTCGGAGGAGGGGAAAGAGAAGCTGGTGGCGCGGGTCGAATGTCCGTGAGGCGCCATAAGCGGTCGTTCGCCCAACCGGCGGCAGAGCGATGTGATCAGGCGAGCCATGTCAATTTGGCATCGTGAGCCGCGACGTAGATAAACGCATTCCAGGCTCCGATGTATATCCAATTTACAAAGCAGCCCATAGGCGTGGAAGGTAATGCCGGAGATGGTGGCGTGATAAGCGTCTCAACTGACCCAATGTCGATCCTGACTTTGCCTTTAGCGTCGTACCGGTAGCCAGCGGATGGCGGCTCGCAGACCCAAAAAACCAAGCCCGACAGAGACAACTCCGCGTGCCTATATGCTTCACGATTGGCACCAGAGACCGCATCACAATCGGCCATCCAGATTTCAAGCGATAGCTTCGCCTCCCGGTTCACATAGTCGATCGTGACGACCTTCAACGCAGAGTCGTGAAATCCGTTCGGTAGCAAAGCCGCGATGTCGTCGAGCGTCATGGGGGTAAGTCTGCCACAGGACAGCACAGCCGCACAGGGCTATTCAGCGGCGAAAACTCAAGACTTTAGAGGGGCCACCACGAGCCTCGATTTCCAACGGGTTGTATCATGCAAAGATTCTCACAACACGGAATGCCCAGAATTCTACGCGCGTCCCCTTCGGGTCACAGTTCCTCCTTCGCTGTCGGGAAGGGGGAACTCGCGCCAGGAGGGGACATTGACATGGATACGGTTAAACGTCCGGAGTGGCACGGAAGCCGACAGTCGGTTCGGAGCAACCTCTGCTGAAATAAGCGCCACTTCGCTGCAGCTCATTCAGGCTAAATTTTGTAGTGCTATAATCATAAAATTGAAAGGGCATTCGCGATTATGAACAAGCCAACGCGAATAGAGGCCGCTGCCTCCCTGCTGAAAGACATGGAAGCCACTGCGGCCCGCATGCGCACGCTGATTGTCGCCATGCCCGCGCATGAATTGCTCGGTTACATCTACGCCCAACGCTTAATGAAAGCGATGGCGGACCAAAACGCCACCGAGGAGCAGGGCAAAGACGACGGCTCTGATGACCTGATCAACGAGAACCAATTCTTGCTGGAATACGTGCACGCAGTTCTCGCATCAGATGCGGCTCCCGCGGATGTGAAATTCGATGAAGCTCAGTGCGCCGAGCTGTTTGAGCTCAGCCGCAAGCTGCGAACGCAGGCCATGTTGTTCGCCATGGCTACCGCCGCCGACACCAAGGACGGCGTCTTCGGTCCCGACACAGCCGACATTGAAGTCCATGCGAAATTCACCTGGGTCATGATGCGTGGAAACCGCTACCAAGTTTTGGAAGGAGAATTCTACCGGTACGTCCTGGCGCCTCACGATGATGTCCTGAAAGAAGTGTACGGTGTCGGCGCCGCAGATATCGCGGAAGGCTTTCAGGCTATGGCCGACGCCACCCGCTCTGGGCATGCCGACGCAATCTTGGAGATGATGAACCTGTTTGATGCGGCACAGGCCTTCGCTGCGGCACAAAATAGGCCTCTGAAAGATGTCTTGGAGGCGTGGGTCGCCGCCAATGCGGAACAATCGAAAGCTGTCGGACGGGCGATGGATGACATGTTTCGGGGCGGCATCGCCAATGTGAGCCGTCACACGAAGCTGCCGCCGACGCTGCTGGCGGACTTGGCCTATCGGCGCGGAGAAGAAATGGAGTTCTTCACGGCGGGCGATTTTGCGGGGACACCCTACCGAACACTGCCGGCCCGGAAGAAGCCCCTAATCCAGCTTGGATCGGACTACTACGCCGTCGACCCGTGCTTCACCCGCGACGCCGGGTATCGTGCGCTTCTCTACAAGCTCCTTCAGCGAAAGCCGGACTACAGGAAGACCTTCGAAGGTAAGCGGTGCGAGCGTCCCACCTCGAAAAAGTTTGAGCGCCGCGCGATCCTCTTCAAGTGATTTGGTCATGAGGAGGGTTGGGCGATGGATCATTCCATGCTTGATGCCATGCATGAAGGCAGGACTTATCAACGGGTGGAGCTGATCACCGGCGGCCGGCGCCGGCGCAGTTGGACGTCCGAGGAAAAAGCCAGGATCGTCGCGGAAAGCGCGGAGCCGAACGCCAACATTTCGGACGTCGCTCGGCGCAATGGCGTAAGCCGTGGACTGCTGACCGTCTGGCGTCGGCAGGCCTGGGAGGCGCGAAGCACGTCCGAGCATGAATCGCTGTTCGCTGCGGTGCGCGTGAGATGTGTCGAGGAGCGCCCGCAGAATGCGGCCGCAATCGTCGAGGAGCGAGATGCGGTCTCTGTCGTGTCATGTACGATCGAGGTCTCGATGGCCGATGCGACGGTCCGTGTGCCGATGGGCGCGGACAGCGCGACGGTCAACGCAGTGATTTCGGCGCTGCGTCGTTCGCGATGATCTCCGTCGGCGCGCAGCGACGTGTGTTCGTATCGACGCGGCCGGTCGATTTCCGCAAAGGTGTGCATGGACTCGTCGCACTGGTGGCGGAGGATTTAAGATGCAATCCTTACAGTGGTGACGTGTATGTGTTCCGCGCCAAGCGCAAGGACCGCTTGAAGTTTTTGCTATTCGACGGCTCGGGAACAGTTCTGGCGACGAAATGGCTGGAGGATAGCGGCTTCGCCTGGCCGCCAGCACAAGACGGTGTGGTGTCTCTGACGCCGACGCAGTTCGCGATGTTGTTCGACGGCTTCTCCGAATGGTCGCGCATGACGCCGAAGGCGGTGAAGAGGCCGAACAAGACTGCGTGATATTGCTGTATTCGCTGGAGCGTCAGCGAGCGCGGTGGTACATTCATGTCATGGCGCTTCGCTCCACGCCCCTTCCATCGGACCCGGCTCTGCTGACGGAGCTGGCGCTCGCGCTCGAAGCGGAAAACGAGACGCTGAAGACGACGATCGTGACGCTGAAAGCCCTGATTTTCGGCGCGCGCTCCGAGCGCTTGTCCAGGCTGGGCGCCGAACAGCTCGCGCTCGACCTTTCGGATAATCGAGACGAAGAGACGCGGAAGACGGCGGCGACGAACGACGACATTCCGGCGTCCGAGGAAGCCGCGAAGAAGCCGTGCAAAAAGGCCGGGCGCAATATCGGGAAGCTGCCCGAGCACCTTCCCCGCTGCGAGCGCGTCATAGAACCGACGACAACGCGGTGTCCCTGCTGCAAAGGACGGATGCATCGCATCGGCGAGGATGTGAGCGAAGTGCTCGACCGTGTGCCGGCCGTGCTGCGCGTCTTGCGCACGATCCGTCCCAAATATGCATGCCGGGCTTGCGAAAGCGCGGTCGTGCAGGCGCCGGCGCCGGCGCAGTTGATCGAAGGCGGCATGGTCTCGACGACGCTCGTCGCTCATATCGCTGTCGCCAAATATGGCTGGCTCTCGACCCTCTATCGTCAGACCGCCATCCTCGCCGGCCTGGGCGTCGTCCTCGATCGGCAGACGCTGGCGCGCTGGATGAAGCAGACGGCCTGGATGCTGAAGGGGCTCTACGATCTGCAATTGGAGGTGATGCATCGCTATCCGCGGCTCTTCTGCGACGAGACGCCGATGCCTGTGCTCGCGTCCGGACATGTGAAGCTCCGACAGTTCTGGGCGCATGCGACCGATGACGGGCCCTGGGCGGGACCGGCTCCGCCGGCCGTCGCCTATGTGTTCGCGGACGGCCGCAGCAAGAAGGAGATCGCGTCGCAACTTTCCGGCTTTACCGGAATCTTGCAGGTCGACGGCTACGCCGCCTACAAGGCGCTGGTCAAGGACGAGGGCGCCGAAAGCCGCGTCACACTCGCCTTCTGCCTCGCGCATGCGCGCCGCAAGTTCGTCGCGGTGTTCAAGACAACGAACTCGCCATTCGCCAAAGAGGTCATCAAGACGATCGCGCTGGTCTATGCGATCGAGAAGCGCATTCGCGGCAAAAGCGCCGACGAGCGGCGCGCGGTTCGGCAGGCCGAGACAAAGCCGATCATGGAGGCGCTCCACGCCCGCTTGATCGCCGTGCGCGACGGGCTGTCGCAAATCTCGCCGCTGATCAAGGCGATAAACTATACGCTCGCGCATTGGAGCGGATTGACGCGCTTTCATGACGATGGCCGCATCGAGCCGGACACCAATATCGTGGAGCGCCCCATTCGATCGATCGCGATCGGCAAGCGCAACTCGCTTTTCGCCGGCGACAATGGCGGCGCCGAAACATGGGCGATCCTATCGACGCTGATTCAGACGGCGCGGCTCAATGGCGTCGATCCAGAGACATGGCTCGCGGATGTGCTGGAGCGCATGGTCTCCGGCGCGACCACCAACAATCGGCTCGCCGAGCTTCTCGTGTGGAACTGGAAAGCTGCGCGTGACCAGGCCGAAGCGGCGGCATGATCCGCCATCAACGCAACAGGCTCGGCTCGCTCGCCGTCTCCGCGTCCCTCGTATCGGAGCAGATCGACTCTTTGATCAGCCGCTCCGTCGTCTGCTCGAAATAGATCCAAAGGTCCGTGTGCAGATCGGAAAATTGCCGCCACACGACGGCGTCGAAAAAGCGCCGCGGCACCCTCACCATGATCGTCGTGCGGCGTTGCCGCGAATAGCGGAATGGGCGCACGCCGTAGCGTCGGCATAGAGCGACAAACAAGCGCACCGACCATTCGTCCGGGAGGCTGAACTTCATCTCGACGGGAGGATCGCTGCGCGCCGCCTCATCGAGCTTCGCCCTCAGCCGATCGGCCGCCGCGCTGGCCGCCTCGCGCTCTCCCGCGCTCGTCGCGCCGAAATGCAGCGCCTCCACCTTCCGCAACCGCTCTCGAAGCTGGTCCTCGATCGTCATCGGCGTCGCTCCTCAAAAGCACGACGCCATCCCTCCGATCAGACGTCAACTGCCCAGCACCCGCCGTCCACAGCCGATCGGTGTGGCACGGCCGCACCGCTTACCTTCGAAGAGCGGCAGAAGTCGATGAGTGAAGCTGCTTTCGCCGACATTCTGTCCGTCCAACTTCCCGGCGCCACGGTTTTCCAAGAGGTCTACTACAAGGATCCCGCCAGCAGGCAGTGGTCCGAAAACGACACACTCATCCTGATCGATGACTTGCTATTCCTGGTTGAAGCCAAGGCAGGAGCGGCTGCCACCATTGCGTCGCCAGCTCTCGATTTCGGCCGCCACGCGCAGTCCGTGCAAGACTTGGTGATCAAGGCGTACAAGCAATGCGAGCGCTTCTTTAGCTATCTGAACTCTGCCGACGAAGTGCCGCTCTACCGCCGCGGCGACGGCAAATACGAAGAGTGCGGCCGTCTCCGCCGCTCCGACTACCGCGTAATGCTGCCGATTGGGCTGACTGTCGAGTCATTCTCGCCCTTTTCGACGTTCTGCAAGGACCTGACGCAGGTCGAGCCGCTTCTCGGAAAGCATGCCTTTGTCTCGCTGTCCATTGACGAGCTATTCGTGCTCAAGCGGTTCCTGCCCACCCCCGGCTCGTTTGCCCACTACATGGAGGTCCGACAGGTCGTGGCGGGAATACGCCGGGCTCTTCTCTTCGATGAGTTCGACCATCTGGGTGCATACTTGAAAAAGAACCGCTTTGATCAGGATCTTGCCGGCGAACTCAAGGGCGGACAGGAAAAAATGATCATTTGGGACGGCATGAGCGAAATCGTCGACAAGAGCTTCGAGGGAGAAGACTGGGAAGGGAGGCCGTTTCCGACGCAGGACTTCCCGGAGGAAGTGCAGAAGCTGCTTGAAGCACTTGACGCGACTCGAACGCGCGGATGGCTCTTAGCGGAGAGCCATATCCGTGACCTGGGAGACGATGGGCGGAAGAATCTGGCGAAGATGCTGTCCGACGTTCGCCCAAGCCTGAACCGGCATCCCTCTCGTTACTTTATTCTGTTCGGAGACGGCGAGCCGCTCTTCGTTTGGCTTCAACAAAGCGACCACAAAATTGACTGGAACAAGGTGAATGCCAAGGCAAGCGCAGCTGCCTTGGCCGTCAATGCTTCTAATGTCATCGCCGTCGTGGCAGAGGTTGGCGCTGATGGAACCTACCGCCGGGCGCAGTATTTCACGGTCCACATACCAACGGCGAGAACGGAAGAAAATGCCCAAATATACGAAGACGCCGTGCGAATGGCTCAACCCACACGGGCGATGCATCTGAACCTGCCAAAAAACGCTAGCCCTCGCGTAAAGACCAAAAAGCCGGGGCGGAATGATCCGTGTCCGTGCGGCAGTGGCGTGAAGTACAAAAGGTGTCATGGCCGTTAGGAGCGAGAATCGAACATCTGAAATGCGTTGTCGAGCGGTCATTCGCAGCTACATGCTTGGAAGTCGGCAGTGGGTCACGAGCGGTCTGATTCGTCCTTTGTTTTTCTCATCCGCCTGCGTCCCGGACCCGCGCCATCCGTCCCCCTCCGCTTCCGCGAGAATGGCGGCCGCAGCTTGTCCTGCACCCAGGGCAGCAGGCGGATCGGGTGAGGCTGTAGATGCGCCGTCACGATCGGAATCTTCATGATGGTCGGCAGCATGTCGGCGAGCGCGATCGCGTCGCAGTAGATTTCCTCGGTCGGGGTGGCTCCCGAATGCCCCATGATGTCGCTCCGAATCTCGCTATGAATCCCCTTCTGTTTCAATGAATTGCCGAAAGATTTCCGCATCGAATGGATGACCTTCTTGCGCTCCTTGGCGTCGGGAATGGCTTGGTGCAGCCCGTCGATCAGCTCGTCATAGAGCCGATCGCCCAGAGGTGACGAGGATGTCGGCGATTTGAGATCGGGGAAGACCATCTCATAGCCGAGTGCTCTCACGGCCGCGACATAATCGAGAAAGCCGAGGCGGATGAGCTCCGGGTGCAGGGCGACCGAGCGCTCGGAATACAGATTTTTGATGCGCCGAATTTCGCTCGTTCTGACCTTTATATAGTGGAGGCGTTGTAACTCGCCGTCGATCACCGTGTCGACGGAGGCCACGTCGCGGACGGAGAGGCCGCAGATTTCCTCGCGCCGCGCTCCGGTGTAGTGGAGCATGAGCGTCGCGAAATACAGCGCGCGGTGGAATACGTGCGGGCCTGGGATCAAGATCTCGTCGTCTTTCCAACCGGCGCAGCCGGTGAAGAAGGCGAGGTGGAAGATCGCTGCGGCGTCGGCTTCGGTCAGGAGTCCGCGCTTCGTGCGCCCGCGTTCCGTGGACTTGCGACGCATCAGCGTCATGTCGATGTCTCGGTCGAGCTTGTGACCGCGGCTTCGAATATGGGCGAGGACCTGGCCCAGAAATGAAAAATGCCGATTGACCGTTCCAGCGACCAAACCGCGCTCCGACGGCGGCTTGGCCGCGCCGATCGCGCGAAGCTGGTCGAGCGTCCGGTGATTGTCTCGCGGGCTGCGGCCGTAGCTCTTGGCGACAGCGCCGAAGAGGTCGTCGAGATCGCCCAGGTGCTTCTGGTGGATGTCTTCGAACTCGACGACGCCCTGCTCGAGGAGGAGCCTCGCGAAAAGCCGCGAAATCTGACGCACCTGACGCTGGGATTTCGTGTCCCAGGCCTTGGCGTCCGCATTCTTCTGGATGACCCCCTCGGCGAGCACGACGAATGGATGCTCGTCGAGCGTCAACGGCTTCGTTCTCGCTACCGTGGCGGGAGTCGGCGTGGGCACGGGCACGGGCGCGGGCGCGGGGTCGGCAGGTGGCGTCGGCGCAGAGGCGGCCAACAGCGCCGCATGTTCGGTTCGGGCGCCTTCGGCCGTCTCTGCGGCCGCTTCTCGATGGACGACAATCGGGGATGAGGCGAGGGGAGCAACGACGAGCCTCGACTCGGTGTGATCGACCGAGTCGCGGGGCGCTTCGGCGTGATCCTTTAGAATGTCGGCGATGGTCTTCTCGATCTCGACTCGCACGCCGTCATGGCGGCGCTCCGACTGAAAATTCGCCTCGGCGAAGGCCCGGTAGACCGTCTCCTGGGCGAGCGCGATGTTCATCGGATTGGGCTCACCGCCGACCTCCTCGACGAGCGTCGCGAGTCGCTCCTTCTTTTCGACGGCGACGTTTTGGCGCTGCATGAGATCGAGCATGAAGGCGGTCTCGGCGATCTCGTCCTGCGCAATCCCCTGCGCCGCCATTTGCGCGGCGGCGCGTTCGTCGACGGCGGCGGCGCGGCCACGCGTCTCGAGCAGGCGATAGACGTGGCCCATCACGCGCTCGCTGCGGCGGCTCTTCTCAGGATCGAAATCATCCTCCACGCGTTCGCGCGCCGCCACGGCCTCGAGCTTATCGAGGTGTTGCGTGAAGACGATGCGGAACACTTTCTGGATTTGCTGCTGGGAGAGGCGACTGGTCATGGCGGCCGGAAAGAAACAACGATCGGCGAGCGCGGAAATCTGGCCCGCGAGGTAGCGCGCTCTCCCGGGGTTGCTGGTGCGCAGGCCGAGAATCAGGGTCGCAGAATTTCTCGATTCGGCAAGGGCCGATGGCAGTCGCCGCCGCCAATAATAGAACGCGCCGCGACGCACGACATGGGGGATGGCGGGCACGAAAATCTCCGTGGTGTACCAGCCATGTGTCACACGGATGTGGAAACGCGCCCCAGCTGAGGCGATTTTCTCGTGATTCCAATGATTTGCGGAATTCTGGCTGGGGCGGGAGGATTCGAACCTCCGTATGGCGGAATCAAAATCCGCTGCCTTACCACTTGGCGACGCCCCAATGCGCCGACCGGCCGAGTCGCCGGGCGGCGGCTATCCCATAATGCCCCGGCGTCGCCTCCGCAACCGTCTCGCGCGCTTCAGTCCCAGGCGCGGAGCGGCGTGAAGCGGGCGAATTTCTTCGATTGATGGCGATCCATGCGGGCCAGCACGTCGCGCAGGAATGTCACCGCCTCGGCCAGAAACGGCCCCTTGTTCAGCATCACGCATTCGGCGCGCTGCGCCATGGCGGCGTCCGTGGTCTCGGCCCGGCTCGGCGCGCCGTCCTTGATGAACTGGTCGAGCACCTGCGTCGCCCAGATCACCGGCACATGGGCGGCCTCGCAGAGCCAGAGAATCTCCTCCTGCATTTCGGAGAGGCGGGCGAAGCCGAGCTCGACCGCGAGATCGCCGCGGGCGATCATCACCGCCGTCGGATGATGCTGCGCCGAGCGCAGAATGAGCCGCGGCAGATTGCGCACGGCGAGCGGCGTCTCGATCTTGAGCACGATCGTCTGCTTGGGCAGAGCGCCGCGGCGCGCGGCGAGATGGTCCTGCAGGAGATCGACGTCGGCCGTCTCCTGCACGAAGGAGAAGCCGACGAGATCGGCCTCGGCGGCGACGAAATCGAGATCGCGAAAATCCTTCGGCGTCAGCGGCGGCAGGCGTAGATCGGTCGTGGGGAAATTGAGGCCCTTCTCGACCTTCAGCCGCTCGCCCTTGCCGCGCGCGCTGAACACTTCCAGCTCCACGGCGCCTGCGCTCGCGCCGACGACGCGCGCGCCGATCTTCCCGTCATTGATCCACACTTCCGCGCCCGGCGCGAGCTGGCCGATCGTCTCGGGAAAGGACGGCTGGATGGCGACAGGCCCGGCGGCGCGCGGATCGAGCGTCGCGACCATGGCGAAGCGATCGCCACGATAGAGGCGCAGCTTCTCGGGCGCGCGCAATTGCTCGATCCGGCATTTCGGTCCGGCGAGGTCCATCAGCACGCGGCAATTGCGGCCGAGCGCGCGCTCGCTGGCGCGAATGTTGGCGATCATCGCTTTCCAAGCGGCGGCGTCGTCATGCGCGCAATTTATGCGCGCGCAGCCCATGCCGGCCTCCATCAGGCGGCGGATCAGCTCGGGCTCGCTCGCCGCCTCGCTCGGCAGCGTGACCATCACGACGGCGTGCGGCGTCGTGGGGACAGCGCCGAAAATCAGATCGCGCGCGGCGCGCAGAGCGTCCTCGCCGGCGCGCATGGCGGCGGGGGTGGGGTAGGGGGCGTCCGCCTCGCCGCAGAGCCGCCGCAGCGTCGCCAGAAGCGCGTCCAGCGCCTCTATCACCTTGGCCTCGCTGCGGCCGAGCGAGGAGAGGCCGAAGGCCGAGAGCCGGGACTGCAGATCGCTGAGATCGCGGCGTCGCAGGGCGAGATAATGGGCGAGATTTTCGGCGGCCGGCGCGAACGCTGTCGAAAACGGGCCGCCCCAGCTCTCGATGAGCGCATGGCCGTCGGCGTCGACCTCCTCCCGCAAGCGCGACAGGGCGGTCAGCAATTCTCGGAGATCGGCGCGAGCTTCGCTCGCCTGCCTGAATTCGGCGTCTTTCATTCGGTTGACGTCCACTCGCGGCGGGGGGCTGAAGCTTTCCCCCGACATTGTGACGCTTTCGCAACGCTTTTGTGCGGCGCGCCGTCACACAGTCAGCGCGCCGGCGGCTGCGGCCGCGCCGCGCAGGGCGGCGATATTCTCGCGATAGGCCGAAGCGCCGCTCCCGGCGAAGACGGCGGAGCCGGCGACGAGCACATCGGCGCCGGCCTCGACGATCGCCGTCGCCGTTTGCCGCGTCACGCCGCCGTCCACCTCGAGGAATATTTCGCGCCGTCCGATCATCTCGCGGATGCGACGAATCTTGTCGAGCTGCGAGGGGATGAAGCCCTGGCCGCCGAAGCCGGGGTCGACGCTCATCACCAGAATGAGATCGACATCGTCGAGCACATAATCGAGCGCGCGCTCGCTGGTGCCGGGATTGAGCGAGACGCCGGCCTTTTTGCCGAGCGAGCGAATGAGCCGCAGCGAGCGGTGAAGATGCGCGCCGGCCTCGGCGTGCAGGGTGATGATGTCGGCGCCGGCCTCGGCGAAGGCCGCGACATAAGGATCGACCGGCTCGATCATCAGATGCGCGTCGAAGATGCATGAGGCGTGCGGGCGCAGCGCCTTCACCACGCCGGGGCCGAAGGTGATGTTGGGCACGAAATGCCCGTCCATCACATCGAGATGAATCCAATCGGCGCCGGCGGCGACGACATCGCGCACCTCCTCGCCGAGCCGCGCGAAATCGGCGGAGAGGATGGAAGGGGCGATGATGATGTCATTCGTCATGTGAGGCGCTCCGTCGCAGCCGGCGGTCGAGTTGGTGGCGTGTCGCCGCGGGCATAGGCCCGCGTCGGGCGTCACGCAGATTTCGTAATGAACGTGCACGAGTGCGTCCGCGGGGCGCGCCCTGAACCGCGCGTCCGCCGCATATCACATAGAGGGGGGATCCCATGAAAAAAGCCATTGCTCTTGCGGCGCTGATGGCGCTGTCGGTTACGAACGCTCTCGCCGCCGATTGCGTCGTTCATATCAAGCGCACGGCCTGCGCCGGCCAGGAGGCGGAATCCTACAAGAAGTGCAACGGCAAGCAGGAGTGCGACACGCAGGAATCCGCTGAGAGCGAAGCCGAATGCTCCGCGTCGGCGTTGAAGCACTGCGACAACTCCCGCCTGGACATCACGAAATACAAGGTCGTGACGGCGACCTTCAAGGGCGCGGCGCTGACGGGCGGCTTCGCCTCCAGCGGCAAGCCGAGCTCGAAGGGCACGAATTTCTGCGCCGCCGATCGTCCCGATCTCAATCAGTGCAAATAAGCGCGAAGCGCGCATCGGCGCGCCCGATATTTGCGGGCGCGCCGATTTAGACCTCACTCCGCGGCCCTCTTTTCCGCGAATTGCGGATCGAGCGCGCCGCTGGCGTAACGCTTGGCCATGTCGGCGAGCGGGATCGGCTTGATCTTGCTCGCCTGGCCCGCGGCGCCGAATTCCTCATAGCGCTGCTTGCAGACCTTGCGCATCGCCTCCTGCGCCGGCTTCAGATATTTGCGCGGGTCGAACTCGCCCTTGTTCTTCAGCAGCGTCGCGCGGATGGAGGCGGTGACGGCGATGCGGCAGTCGGTGTCGATATTGATCTTGCGCACGCCGAATTTGATGCCGCGCTGAATCTCTTCGACCGGCACGCCCCAGGTCTGCGGCATCTCGCCGCCGGCCTCGTTGAACGCGTCCTGCAAATCCTGCGGCACGGACGATGAGCCGTGCATCACGAGATGCGTGTTGGGCAGGCGATTGTGAATCTCCTCGATCACATGCATCGCGAGAATGGCGCCGTCGGGCTTGCGCGAGAATTTGTAAGCGCCATGCGACGTGCCCATGGCGATGGCGAGAGCGTCGACCTTGGTGCGGGCGACGAAATCGACAGCCTGGCTCGGGTCGGTCAACAGCTGGTCGTGACTGAGCTTGCCCTCGGCGCCATGGCCGTCCTCCTTCTCGCCCTCGCCGGTCTCCAGCGAGCCGAGCACGCCGAGCTCGCCCTCGACCGAAGCGCCGACCCAATGGGCGAGATCGACGACGCGGCGCGTCACCGCGACATTGTAGTCATAGCTCGCCGGCGTCTTGCCGTCGGCCTCCAGCGAGCCGTCCATCATCACCGAGGTGAAGCCGAAGCGAATGGCGCTGGCGCAGGTGGCTTCGCTATTGCCATGGTCCTGGTGCATGACCAGCGGAATGTCGGGATACATGATCGCCAGCGCCTCGATCATCTTGGCCAGCATCACGTCATTGGCGTAGGAGCGGGCGCCGCGGCTCGCCTGGATGATGACCGGAGCGTCGACGGAGGCGGCGGCCTCCATCACCGCGAGGCCTTGTTCCATGTTGTTGATGTTGAAGGCCGGCACGCCATAGTCGTGCTCGGCGGCGTGGTCGAGCAATTGTCTCAGGGTGATGAGCGCCATTTGTGGTGTCCTCCCAGTGCCGGAATTCGATTAAAGTCTACGGCGGCGGCGCCAGAGCAATGCGGGGGGCGCAGGCCGATTCCGCTGATAGCGATATAGCGGAGCGCGGGAGATGTCATCACCTCCCGCGGCCGCTCGCCGAGAATTGCGGCGCCCTCTCGCGAGGGTTTCTCTTGGTCTATTCGTTCGAGCTCGAAAACGACTATTCGAGTCCCTGCCGGCGCGACGCCCGCGAAGCCGCGGGCGCCGTTCCGATCACGCCGATCGTCAGAGCAGCGCTTGCGCGGTCCCGGCCACGCCTTCGGCCGTTATGCCGAAGCGCGCGTAGAGCGCATCCGCCGGCGCGCTCGCGCCGAAGCCCGTCATGCCGACGAAGGCGCCGCGCTCACCGATCCAGCGGTCCCAGCCGAGCCGCGCGGCGGCCTCGATGGCGACGCGCGGCGCCGAGCCGAGCACGCTGGCGCGATAGGTCGGCGATTGCGTCTCGAACAGCTCCCAGCATGGCATTGAGACGACGGCCGCGCGCACGCCCCGCGTCCAAAGAAGATCGGCGGCGGCGAGCGCGATCTGCACTTCCGAGCCGGTGGCGATGAGCGTCACATGGCGCCCGCCGCTCGGCTCGCGCAGCACATAGGCGCCGCGGGCGGTGAGGTTCTCGCCGAGCGGCCGCTCCAGCGTCGCCAAATTCTGGCGCGACAGGCTCAGCACGGAGGGCGTCGTCTTCGCATTGAGGGCGATCTCCCAGCTCTCCGCCGTCTCGATCGCGTCCGCTGGGCGGAACACATAGAGATTGGGCAGAGCGCGCAGCGAGGCGAGATGCTCGATCGGCTGATGCGTCGGACCATCCTCGCCGAGGCCGATCGAATCATGGGTCAGCACATAGACGACGCGCTGGCCCATCAGCGCGGAGAGGCGGATGGCGCCGCGCGCATAATCGGAGAAGACGAGAAAGGTTCCGCCATAGGGAACGAAGCCGCCATGCAGCGCTATGCCGTTCATCGCAGCGGCCATGCCGTGCTCGCGCACGCCATAGTGAATGTAGCGGCCGGCGAAATTTTCCGCCGAGACGGAGCCGAGCCCTTTGGTGATGGTGAAGTTCGAATGGGTGAGATCGGCGGAGCCGCCGATCGTGGCGTCGGTCGCGGCGTTGATGACGCCGAGCACGGTCTCGGAGGATTTGCGCGTCGCCACCTTGGGCCGCTCGGTGGCGAAGCTCTCGCGCAGCGCGCGCAGCGGCCCGGCCACTGCGCCGGAGACGTCGCCCTTCAGGAAATTCTCGAATTCGTCGCGCTTGCCCGAGGCGGCGAGCCGCTGCTCCCAGGCGAGCCTTGCGCTCTCGCCGCGGCGGCCGGCGGCGCGCCAGGCCTCCAGCGTCTCCGCCGGAATCTCGAAGGGCTCATAGGGCCAGCCGAGCGCGGCGCGGGCGAGCTCGATCTCCGATGTGCCGAGCGGCGCGCCGTGAACCGTCTCCTTGCCCTGCTTGCCGGGCGCGCCATAGCCGATGACGCTGCGGCAGGCGATCAGCGAGGGGCGCGCGTCCTGCTGCGCCTGCGCGAGCGCATCGGCGATCTCCGCCGGCGCATGGCCGTCGACGCGCTGCACATGCCAGCCGGAGGCGGCGAAGCGCGCCAGCTGATCGGTGGAGGTGGAGAGCGTCGTCGGCCCGTCGATGGAAATGCCATTGTCGTCCCACAGCACGATCAGCCGGCCGAGCTTCAAATGGCCGGCGAGATCGATCGCCTCATGGCTGACGCCTTCCATCAGGCAGCCGTCGCCGGCGATGACATAGGTGCGATGGTCGACGATCTCGTCGCCGAAGCGCGCCGCCTGCAGCCGCTCCGCAATGGCGAGGCCGACGGCGGTGGCGAGGCCCTGGCCGAGCGGGCCGGTCGTCGTCTCGACGCCGACGGTGTGGCCGAACTCGGGATGGCCGGGGGTCTTGGAGTCGAGCTGGCGGAAATTCTTCAGATCGTCGATCGTGACGCCCGGATAGCCGAGCAGATAGACGAGGGCGTAGAGCAGCATGGAGCCATGGCCGGCCGACAGCACGAAGCGGTCGCGATCCGCCCAGTCCGGCGCGGCGGCGTCGAATTTCACGAACTGACGAAACAGCACCGCGGCGACGTCGGCCATGCCCATGGGCATGCCCGGATGGCCGCATTTGGCCTTCTCCACCGCGTCCATCGCCAGCGCGCGAATGGCGTTGGCGGCGCGGCGCTCGTCCTCGGCCGCGGCGACTTCGACGACAGTTTCCAAGACATTCGACATCGGGTTCGTTTCCTCAGGCTTCGCCACGTTTGCGTTTCATCAGCTCCAATATCCGCGGCGTGAGTATGAGCTGCATGGCGAGATCGAGCTTATTGCCCGGAATGACGATGGAATTGGCGCGCGACATCCAGCTGCCGGCGATCATCGTCACGAGATAGGGAAAATCGACGCCGCGCGGATCGCGGAAGCGAATGACGACGATCGATTCGTCTGGGCTCGGAATGGAGCGCGCGACGAAGGGATTGGAGGTGTCCACCGTCGCGGCGCGCTGGAAGTTGATGTCCGTCTCCGAGAATTGCGGGCAGATGTAATACACATAATCGTGCATCCGGCGCAGGATCGTCTCGGTGACGGCCTCGGTGGTGTAGCCGCGCGTGTTGCGGTCGCGATGGAGCTTTTGCGTCCATTCGAGATTGATGACCGGCACGACGCCGATCTTCAGATCGGCGTAGCGGGCGACATTGACCTCCTCGGTCACGACCGCGCCATGCAGGCCTTCGTAGAACAAAAGGTCGGTATTGGCCGGCAGCTCGCGCCAGGGCGTGAAAGTGCCGGGCGGCGAGGCGAGCACGGCGCCCTCGTTCGCGTCATGGACGTAATGGCGATATTGCCCGCTTCCGGTCTCGCCATATTCCTTGAACAGATTCTCGAGCTCGCCGAGCAGATTGGCCTCTGGGCCGAAATGGCTGAAATGCGCATTGCCCTGCGCCTGAGCCTCGCTCATGGCGGCTTTCATCTGGTCGCGGTCGAAGCGGTGGAAGGAATCGCCTTCCACATAGGCGACCTCCACCTTCTCGCGGCGGAAAATCTGCTCGAAAGTCTGCTTGACCGAGCTGGTGCCGGCGCCGGACGAGCCGGTGATCGAGATGATCGGATGCTTGATCGACATGACGACGCTCACCGCAGGCCGGAACTGGACGCGCGAGCCGGAGGGCCGCGCGCGGGTTGCGCGGCCGCCGTCTTTCGCCGACGCGGCCGCCCTGCAATTCTCCTACAAGAAAAGCCGGGCGTTTGCTCGGCCCGCGCAAAAAATAATCTCGGCCTCCGTCGCCCGCCGTCTCATGTGCCGGGTTCTATTTTATTTTATTATTATATATCAATAATTTGTGTTTTTATATCGGTCGCCGTCCCTCCGGCCGTCGCCACGGCCCTGCGGCGGAGCGGTCGAGCGTTCGGTTGACCTCCCGGCGGGGTCGATTAGAGAGAGCGCTCCGGCGCTCGCGCCCCCGTTCTGCAGCAGGTGATTTCATGTCCGCCACCTATGACGTCCTCGGCGTCGGAAACGCCATTGTCGACACTCTCTCGCGCGCGGAGGACGATCAGCTGGTCGCCGCCGGCCTGCACAAGGGCGCGATGCAGCTCGTCGACGAAGCCCGCGCCGCCGAGATCTACGCGGCCATGGGGCCGACGACGGTCATGTCCGGCGGCTCGGCGGCCAACACTCTGGTCGGCGTCGCCGGCTTCGGCCTCAGCGCGGCCTTCATCGGCAAGGTGAAGGACGATGACGCGGGGCGTGAGTTCGCCCATGACATTCGCAAGGCGGGCGTCGCCTTCGGGACGCCTGTCGCCGCCGATGGCGCCGCCACCGCGCGCTGCCTCATTCTGGTGACGCCGGACGGCCAGCGCACGATGAACACTTTCCTCGGCGCCTGCCAGGCTCTCGGTCCGCAGGACATCGACGAGGCGCTCGTGCGCTCGTCCAAAATCCTCTATCTCGAAGGCTATCTCTGGGATCCGCCGGCCGCCAAGGAGGCCTTTTTGAAGGCCGCCAAGGCCAGCCGCGCCGCCGGCAATCGCGTCGCGCTCTCGCTGTCGGACGCTTTCTGCGTCGATCGCTATCGCGGCGAGTTCCTGGGGCTCGTTCGCGACGGCCTCGTGGACATTCTCTTCGCCAATGAGAGCGAATTGCATTCGCTCTATGAGACCGCCGATTTCGCGACGGCGGCCAAGGCGCTCGGCGCCGAGGCCAATCTTCTCGGCGTCGTCACGCGCTCCGAGAACGGCGTCGTCGTCGTCGAAGGGAAGAAATGCGTCACCGTCCCGGCCTATCCGGTGGCGGAGGTCGTGGACACGACCGGCGCCGGCGATCTCTTCGCCGCGGGCTTCCTGGCCGGCCTCGCGCGTGGCGCGCTCTATGAAGGCGCGGCCTCGCTGGGCGCGCTGGCGGCGGCGGAGGTCATCGCCCATGTGGGCGCGCGGCCGCAGAAGGATCTGCTCCAGCTCGCCCGCGACCACGGCCTGCTGGCCTGAAGCGGCGCGCTTTTACCTCCGCCTAAAGGGGGAGGTAAAAGCGCGAATGCGCTCGGGAGTGGGTGAAACCCCCGAGTCTTCGCCGTTGAACCCCACCCCGGACCGCTTCGCGGTCCGACCCTCCCCCTAGAGGGGAGGGTGGGCGCGCTCAGCGCTTCGCCGCCGCCAGTTTGTCGGCGAGCGCCTGCGCTTCCTGCGTCAGCGCGGCGAAGAATTTCTCCGATTTCGCATGTTCGGCGAAGCAGCGGCGGAAGGCGGCGGAGCCCTCCGCTTGCAAATTCGCGTAATTCTCGAAGTCCTTTTCATTGGCGAGGCCGGAGGCGGAATAAGAATCCATCGCCTTTTTGGCCTTGGCCTGATGCTCGCTCCAGATTTTCTCGCAGGCGGGCGCGGATTCGATCTTCGCCTTTGCCGGGGTCGAGGCGATATAGAGCCGCCCTTCGCTGGCGACGGCGACGATGATCTCGTCCGGCAGCGTTCCGCCGGCGTCATCCTGGCTGCGCAGATCGAGGACGGCGGTCGCCAGCGTCGCCGCCGCGGGCTTGGCGATGGGCAGATCGGCGTATATCTCGACGCCCGCGTCCGGGCTCACCGCCAGAGTGTAGAAAAAGGGCGAAGCCAGCGCCTCGCCGAGCGATTGCGGCGGCTTCTCGCTCTTCTCCCAATCCTTGCGACGGGCGCGCAAAAAGGCCTCGGTGAGACTCTGCGTCGAGACGGTGAGCTGCGATTTCTCGTCGTCGCCGGTGAAGGCGAGTCCGTCGAGCTGATCCGCGCCGACCCCCTCGAAAAGCGTCTCTATGCTGTATTTGCCGAGCTTCTGAAAACCGGGGACGGAGACGGGACCGATGATCGCCTCCATCTTCTCGCCGAGCTCTTTCAGAGTCTTCCGCTCCTCCGCCTCGGCTGCTCCGGCGGCTTGGCCGGCCGCCTCCAGCTTGCGCAGCTTGGCGGTCGCGCGATTGCGGAGGGAGAGATAGGCTTCCTCCGGCGTGGCGGCCGAAACGGCGAGGGGCGCGAAGGCGAGCAGGAGCGCGAGCGAAGCCGTTTTCGCCATCATCGATCTCACCTCATCCAGTGAATGGCCAGCAGCGCAACCAGCACGACGGCCAGCATGAACCAGCGATCCGACCGCCGCCGCGCCCGCGCCAGACCTTCGAGCGAATCTTCCGAGAGTCGCACGCCTTTCGTGCCCGCAAAGGCCAGCATTTCGACGGCCGCTTCGGCGTCATTGAGAATTTTGGGCAGGCGCGTCGTGAATTTGGCGACCTCGATCGCGGCGCGGCCGGCGTCCTCGAGCTTGGCCTTGGGGCCGAGATTATCCTCGATCCAGCTGCGCACGACCGGATCGGACGTCCGCCAAATATTCAGCGTCGGATCGAGCGAGCGGGCGACGCCCTCGGCCACCACCATGGTCTTTTGCAGCAGCACCAGCTCGGTGCGGGTGCGCATGTCGAACAGCGCCGTCACCTCGAAGAGCAGAGTGAGCAGCCGCGCCATGGAAATGTCCTGCGCATTCACCGTATGCAGCGGCTCGCCAATGGCGCGCAGCGCTTGCGAGAACTCCTCGACCGAGTGAATCGGCGGCACATAGCCCGCCTCGAAATGCACCTCGGCGACGCGCTTGTAATCGCGGGTGATGAAGCCGAATAGAATCTCGGCCAGAAAGCGCCGCTCCTTGAAGCCGAGCCGGCCCATGATGCCGAAATCGATGGCGACGAGCCGTCCCTTGCGATCGACGAAGAGATTGCCCTGATGCATGTCCGCGTGGAAGAAGCCGTCCCGCATCGCCGTGCGCAGGAAGGACTGCAGCACCTTGCGGCCCAGATCCTTCAGATCATGGCCCATCGCGGCGACGCGGGAAATGTCCGACAGCGGCGCGCCGTCGATCCATTCCAGCGTCAGCACCTCGCGTGTGGTGCGGTCCCAATCGACGCCGGGGGCGCGAATATCGGGATCGTCCGCCACATTGTCGCGAAACTCCGAGGCCGCCGCCGCCTCGAGGCGGAAATCCGTCTCGAGCTTCACCGAGCGGGCCAGCGTGTCGACGACCTGGATCATCCGCAGCCGCCGCGCCTCCGCCGAGAAACGCTCGGCGGCGCGGGCGAGAATATACATATCGGCGAGATCGCGGCGGAACTGGCGTTCCACATCCGGCCGCAGCACCTTCACCGCCACCTTGCGCTCGCCCTCCGCATAGGCGACGCGGGCCGGATGCACCTGGGCGATGGAGGCCGCCGCCACCGGCTCGCCGAAGGACAGGAAAATCTCGTCGATCGGCTTGCCGAAGGCTCTTTCGATGATCTCGACCGCGGCCTTGCGGCCGAAGGGCTCCATTCGATCTTGCAGCGCGGTCAGCGCGTCGGCGATCTCGCCGCCGACCACATCCGGGCGCGTCGCCAGAAACTGGCCGAGCTTCACATAGGAGGGGCCGATCTGCGCGAAGGCGCGCACCAGCGCCTGCGGCGCGCCGCCGGCGCTGCTGCCGGGCTTGGCGAGGAGATTGCCGATCCGCAGAGCAAATTGCAGCGGCACAGGCAGTATGGCCGGATCGACGCTCTTGAACACGCCTTCGCGCGCCAGAATGAAGCCGGCGCGCGCCAGTCGGAAGAAATGCCCGAAGCCGATGAGCACGAAGAGCCGCCGTTCGTCTTTTGGTTTTCGGGAAAGATCAGAGCTTCCAGCCGGAGTGGATCGCCACCACGCCGCCCGTCAGCCGCTCGAAGCCCGTGCGGCGGAAGCCGGCGCGCCGGATCATCCGCTCGAACTCGTCCGCGCGGGGGAAGCGCTGAATGGATTCGACGAGATAGCGATAGGGCTCGCCGTCGCCGGCGACGAGCTTGCCGATCGCCGGGATCACATTGAAGGAATAGGCCTCGTAGATCTTGTCGAGGCCCGGAATCGCGACCTGCGAGAATTCCAGGCACAGGAAGCGCCCGCCCGGCTTCAGCACGCGATGCGCCTCGGCCAGCGCGACCTCGATCCGCGGCACGTTGCGAATGCCGAAGGCGATCGTATAGGCGTCGAAATGCGCGTCCGGGAAGGGCAGGGACTCGGCGTTGGCCTGCACGAATTCCAGTCTGTCGGAGAGGCCGCGCTCCTGGGCGCGGTCGCGGCCGACGTCCAGCATGTCGCCGTTGATGTCGAGAACGACGATCTCCGCCTCCGGCCCGGCTCCTCGAGCGATGCGGAAAGCGATGTCGCCGGTGCCGCCGGCGACGTCCAGATGGCGGAATGGGCCGCGGCGGGCGGGCCGCACCTTGGCGGCGAAGACATCCTTCCACAGCCTGTGCATTCCGCCGGACATCAGATCGTTCATAATGTCGTAGCGGCGCGCCACCTTGTGGAAAACATCGTCCACGAGGCCCTGTTTTTCATCCAATCCGACTTCGGAGAAACCGAAATGGGTCGAGGTCTCGCGCTCAGAGGTCATAATCTCTCGGGTCCGGTGGCGTTCCGGGCGATATAACGCGCCTTTGCGCCTATGGCTATGGCTGGGGGCGAAAACCGCTGCGCTTCGAGAAGAGTCGGGATCGAAGAGCGGCCAGGCGGCGTTTCCACCTCCCCCTCGAGGGGGGAGGTCGAGCGCCGAAGGCGATCGGGAGGGGGTGAAACCCCGAGTCTATGCCGTTGGACCCCACCCCGTCCGGCTGTCGCCGGCCGACCCTCCCCCTATAGGGGAGGGTGAACGCGCCCCATTGCGGCTCGCGCTGCCCAAAACGCTCAAACGTGCTATCGATGGGCGAGGCTCGGCTCCATCCGCCACGGAACGCGGGGGCGAGCCGGGGAGGGGCGGAACGGCGTCGTATGTCAAATCAGATCAAAGTCCTGGACCATGGTTTCGTCCGCCTCGTCGATCATATGGGCTCGGACCTCTCCATCGTGCGCGCGGCACGCGTCTCCTATGACGCCGCCTGGCGCGCCGGCGAGAATGAGGGCTCGGACAAGAAGCTCATCGATTACCTCTGGAAGAACCGCCATACGACGCCCTTCGAGGCGGTGGAGTTCCAATTCGAGGTGATGGCGCCGATCTTCGTGCTGCGCCAATGGCACCGGCACCGAACTTGGACGTACAATGAACTTTCCGGCCGCTACCGCGAATTGCCGGAGACCTATTACCTCCCCGATCCGGAAAACATCGGCGAGCAGGCGGTCGCCAATAAGCAGGGGCGCCAGCCCGGCGGCGATCTCGAGGCGCGCCGCGCCGAGGTGGAGAAGCTGCGCGCCGGCTTCGAGGCCGCCTTCGCCACATATCGCGAGCTGCTGGCCGCGGGCTGGCCGCGTGAGCTCGCCCGCACGGTTCTGCCAGTGTCCACCTACAGCCATATGTTCGCAAAGGTCAATTTGCTGAATTTATTCAAGTTTCTGTCGCTCCGGGCCGATCCGCACGCGCAATATGAGATTCGCGTCTACGCCGAGGCGATGGAAAAGCTCATCGAGCCCATTGTCCCGGTCGCCGTCGCGGCCTGGAAGGCGGGGCGGTTCTGAGCCCATGCCCGAGCTGCCAGAGGTCGAGACGGTCCGCCGCGGGCTCGAGCCCGTCTTCACCGGCTCGGGCCTCGCGCAGGTGGAGCTGCGCCGCGCCGATCTGCGCTTTCCCTTTCCGCCGGGCTTTGCCGCGCGGCTCGCGGGACGGCGCGTCGAGGCGCTGAAGCGGCGAGCGAAATATCTCCTCGGCGAGCTGGACAGCGGCGAGACGCTCATCATGCATCTCGGCATGAGCGGCTCCTTCCGCATCGACGCCGACGACCCCGAGGGCGCCTATCACCGCGCCGTGACTACCAAGCCGGCGCATGACCATGTCGTGTTCCATTTCACGAGCGGCGCCAGCGTCACCTATAACGACCCGCGGCGTTTCGGCTTCATGCTGCTGGTCCCGCGCGGCGAGATGGGGACGCATCCGCTGTTCGATGGTCTCGGCGTCGAGCCGCTGGGGCCGGAACTGACGCCGCAGCGTCTCGCTTTAGGATTGCGCGGCCGCAAGGCGCCGCTGAAAGCCGCGCTGCTCGATCAGAGGATCATCGCCGGCCTCGGCAATATTTATGTCTGCGAGGCGATGCATCGCTCGCATCTTTCGCCCCTGCGCGCCGCCGGAACGCTGGTCGACGCCAAGGGCAAGCCGAAACGCGGTCTCGTCGATCTCGTCGAGGCGATCAAGCGGGTTCTGGGCGAGGCGATAGAGGCGGGCGGCTCCAGCCTGCGCGACCATCGCCAGACCGACGGCTCGCTCGGCTATTTCCAGCACTCCTTCCGCGTCTATGACCGCGAGGACGCGCCCTGTCCGACGCCGGGCTGCCGCGGCCATGTCTCGCGCGTGATCCAGAGCGGGCGCTCGACCTTCTTCTGCCGCGACTGCCAGAAATGAGCGCGCCAGTCCCGCGCAAGCGGCGGCGCTCAAAGCTCGCTCCATACTAGCGGATGATTCCAGCGCACCGTCCTCGCCCGATCGACGCGCCGGCTATCGGGCGAGGCTTTCATGGAACCTGCGGACCGTCTCCCTCCTTTCATCGAGCTCGCCGGGGCGAGCGTCCCGCACAAGATCATCGACATAGGCGCGCGCCATATCAGCGGTGAGCCGGTCTATGCGCCTCTGCTGCGCGGCGGCGAGGCGACCATCGTCGGCTTCGAGCCCGACGAGGCCGCCGTCGAAGAGCTGAACGCGCGCAAAAATCCGGGCGATGTCTATCTGCCGCACGCGGTCGGCGATGGCGGACGCCATACGCTGCACATATGCGCCGCGCGCGACATGACCTCGCTGCTGAAGCCCAATCCAGCGGCGATGGAGTTGTTCCACGGCTTTCCCGTCTGGTCGGAAGTCGTCGCGACGCAAGAGATCGACACTGTGCGGCTCGACGATGTGGCCGAGACCGAAGGCGCGACATTTCTGGAATTGGACGTGCAGGGCGCGGAGCTGATGATCCTGCAAAACGCCGTCGAAAGATTGCGGCGCGCCTCTGTTCTCCATATCGAGGTCGAGTTTCTGCCGCTCTATGAAGGCCAGCCGCTATTCTCGGAAATCGAGCTGTTTCTGCGTTCGCAGGGCTATGTGCTGCATCGCTTCACGCCGCTGATGAGCCGCGTGCTCAAGCCTTTGATGCTCGGCAATAATGTCTTCGCCGGCATGAGCCAGATCGTCTGGAGCGACGCGATTTTCGTGCGCGACTTCATGCGTCTCGATCTGCTCGCCGACGACGAATTGATCGGCGTCGCGCAGATCGCGCATGATTGCTATCGCTCTGCCGATCTCGCTCTGCGCCTGCTCACCGAGCATGATCGCAGAAGCGGCCGCAATCTGGCGCGCGCTTATATGTTCGGCCTGCGTCATCGTGCGCCGCGCGAGGCTGCGGAGTAGGCGATAGCGCGAGAGGCATTTTTCCAAACACCCACGTCGAGGCGCCGCGGATGGAGATGGCTTTGGCTTTCGTCGCCGTTTACTCGGCGCTGTGCCTCCCCGCATTCCTCGCGGTCTATGCTGCCCCTAGCCGAAAGTGGTTGATCGTCGCATTGGCGATCCTGTTGCCGCTCGTCCTATATGGAGGTCTATGCGAGACGACGACCACCTGCGGACCGAGCCTCATGGTTATAGCTATGCCCGAGCCTTCGGACGATTGGTTTGTCAACGCTCTCATTCTCCTGGTCGGCGCGGCTCTTCGAACGATCCAGCTCATCGTCGGCGGTCGGCTGGCCGCCGGGTGGGGGCGACTCGTCGTCGGAGTGATCGCGCTCCCATTGGCCGTATTCTTTTCGTTCCGAATCGTGCATTTGATCGAAGCTCTTCTCGGCGTAGCGCAATGTAGCGGTCGTTGAACCGCGTCATCGATATGCAGAACACCTGCTCCGAGTTTGCATTTCAACGCATTTTGCCGATAAGTCTCACATTCCCGAAAATCACGTCCGCCAATCGTGTCCGACAACTCCCTCACTTTCAGCGTCGCCGACGTCTCCAAAACCTACGCAGAAGCGGCCGCAATTTGGCGCGCGCTTATATGTTCGGCCTGCGCATCGGGTTCCACGTGATGCGCGGAGTAGGCGCGATGGGCGTCGAGGAGGGGCGGGCGGCCCCTCCGCGTGCTTTTAGCGTCAGAAGCCGAAGAATTTCTCGCGCAGCGCGTCCTCGTAATCTTCTTTCGCGGCCAAGGCTATGTTGCGCGCCTCGTCCTCGTCGAAATGCGCTTGCTCCCATTTGTCGACCTCGGCCACGGAATGCGGCGCGACCACGACGAGCGCCTCTTCCTTCCGTATCGCCGCGATCCATTTCTCCATCGCGGCTTTATACGCGGTCTGCAACTCGTCGAGCTCGGCGAATTCTTCGGCGGCCTGTTCATTCATGTCCGTCGTCCCTTTCCCGCGTTTGGGGAGTTTCAGGATAGGCGGTCCAAATGAAGGGACTGCGACGAGCGACGCTCGCAGCGTTTCCCGCTCGCGCGACGGAATTTGCTTTCCCGCCGCATTTTGCCGATAAGAACCCGTCCTCCGCAAACTCCGCATATCGCCAAACCCCGCACATCGCCATGTCGCTCGAAACCGTTCCCGTCCTTCGCGTGGACGGCGTCTCCAAAACCTACGCCGAGACCGTGGCCGTGAAGCCGTTGAGCTTCGCGCTTCCCGCCGGCTCGGTGACGGGTCTGCTCGGCGGCAATGGCGCCGGCAAGACCACGACCATCGGCATGGTCATGGGCCTCATCGAGCCGACGACGGGAACAATCGAAATCTTCGGCCGTGATTTTTTGAAAGACCGCTATCACGCGCTCGGCCGCATGAATTTCGAGAGCCCTTATGTGGATATGCCGCATCGTCTCACCGTGCGGCAGAATCTCACCGTCTTCGGCCGGCTCTATGGCGTTCGCGGCGTCGCCGACAAGATCGAGGAGCTGGCCGCCGATCTCGCCTTGAAAGAATTTCTCGATCGTCCGAGCGGGCGCCTCTCCGCTGGGCAGAAGACGCGCGTCGCGCTCGCCAAGGCGCTCATCAACGAGCCGGAGCTGCTGCTGCTCGACGAGCCCACCGCCTCGCTCGATCCCGACACCGCCGATTGGGTGCGCGGGCATCTCGAGGATTATCGCCGCCGTCGCAATTGCGCGATCCTGCTCGCCTCGCACAATATGGCGGAGGTAGAGCGCCTCTGCGATCGTGTGATGATGCTGAAAGAGGGAAGCCTCGTCGACGACGGCTCGCCCGCCGAGCTGCTCGCGCGCTATGGCCGCGCCAATCTCGAGGAAGTGTTTCTCGACGTCGCGCGCGGCCGTGGCAATGGAGGCGCCGCATGAGCGCGTCTTTGGAATTCTCGATCGCGCGCGTCGGCGCGATGACTTTGCGCTATTCCTATCTGCTGCGCTCCTCCATGCCGCGCATGCTGGAGATGATGTATTGGCCCACGGTGCAAATGCTCACCTGGGGCTTTCTGCAGACCTATCTGCTGCGCGCGCCCGGCGGTCTCGGGGGCGCGGACAAGACGACGATCGCCGCCGGCTCGCTGATCGGCGCGGTGCTGCTGTGGGACATTTTGCTTCGCGGCCAGCAGGGATTTTCTTTCTCTTTTCTCGAGGAGATGTGGTCCCGCAATATCGCCAATCTCTTCATGAGCCCGCTGCGGCCGGCGGAATTCGTCGTCTCCATGATGGCGATGAGCCTCATTCGCCTCCTGGTCGGCATGGTTCCGGTGACGATCCTGGCCATTTGGTTCTTCGGCTTCAATCTCTGGGCGCTCGGCTTTGCTTTCGCCGCCTTTTTCGCCATTCTGATCTTCTTCGCCTGGAGCGTCGGCCTGTTCGTGTCGGGGCTGCTGCTGCGCTATGGATTGGGCGCGGAAAGTCTCGTCTGGTCGCTGATGTTCGTCATTCAGCCGCTCGGCTGCGTCTATTACCCGGTCTCGGTTCTTCCCGGCTGGCTGCAGCCGATCTGCTGGGCCTTGCCGCCGACCTATGTGTTCGAGGGGCTGCGCGCCGTGCTCGTCGATCACGCGCTGCGGCTCGATCTCATGTTTTACGGCTTGGCGCTGGATGCGGCGCTGTTCTGCGCTGCGGCTGTCGCTTTCGTGCGGCTGCTCGCCGCCGCGCGGCGCGCCGGGACCTTGCTGCAGACGGGCGAATGACGCGCCTTTCCGCGGTCTGTCTCGCCGGGCGCCAAAGGCGGATTTCCTGTTGCGGCGTGGCGGCCGCCGCTCGATAATGGATCGACAGCCGCTCGTTCGGCGCGCCGACGCCGCGCGCGCCTTCGCTCATCGCCTGTCGATGCTCGATGGAACAGCAGCTCGATGCGCATTCTGATCGTCGAAGATCAACCCGATATCTCCATGCTCATCGCCGATCGCGTTCGGCGCGCCGGCTTTGCTCCCCATTGCGTTCAGGCTCTGGCCGATATTCCCGAGGCGCTCGGCGCCTGCGATTATTCGGTGATGCTGCTCGACCGGCGCTTGCCCGACGGCGATGGCCTGTCGATCGTCCCCACGGCCAAGCGCCTTCGCCCCGGCATACGCATTCTGGTGGTGACGGCGGCCCGCTCGATCGAGGATCGCGTGGACGGTCTCGACGCCGGCGTCGATGATTATCTGACCAAGCCTTTCTCGACCGAAGAGCTGCTGGCGCGCATTCGCGCCAGCCTTCGGCGTCCCGGCGGCGAGCCGGCGCCGCCGGTCGTCGTCGGCAGGCTCTCCTTCGATCTCAATTCGGAGAGCGCCTCCGTCGGCGGGTTTCCGCTCATCGTGCCGCGGCGGGAGCTGGTGCTGCTCGGCGCGTTGATGCGCCGCGCCGGACGCGCGGTCACTTTCTCGGCGCTGCTGCAAGAGATCTACGGCTCGGACGAGCATAAGCACATTGGCGCGCTGAAGATGGTGGCGATGCGATTGCGTCATCGCTTGGACGAGCAGGACGCCGGCGTCGAGATTCACGCGCCGCGCGGCATCGGCTATCTCATCCGCGAAGCGCGCGGGCCGTGAGACCAGGCGCGATGAGGCCGATGTCTTCGACGCCGCCGTCATCGAGGCTGGAGTCGCTGTCGTCGCGATTGATCGCCTATGCGATCGTCGGCTCCATGCTCGGCTACATCATTCTGCCGCCTGTGATCGTCGTCGCCGTCCTGGTCCTGGTCCGGCCGGGAGGCGTCGCGGCGCTCGACGAGCTGCTGCGCCCGCGCGTGCAGGAGATGATGCTGGCGGCGTTGCGCAAGGACGCTGGCGGGGAAGGATCGATCGCTATGACCGACGCCTTGCTGGATTTTATTTCCGAGCACCCGGATTTTCGTTTCGGCGCTTTCGATCCGCGCACGGGCAAAGCGCTGTCGGGATCGTCGCCGGAAATAGCGGAGGCGTTCGAAGGCGTCGGCCGCCTCAAGCTCTCGAGATCGCCCATTCAGGTCGTTGTGGACGGAGCGCCGCGCAGGGGCGAGTCCTTCGTCCTCGACTCGCAGGTCGGCGAGGTCGTCGTCGCAACTGGCGGAGCGCAGTATCGATGGCGAGATTTCATGCGCCTGCCCTTTTACACGATCACACTGCCCGGCGCGATGTTCTTCCTTCCGAATTGGGTGGCCATGTGCCTCATCGCGCTCTTCGTCGTCCATCGCGGTCTCGCGCCCATGCGCGCGGCGGCGAAGAAGATCGCGACGATCGACGTGAACTCGCTGAAGGAGCGCATCGCTCACGACGAGGCGCCGTCGGAGATGCGGCCTTTCGTCGAAGCGGTGAACAAGGCTTTCGAGCGCGTGCGGGAAGGAGTCGAGCGCCAGAGGCGCTTCTCCGCCAATTCCGCGCATGAGCTGCGTACGCCCATCACCATTTTGCGCGCGCGCCTCGGCAAGATGGAGGAGGGGCCGCTCAAAGCCGAGATCGAGCGCGACGTCCTGCGCGTGCAGACGATCGTCGAGCAGATGCTGCTGCTCGCGCAGATCCGGGAGCGCGGGCCGATCGCGCCGCAGAGGATCGATCTGCACGATATCGTGCTCGGCGTCGCGGCCGATTATGTGCCGATCGCGATCGGCGACGATCGCGACATTCGGCTCGAGGCGCCGTCGCGCCATGTGATCGCGCTCGGATTGCGCTGGAGCGTCGAGAGCATCGTCGCCAATCTCATCGCCAATGCGGTGCGCGCCGAGCCCAGAGGCGGCGTCGTCGTCGTTCGCGTATTGCCCGATTGCGTGATCGAGGTCGTCGATCACGGGAGCGGCGTCGCCGAGGCCGATCGCGGCCGCATTTTCGAGCCCTTCTGGCGCAAGGACGAGACGACGCCCGGCACGGGCCTCGGCCTGTCGATCGTTCGCGAGCTGGTCGAGCTGCAGGGCGGCGCGCTGAGCGTCGCGGAGACGCCGGGCGGCGGCGCGACCTTCCATGTGCGTCTGCCTGCGGCCAGCGCCGAGCCGGAGCCGGCGGAGCGCGCCGTTCAGCCCTCGCTCGACCAGCGCTGCGAGCGCAGCGCCTGAGCGATCGCCTCGGCGCGCGCCTCGGGCGTCGCGGGCTCGATCGGCAGACAGGCGTCGCGCGCCGTCTCCAGCAGCACGGCCTTGGGATAGGCTTCGCCTGGGCGCCCGGAATGGGCGGTGAAATCGCAGCTGCACACTTCCATCAGCAGGGCGAAGCTCTCCGGCGCGTCGAAGGCGCCGAGCCGCTCCAGCATTTGCGCCACCGGGCCGGCGCGCACTTCCGAGGCGCGATGCACGCGCTCGCATTCGCTGAGCGCGGTCAGCGCCAGCGGGACGCAATCGGCGGGAACGCCGAAACGCTCGGCGATCCCGTTTATGCGCGGGCCGCCGCGGTCTATGTGCTTGTAATGATGCGGCAGATGCTCGCGCGGGGAATCCCCCTTGCCGACATTCATGACGAGCAGGGCGAAGCGCACGGGGAGCGGCGCGTCTCTGCGTCCGGCCTCGTCCAGCGAGCGCAGCAAATGGGCGCCGAGATCGACCTCGCTCTGGCCGTCCGACAATTGCGGCACGCCGAATAGCGCGTCGACCTCGGGCAGCACGGCCCGCAGCGCGCCGCAGATGCGCAGCACGCGGAACGCCTTGCCGGGCGCCGGTCCGCCGAGCGAGAGCAGCAGCTCCGGCCAGATATCGGCCGGGTCGAGGCCGGCGAGGCAGCCGCTCTCGACCTGCTCGGCCATGAGATCGAGCGTCTCCTCACCGGGATCGTCATCGGTCTCGGCGAGTAGAGCCGCCATTCGGAGAAGGCCGAGGCCGGGGTCTGTCTGCCCGAATTCGGGCAGGAAAAAAGGTTCTGAGGGCATGAGGCTTCGCAGGTGAGTGGTCGGCTGACGGCCAAGCAAACCTCTTGCCGCGCGCCTCACGCTCGGCCGGGGAGGGCGGCGCGGCTCAGCCTCGGGGCTTGATTTTCGGGGGGCTGCGGCGCCGTGGCGCGGCGGCGCGCATCGGCGACCGTGCCGGCGTAGAGCGTCTCCGGCTCATGCAGCCCGGCTGAGAGCAGCGCCCGTCGAACGGCTGGCCGCGCCCCGGCGACGCAAACCACGGTTCCTGCCTTTCGCAATCGCGCGACAAAGCTCTCCAGCGCCCGCGCCGCCGTGCTGTCCACCAGCGGCGCCTCGCTGAAATCGAAGATGAAGACGCGCGGGTAGCGGCCGATCTCGTCCAGCGCCGCGCTCACCGTCGCCGAAGCGCCGAAGAAGATCGCGCCGCTGATCTTATAGACCATCACCTCGGCGTCGGAGGCGGCGGCGGAATCATAGGCGGGGCGATGGCCGCCGTAATCATCCGCCTGATCCTCGTCGAGAAAGGCCTCGCCGGTCTGCACCTCGACGCTCTCGGCGAGGCGATGCAGGAAGAGGAAGGCGCCGAGCGTCACGCCGACGCCTATGCCGACGGTCAGATCCTCGAAAATGGTGAGCAGAAAGGTCGAGACCAGCACCAGAGCGTCGCCGCGCGAGGCGCGGAACAGAGCGACGAATTCCTTCTTCTCGGCCATGTTCCAGGAGACGACGGCGAGCACGGCGCCGAGCGAGGCGAGCGGAATATACGCCGCCAGCGGCGCGGCGATCAGCATGAAGCCGAGCAGGAACAGCGCATGAAGCATTCCCGAGACCGGACCCTTGGCGCCCGAGCGCACATTGGTCGCCGTGCGGGCGATGGTTCCCGTCACCGGAATGCCGCCGAAGAGCGGCGCGACGACATTGGCGACGCCCTGAGCGGCGAGCTCGCAATTGGAGCGATGGCGCCGCCCGCTCATGCCGTCGGCGACGACGGCGGAGAGCAGCGACTCCATCGCGCCGAGCACGGCGATGGTCAGCGCGTCCGGCAGCAGCGCGCGCAGCCGCGCGAGATCGAAATGCGGGACCGCCGGCGCCGGCAGCGTGCTCGGCACGCCGCCGAAGCGCGAGCCGATCGTCTCTATGTCGAGATGCAGCGCCGCCGTCGCCGCCGCGCAGACTGTCACGGCGATCAGCATTCCCGGCCAGCTCGGCCGCCAGCGCCGCAGGCCGAGGATGATCGCCAGCGCCAGCGCCGAGACGCCGATCGTCGCCGGCTTCAGCGTGGCGCGCGCCTCCCATAAGGCCGCGAGCTTGGGGCCGAGCGCGGCCGGCTCCTGCGCCAGGGAGAGGCCGAAAATCTCCTTGAGCTGGCTCGCGAAGATGATGACCGCTATGCCGGCGGTAAAGCCGACCGTCACCGGAAAGGGGATGTATTTTATGTAGGTGCCCCAGCGCAGCAGGCCGATGGCGAAGAGAATGACGCCCGCCATCATGGTGGCGAGCGCGAGCCCGTCATAGCCCTCGCGCTGCACGATGGCGAACACGAGAACGATGAAGGCGCCCGCCGGCCCGCCGATCTGGAAGCGGCTGCCGCCGAGCATGGAGACGAGAAAGCCGCCGATGATCGCCGTATAGAGCCCGCGGTCCGGGCTGAGCCCGGAGGCGATCGCGAAAGCCATGGAGAGCGGCAGCGCGACGATCGCCACCGTGAGGCCGGCGATAGCGTCGGCGCGCAGATCGGCGAGGCCATAGCCTTCGCGCAAAATGGTGACGAGCTTGGGCGTGAACAGCTCGATGAAGCTCGGCTGGCGAAAACGTCGATCTCTCAACACTGGCTCCTTTGATCGAGGAGCGGCGGGATCGTCGGCGCGAAGTCGGCGGTCGTCGTCGCAGATCTATCCTTTATGTCGTCGGTTTGGGCGGACCAGGGCGACGCAGCCTCACGCCGCGCCCTCCGCCCTCGCTGCGGGCGTTCTCGCTGAGCAACTCGACGCCGGCCTCGTTCAGCGCCTCGACGACCTTGGTGAGCGTCTCGATCACGCCGCGGACATTGCCCTCGCTCGCCTCCATGCGCTGTATGGTCGGCAGGGAGACGCCGGAAAGCTCGGCCAGCTTCTTCTGATCTATGCCGAGCAGCGCCCGTGCGGCGCGCAATTGAGCGGCGGTGATCATCTCATATGCTCACGCTTTATATATTAGCAGGCATGTTTTATCTCGCCAAGATGATGTTTGAAACATCATTCTCGCGCTTTTGCGACACGGCCGGGTTCTCGCCCGGCGCAAACGCATGTTAGCGTGGCGGATATGAACAAACCCGTTCAAATCGACGAGAGCTGGAAGCTGCGCCTCGCGGCGGAGTTCGAGCAGCCTTATTTCGACGCATTGCGCCAATTCGTGCGCGAGGAATATGCGCGCGGTCCGGTCTATCCGCCGGCCAAGCAGATTTTCCGCGCCTTCGACGAATGTCCCTTCGACGCCGTGGAAGTGGTGATCCTCGGCCAGGATCCCTATCACGGCCGCGGCCAGGCCAATGGCCTGTGCTTCGCGGTCGGCCGCGACATTCCGCCGCCGCCTTCGCTGCAGAACATCTTCAAGGAGATCGAGAGCGACCTCGGACGGCCCGTGTCGCGCGACCCGGATCTCTCGCGCTGGGCGCAACAGGGCGTGCTGCTGCTCAACGCCACGCTCACCGTGCGCGACAGCGCCGCCGGCTCGCATCAGGGCAAGGGCTGGGAGCGCTTCACCGACGCCGCCGTGCAGGCGCTCTCGCGCGAGCGCGAGGGAATCGTCTTCCTGCTCTGGGGCAATTATGCGCGGCAGAAGGGCGCGGGCGTCGATCGCTCGCGGCATCTCGTGCTCGAGAGCGCGCATCCCTCGCCGCTGTCGGCGCGCGGCTTCTTCGGCTGCAAGCATTTTTCGAAAGCGAACGCCTATCTGGTCGCGCAGGGGCGGACGCCAATCGACTGGTGAGGCGACGCCAGCGTCGGTGAAGCGAGCGCTTCTCCTGTATTGTCGGCAAGAGCCGAACGGGTTCTCAGGTCTATTAGGGGAATGAAATCATGAAGTGTTTTTCACATTCGGATGTCGACGCGGTCGGCGTCTGCAAATCTTGCGGAAAAGGCGTGTGTCACTCGTGCGCGCGGGTCGAGAGCAATGGCGTGGTATGCTCGGACGCTTGCGCGCAATCGTGGATGGATATGTTCACGCTCCAAGAAAACACGCGCCAGATTCAGAAAAGATTCCAGAAGAGCGGGGCCTCGATGAAGACCCCGATCGCGACAGGAGCGATCGGCGGCATCCTGGCGGCGATGGGGCTGGCCTTCATCGTTACAGGAGACGCCAAGGGCCAGCCCCTCGTCATCATGGGCTCGGGGCTTCTGGCCATCAGCGTCGTGCTCGCCGTGCTACGCCGTTCTTTGCGATAGAGCGCGCGGCTTTTGCGGCTGCAGGCATTTTTCCAAGGCGAACGGCTATCTCGAATCGAAAGGACGCGCTCCGATAGACTGGTGAGATATCTATATTACTGGAAATCATCATAAAATTAGTCGTTTACCGAAATGTAACCGCGGTTTCGTAGTCGAGTATTCATTGGAGCGCCGGCGCGAGTCGGCATATTTCAGGGGCGTTTCCGTCGCGTTCGGCGGCGCGTCTCCAAATCATTTCGAGACGCGAGCTTTCGAGCATGCATTCTATGTTCTTTTGCAAGGCTGTTCATATTTCGCGCCGATTTCACGACCTTTGTCTCGATCATTTGCGATTGCGCTTCATAGCGGTTCCATCGGCTGCCGCGCGCCTCAGCCTCGCGATGATGGCGAGCGCCTATGTCGGCGCAAAAGCGACGGGGCTGACGCTGCCATCCTTCCCGGACCCGAGCCTTTTCGTCGTCGCGGTCGTCGCTCTCGACCTCTATTGCCGCTTCGCCTCGCCGAGCTTCGTCTCGCGCGTCGCGCCGATATTCGTCTATTCGCTGATCTATATCGTGGCGACGTCGCTCGCTGGAATTTTCGCGAGCTATGCGACGCAGCGTCTCGCCATGCCGCTGCAGGACGAGCTGTTTCTCTCGCTCGATCGATGGCTCGGCGGCGATTGGCTGGCCTTCGCCCATTATGTCGACGATCGCCCGTTGTTGGCGAAGTGGCTGCGGGAAGCTTATTCGAGCATGACCATGCAGATCATCGCGCCGGTGGTTCTGCTGGTCGCGCTCGAGCGTATCGGCGAATTGCGCGTCTATCTTCTCGCATTCGCGATCGCGCTCACGGCGACGATCGTCATCGCCGCCTTCCTGCCGGCCTCGAGCGCCGTCACTCTCGTCGACGATTCTCTGTTTCATGAGCTTCGCTTCGGCGGTCGGACGCCGCTCGATCATCTGACCCGTCTGCGCGAGTCCGCGCCGCTGAACCTCGAGAGCAGCGCGATCGGCGGCCTTCTGAGCTTTCCCTCCTTTCACGCCGTAGTCGGCGCGTTGACGCCGCTGAGCCTGCGAACCGTGCGCCCGGCCTTCTATTTCTTATGCGTCGTCGATATCGCTCTGATGGTGGGAACGGTGACGGAAGGCGGGCATTATTTCGTGGACCCGGTCGCTGGAGTCGCGCTCGCCTATCTGTCCTATCGAATGGCGCAGCGCATAGAGGGGCGACGGATCGGTCCTTTCCGTGTATCGGCGATACGATTGAATATCGCGCCGAGCGTCTCACGATCGAGGGCGCGCATCCGTCGCTTTGCCTCGCGCTCGAGCAGTGAGGGCGGCGCGGAAGTTGCTTGAGGATTGGTGAGGAGCGACAAATGTCGTCGCGTGGATCGAAAGCCGACATTTTTGTCGGTTCCGCGGCTGCGCCTTCTGGACCGGACGATCTCGCGCGAGCTTTCGAGAGTCGTCCCCTAATCTTTCTTCCATGATCGAGCCTGCGACGCGTCAGCGTCCGCTTCGGCGCGCCTGCTCCGGCGCGAACGCCGTCGCGACTGCCTCTTCTCAATCGACCGTCACGGTCTCGAATGTTTCGAGAAGGGGCGGATAGCGAAAGCCGAACATGACGTCTATCGAAACGACCGCCTTCCAGCGCCTGGAGGCAGAAGGCCGGCTGTTGAAGCCCAGCCACAAGGGAGCGACGCATCACGCCGGCCGCTTCGGCTTTCGCGGCGAATTCGCCGTCACGCTCGATCCGCTGCTCGCATTGGAAGGCGTTCACGCCACTGCGCAGGAAGGCGAGGCGGGGCTGTCGTTTCTCGCCGGATCGCTCGCCTCTTATCGTGAGCTTCCCGCTCTCGTCGCAGCGCTCGGCGCGAGCGCGAAGCCGGAGGGCAAATATTTCATCTATGTCTCCGATCTCGACCGCGCTTCGCGCTATGAGATCAGCATAGACGGCGTGCCGCTCTATGTTCTGCCGATCGACGACACCTCCGTCTACAATGAGCTGATCGAGCTTCTCTATCTCGATAAGACGAAGATGAAGAAATATGACACGGCCGAAAAGATCGACACGCTCGCCGATGGCGCGGCCAAGTATGATCAGCGCTTCGAGGTCATCAGCTTCGAGGAAGGGCTGAAGCGGCTCTGAGCTTTCGTTGCAAAGTCGGCGCGGCGGCTTTCGCCGGGCGCCGACATGCGCGCCAAATGCTCCATTATGCGGGGATAGCCGATTGTCGTGATTTTGCGTGTTAACGGAGCGTCTCGCCTCGACCCAATCCTACGTCCGAAAGCCCGGCAGCCAATCGTGCGATAGAATTCTTATCGAGGTAGAATTCATCCACGCTTCCAGCTCCGCTGATATTCAGCACGCCAAAAATCCCATCTTCATTTTGGCGGCATTCTAAAGTGATGCAGAATGGCGCTTTGCTGATATCAATTCTCTTCACGAGCTCGCCTTCGAAGCGCGCGCTGCCCAAAAGCTTACAGAAGAACGCTTTCCAGTCCACTTCCTTGGCCTCCTGTCGGGAAAACGAGTGTGTCGAAAAGATGCGCTCTCCGTCGATGAAGCGTCAATTCCCGCTCGGGCGCCGCTTGGCGAACACGCCGACGATCACCGCGCGCGCGATATGCTCGGCCATGCATTGATAGCCGAGATCGTTGAGGTGGAAATTGTCGCGCGCCATCATTTGCAGATTGGCGTGGTTCTGCGCGATGAAGCGCATCGCGTCATAGCGGCGCACATAGGCGACGTTCTCCGCCGTCGCCACGCGCTGCAGCGCATTTCGGATCGCGAAATATTCCTCGTCTCGCGAGAAGCGCGAGCTATATTGCAGGCCGACGAGAACGACGTCGATCTCATTGGCCTTCAGCCAGCGTATCGTCGAGCGCACCGTATTCTCGAACTCGTCCGGCGCGATGCGCACCAGCGCGTCATTGGTGCCGAGCTGCCAGAGCAGGAGATCGGGCTTCTCCCGCGCTACCTCGCTCTTGATGCGCTCGGCGGTGACGGCCGCCACTTCGCCGGCGACGCCGCGATTTTCGACGACCACATCGACGCCTTTCAGCGCGCCCTCGAGAATGGCCTCGAGCTGAGCCGGATAGCTTTTGGCGTCCGAGGAGGCGCCGACGCCGGAAGTGGAGGAGGAGCCGATGGCGAGAATGCGCGCCGATTTGCGGTCGCGCAGCGCCTTCGCGAAATGCGGCAGCATGGCGGGCGCGGCTATGTCGCCCGCCGGCGCCTCGCAGGCGGGACTGAGCGGCGGCGCGGCCTCCGGCGGCGCGGAGTCTGGCGCGCGTTCTTGCGCGCAGGCGAGCGACGCCGCGAGCGCCAGCGCTACGCCGGAGCCCGCGCCGATTTTGCCCGCAACCTTTCGCGCCATTCCGAAGCCCATGCGGTCGCCCCCATCGCAGCGATGCCGAACATAACGATAAAAGCGTCGCTTACAACATCCCCGCTATAGGCGAAGCGGAAGATCTGCCCGGCGAGGCTCAGCAGCGACCCGGCGCAGAATACATTGAGCGAATTGCGGCCGAGCGCAGAAAGAAAATCCGCGATGCGCGGAACGCCTCGCGAGATCGCGGCAAAAGCGCCCGCGAAGACCGCGACAATGGCCAGATTGGAGAGCAGCCGCGCCGGCGAGAGAAAGGTCTTGTCGAAGACGAAGAACAGCTTGGGCTCCGGCAGAGCGATCGGCGAGGGATCGAATTCCGTCCGCGCCGCAACGACGCCGAGCAGCACGAGCGGCAGCGCCGCCCACCACAGAGGCTTGCGATAGCGGCGAACGAGGCCGCCGATTCCATCCTCGCCGGCGAGCAGAAAGCCGAGCACGAAGACGAGCTGCCAGGCCAGCGGATCGAAGAACCAGGCGCCCTCCACCGGCCACGTCGGGAAATTGACGCCGAAGGCCAGCGCATAGGCCCAGATGGCGAGCGAGGCCGGCAGCAGCAGCGCTCGCGCATGGCGATATGAGAGGGCGATCAGCGGCGAGGCCAGCATCAGCACGACATAGAGCGGCAGAATGTCGAAATAGCCGAGCTGAAAGGTCAGCAGCACGAGGCCGAGATTGGCGCGCACCGGATCGGTGAAAATGCCCGAGGCGTTGTTCCAGTCCAGCAGAAAGGGCGCGTCCAGCAGCAGCGAGGCGCCGGCCTGCAGCGCGACGGCCAATTGCGCGATCACGAGCTGCGCCAGATAGACGGTGAAGGCGCGCCCCTCGAGCCGCAGGATCAGATAGCGCGCCGAGAGCGTCCGCGCCGGCCCGTCCACCAGCTTGCGCAGCGCCCAGCCGGCGAGAAAAACGAACAGCTCCGCCGAATCGGAGATCGCCACATTGCGGAAGGTGAAGCGCTCGAAAAAAATCCCCGGAATATGATTGATGAAAATGGTGACGAGAGCGAAGCCGCGCCAAAAATCGATTTCATTCGGCTCGCGCATGCGCTTCTTCGATGGTTCGGCGGCTACGTTTTCCCCCGGACTCTAGCGCGCTTTCCGATCGAACGGAATCGTTCGATCGATCAGAATTCGCGCCTAACGAGAGAAGTTTAGAGCGCTATCCGATCCAATTGGATCGGATAGCGCTCTAGGGACCGGGGCGCGTCTGTTCAGGGCCTCGAATGCGGCCTTTTTTGGGAGCTTCGCGAAAGACTCACATCGCGCTCTCGATGCGCCCAGGAAAGACGCGCAGCAGCTGCGCGCGGCCGCCGAGCGTGGCGAACACGTCAGGGTCGGCGCCCGTCATCCACACTTGCCCGCCGATGCGCGCAAGCTCGGCGTAGAGCGCCTCGCGGCGCAGCGGATCGAAATGCGCCGCCACCTCGTCCAGCAGCAGCAGCGGCGCGCGGCCTGTGGTCGCCGCCACCAGCCTCGCATGGGCGAGAACGAGACCGGCCAGCAGCGCCTTCTGCTCGCCGGTGGAGCAGGCGCGCGCCGCCTCGTCCTTTGGGCCGTGGCGCACGGATAGATCGCTCGCCTGCGGGCCTTCCAGCGTGCGGCCGGCGGCGGCGTCGCGGCGGCGTGCGGCGGCGAGGCGCGCGCGATAGCGATCCTCCACCTGCAGCGCGGGCTCCTCGCCGATCATGCGCTCCAGCTCCCCCTCTATCGAAACCTCGGCCCAGGGAAAGGGCGAGCTGTCGTCGCGCTCTCTCGCGATGAGCGCGCGCAGCCGCAGCACGGTCTCGCCCCGCGCCGCGGCGACGGCGACGCCGAGCGCGGCGATCTCGCGCTCGGCGGCGTCCAGCCAGCGGGCGTCGGCGGTCTCCTCGGCGAGCAGGCGGTTGCGATTGCGCAGAGCGCGCTCGAGCTTGGCCGCGCGCGCGCCATGCTCGGCGTCGAGGCTGAGCGCCAGCCGATCCAGAAAGCGCCGCCGATCGCCCGCTGGCCCGGCGAACAGCCCGTCCATCGCGGGGGTGAGCCACAGCGGGCGCAGATGATCGGCGAAAGCGCGGGCGGAGGAGACCGGCGCCCTGTCGATGCGAAAGCGCCGCGCCGCGCTCTGCTCGCCGCTGGCCGGCTCCAGCCCATGGCCGAGCTGCGTGACGACGCCATCGGCGGAAAGCTCGATCGAGACGGCGAAACCGCCGGAGCCCTGCCGCCGCGCGCAATCGGAAAGCTCGGCCCCGCGCAGCCCGCGCCCGGCCGAGAACAGCGACAGCGCCTCGAGAATATTGGTCTTGCCGGCCCCATTCTCGCCGGTGAGCGCCACCAGCGGCGCCTCTATCGCGCAATCCAGCGCAGCATAGGAGCGATAATCGGCGAGCTGCAGCCGCTGCGCCATGGGGGCGAGAATCGCGGGGGAGGGGCCGGACGTCATGCGGGACGCTTTGCCACGGCGGGGGGCGGAGGGCTAGCGGGGGAGGGGGGCGATCGGCTTCACACCCTCCCGAAAAGCGGCTTTATTGCCCACGCGGAGGAGCAATGGACACCCGATTCGACGATTACCTGAAAAAATTGCGCGAGACCCCACTCGAGAAGCAGACCGAATTTACCGGACGCTCGGCCCTCGAAGCCTTGCTCGAGCGCTTCGCCCATGAGGCGTCGCAAAGGGGTCTGAAGGTCCATCAGGAGACGAAGGGCGGCGAGCAGGGGCGGCCGGATTTCATGGTCGCCCGCGCCGGGATGATCCTCGGCTATGTCGAGGTCAAGGAGATCGGCGAGAACCTCGACAAAATCCTGAAGACCGACCAGATCAAGCGCTATTGCAAGCTCTCGGACAACATCATCGTTTCGGACTATCTCCAATTTCTCTGGATCGACAAGACCGCCAAGCTGCGCGCCCGCGCGGTTCTCGCCTTTCCGTCCGATCTCGAGAGCCGCAAGCTTCGCGTCGATCCGCAAAAGGCGGCCGAGGTCGGCAAGCTCCTCTCGGCCTTCTTCTCCACCGCTCCGCAGGGCGTGGCCCACTCCGAGCAGCTCGCGATAGAGCTGGCGACGCGCGCGCGGCTGCTGCGCGACTTTCTCGAGGAGGAGCTGCTTCGACAGTCGAAGGAGCACAGGGAAGGCCGGCTCCACGCGCTCTATGAAGTGTTCCGTCAGCAGGTGTTCCACGAATTGGAGCTGAAGGAATTCGCCGACGCTTTCGCGCAAATGCTCGCCTATGGCCTGTTTCTCGCGCGGCTCAACGCCGATGCGAATGAGAAGGTCACGCTGGAGAATGTTCGGCGCTTCATTCCCGGCTCCTTCCGGCTGATACGGGAGCTGGTGCGCTTCCTCGAGGAGATGAACGAGGCGGAATATGAGGAGGCCCGCTGGGTCGTCGATGAAATCCTCTCCATCGTCAACGGGCTCGATCTAACCGCCGTTCATTCCGATCTGTCGTTCCGGCGGCGCAAGGCGATCAGCCGCAAGGTCCGCGCGCAGGACGAGGAGGAGCATCGGCTCTTCGAGCGCGATCCTTTCATCTATTTTTACGAGGACTTCCTCAAAGCCTATGACAAGGAGACGCGCAAGGCGCGCGGCGTCTATTACACGCCGCCGCCGATCGTGAATTTCATCGTCCGCGCGGTCGACGATATTTTGAAGAGCGAGTTCGGCATCGCCGACGGCCTCGCCGATCACGAGCGCGTGACCGTGCTGGACTTCGCCTGCGGCACGGGGACGTTTCTGCTCGAAGTGTTCGAGCGCATCTTCGAAACGATCGGCGGCGCCGACGTCGGCAAGGCGAAGAAGGTCGTCCGCGAGCATATTCTGCGCAATATCTTCGGCTTCGAATATCTGATCGCTCCCTATACGATCGCGCATTTGAAGCTATCGCAATATCTCAAGGACAAGGGGCACGAGCTGCACGCCGACGAGCGGCTGCAGGTGTTTTTGACCAATACGCTGGAGCCGGTGGAGCCGCAGGCCAATCTTCTCCTTCCCGCCATCACCGAAGAGGTGAAGGCAGCGCAGCAAGTGAAGGATCAGAAAATTTTGGTGATTACCGGAAATCCACCCTATTCGGGCCACTCCAGAAACAAAGGCGCTTGGATCAGCCAGGAAATAAATTCATATAAGTTCACTATTGAGGCGGATGCGGATGGTCGTGAGTTCAAAAAGCCCCTCGGAGAGCGCAATCTCAAGTGGCTAAACGACGATTATGTGAAGTTCATACGATTTGCGCAAGCGAAGATGGACGCCGTTGATGAAGGAGTCGTCGGGATAATTACCAATCACTCTTGGCTCGACAATCCCACCTTCCGCGGGATGCGGCAGAGTTTAATGCGGAGCTTCAATCGAATTATAGTAATTGATCTACACGGTAGTATAAAGCCGAAAGAGCTACCCCCGGGCGGCGCTCGGAACGAAAATGTCTTCGATATTCAAAAGGGTGTCGCTTTAAGTTTCTTCATTAAAAGGTCAGGTATGGAGCGTGGCATCTGGCGTTCCGATATTTGGGGGACGCGGCTAGAAAAATATTCGGCGCTGGCTATTGGAACACTTGAAAGCGCTCACCTGAGTAGGTTGCATCCAACATGCGAGTCCTATCTATTCGCTTATCAGAATGCGGAAATTCGAACCCAATATGAATGCTTTACCTCAGTTCGAGAAATTTTTGAGACGGCAAGTGTGGGCGTTGCCACCGCGCGCGATGCTCTTACGATTCACTTTCAAAGGAAGGAACTTCTACAGACAATCGACGATTTTTCTTCACGTGAGACAGAAGACGCTAGGGAAACATATCGCCTCGGCACGGATGCAGAAGATTGGAAAGTAATGTGGGCGCAGCAGGATATTAGGTCGGCAACTGAAAAGGAAAAGCACATTGTTCATATCCTTTATCGCCCATTCGATGTTCGATGGACGTTTTATACGGGTAAATCCAACGGGTTTCACTGCCGCCCTCGCGCCGAAGCCATGCGGCATATGCGCCAGATATCCAATTTGGCTCTAATAACTTCAAGATTGACAAAGGGAGAGAATTTTCGGCACGTCCAAATAACAGAGCACATTTCTGAAGTGATCTGTATGTCTCCAGAGACTTCAAACAATGGATTTTTGTTTCCGCTTTACAAAGCTAATGATGCGAAAACAGGCGTAGAAAACTTTAAGCCCGACTTCCGGGACGACCTCGACGCCCGCTACCGACACCATTACTCTCCCGAGGAAATTCTCGGCTACATCTACGCCGTTCTACACGCCCCGACGTACCGCACGCGCTACGCCGAATTCCTCCGTCTCGACTTCCCCCGCATCCCTTTTCCAGAGAAGGCGGTCCATTTCGAAGCGCTCTCCGCCCTCGGCTGGGCGCTCGTCCAGGTCCATCTCCTGCGCGACCTGCCCCGCCGCAAGCTCGGCCAGCTCGTCGGCAAGGGCGAGGATGCGGTCGAGTTCGTCCGCTACAGCGAGGCGGAGAAAGCGGTCGCGATCAATGGCCGCCAGAGCTTCCGCCCCGTGCCGGAGGAGGTTTGGAATTTCCATATCGGCGGCTATCAGGTGATCGACAAATATCTCAAATCCCGCAAGGGTCGCACGCTCTCGCTGGACGAGATACGGCAGGTCGAGCGCATCTGCGACGCGCTCTCCTTCACCATCGACCAGATGGCGGCGATCGACCGCGCCTATCTCGCGGCCTTTCCAGACGCCGAAACCGGTGGAAAGCCCGCGCCGGCGCCTCGCGCGCGCAAGCCGAGAAAAGTATGAGTCTCCGAAAGAAGGAGAATCCGAATGGCGAAGCTTTCGCAGGCGTCGAGCCCGTCCGAGCAAGGCGATCTCTTCGCCGTCCCGGAGCCGCAATATCGGCCTGATCCGGACAAGGTGCGCCGTCGTCTCGAGCGCATACTCGCGGAAATGCGCGCCGAGGAGAAAATGGTCTGGGATTTCTCGCAGCGCGCGCTCTACGAAAAGATTTTCCCCGACATGACGCATTACCTGCCCGATGAGGAGGGCGCGCGCTACCGCGCCGACTTCGAGAAGGAATGGGAACGGCTCGCGACGGCCTGACCGAGCCTCGGCAGCATTGATCGGCCCTCACGCCCGCCCATAAACCTCCGCCCCCGCCAGCAGCCGCAGACGGAAGCTCGCCACGTCGAAGCTCGCCTCGCCGCCCGCCTCCTCTATGAGCGGCTCGGCGGCGGCGGCTTTCAGCAGATCGGGGTGGACGAGGCTGGCGCGGAGCCCGCCGCCTGGGGTCGTCCAGCCGCGCAGCGCATCGAGGCTCTGCAGGCGCAGCAGGGCGGTCACGCGCAGGTCTATGGCGACGGCGACGATATCGGCCGTGTCGGTCAGCCCGCGGCGCTCCAGCATCTCATAGAGCCGGGACGAGCGGGAGCCCGAGGCCCAGCGCTCCTCGACGGGCAGCGCGCGCAGCATGTCCATGACCTCGCCGAGCAGATCGGCCGAGATCGGAATGCGATTCACCTTGTCCAAATAGTCCGACATCCCTTCCCTCATTCCTGCGGGCGCGAATATAGACCATGGCGCCGCAAGGGGATACGGCTTCCGAGGGCGATCGGGCAGGGCCGCGACCCCACCCCGAACCGTCGCCCGGTCCGACCTTCCCTGAAGGAGGGGAGAAAGCCGCGCTCTTTCCGGGTCGCCGCGAAAAAGAGTATTCTCTTCGCCTCTCACAGCAGCGGAGCCGTCGCTTGGTTTCTTCCGATCCGCAGAGCCTCTCGGGCAAACGCATTCTGCTCGTCGTCGGCGGCGGCGTCGCCGCTTATAAGTCGCTCGAGCTGGTGCGCCGGCTGCGCGAGCGCGGCGCCTTCGTGCGCGTCGTGCTCACCGCGGCGGCGGCGCGTTTCGTCACGCCGCTGTCCTTCGCCAGCCTCTCCGGCGAGCGCGTCTACGAGGACCTCTTCTCGCTCACCGACGAGCAGGAGATGGGCCATATCCGGCTCTCGCGGGAGGCCGATCTCGTCGTGGTCGCGCCGGCGACGGCGCATCTCCTGGCGCGCATGGCGCAGGGGCTCGCCGATGATCTGGCGACGACGCTGCTGCTCGCCACCGACAAAAGGGCGCTGCTGGCGCCGGCGATGAATCTGCGCATGTGGCTGCATCCGGCGACGCAGCGCAATGTCGCGACCTTGCGTGGCGACGGCGCGCTCTTCGTCGGGCCGGACGATGGCGAGATGGCCTGCGGCGAATATGGCCCCGGCCGCATGGCGGAGCCGCTCGCCATCGTCGCCGCCTTAGAGACGGCGCTACGCGGGGACACGGTTCTGCCGCTTTCCTTGGCAGGGCGGGGGCCGCTCGCCGGGCGCCATGTGCTCGTCACCTCCGGGCCGACGCGCGAGCCGATCGATCCGGCGCGCTTTCTCTCCAACCGCTCCTCCGGCAAGCAGGGCCACGCCATCGCTGCGGCCGCGGCGCAGGCCGGCGCGCGCGTCACTCTGGTCAGCGGCCCGGTCGAGATCGCCGATCCGACAGGCGTCGCCACGCGCCATGTCGAGACGGCGCAGCAAATGCTCGAGGCGGTGGAGGCGGCTCTGCCGGCGGATATTTTCATCGGCGCCGCGGCCGTCGCCGATTGGCGCGTCGAGCCCTCCGCCGACAAGATCAAGAAGGGCGCCTCGCGCGCGCCGCCGACGCTCGTTCTGCGCGAGAATCCCGATATTCTCGCCAGCGTCGCGCAGAGGCGCGAGGGGCGGCCGGCGCTGGTCGTCGGCTTCGCGGCGGAAACGCGCGACGTGCTCCTCCATGCGCAGGAGAAGCTGGCGCGCAAGGGTTGCGATCTCATCGTCGCCAATGACGTCGGCGTCGGCGTCTTCGGCGCGGACAGCAATGAGGTTCACCTCGTCTCGCGCGCCGGCGTCGCCTCCTGGCCGCGCTTGGACAAGACCGAGGTCGCGGCGCGGCTCATCGCGCATATCGCCGAAACTCTGGGAGAGACGCCGTGACCAAGATCGCCATCCGCCGCCTGTCGCATGGCGAAGGCCTGCCGCTTCCCGCCTACGCCAGCGCGGGCGCGGCGGGGCTCGACCTTCGCGCGGCGATCGCGCCCGGCGGCAAGCTGGTGCTAAAGCCCGGCGCGCGCGATCTTGTGCCGACGGGCCTCTCGCTGGCGCTGCCGCCGGGCTTTGAGGCGCAGGTGCGGCCGCGCTCCGGCCTGGCGCTGGAATTCGGCGTCAGCGTGCTCAATGCGCCCGGCACCATCGATAGCGATTATCGCGGCGAGGTGAAGGTTCTGCTGGTCAACTTCGGGACGCATCCATTCGAGATCTCGCGCGGAATGCGCATCGCGCAGCTCGTGGTGGCGCGCTACGAGCATGTCGAGCTGATCGAGACGATGGAAGCGCTGGAGGAGACGGCGCGCGGCGACGGCGGCTTCGGCTCCACGGGGGCGAGCGAGGGCGGGGACGCATGAGCCTGCTGCCGCGTCCCGCGCGTCTCGCCGTGCTGGCGGCGCTCGACATCGCTTTGCATGCGCGGTCGCGGCCGGTGTCGTCGCGTGCGCTGGCGGCGCGTCACGATCTGCCGCCGCGACATCTCGAGAGCATGCTGCAGGCCATGGTGCGCGCCGGCATTTTGAAGAGCGTGCGCGGCCCGGCCGGCGGCTATGAGCTGGCGCGTGAGCGCCGCCGCCTCAATGTGGGCGAGATCGTGCGCGTCGCTCTGCGCGCGGAGGAGGGCGCGCAGGACGGCGAGACGCCGCCTCTGCTGACGCTCGCGGTCGACCCCGTCTTCGCGGAGGCGGAGCGCCAGGCGCTCGCCAAGCTCGATACGATCACGCTGGACGAGCTGCATGGGCGCGCGGTCGCCGCGGGCCTCGGCGAGAGCGAGGCGAATGAGGGCGACTTCGAAATTTGATAGGCGCATGATAGCGGAAAGCAGGAGGCGGCCTTGGATTACGAGACGATCGAGATCGAGACGCATGATCGCGTCGCGCTGCTGCGGCTCAACCGGCCGCACGCGCTCAATGCGCTGAATGAGCGGCTGATCGGCGAGATCGCCGACGCTCTGGCCCATTTCGAGGCGGACCCTCAAATCGGCTGCGTGGTGCTGACCGGCTCGGCGGAGGCTTTCGCCGCCGGCGCCGACATTAAGGAGCTGCGCGACAAGACCGTCGCCGAAGCCTATCTCGACGATTTCCTGGCGCGTTGGGACGGCGTGGCGCGCGCGCGCAAGCCCGTCATCGCCGCCGTCGCCGGCTATGCTCTGGGCGGCGGCTGCGAGCTGGCCATGATGTGCGACTTCATCCTGGCCGCCGACACCGCCAAATTCGGCCAGCCCGAGATCAAGCTGGGCGTCATTCCCGGCTCCGGCGGCACCCAGCGGCTGGTGCGCTCCATCGGCAAATCCAAGGCGATGGAGCTGGTGCTCACCGGCCGGCTCATGGGCGCGGAGGAGGCCGAGCGCTGCGGCCTCGTCGCCCGAATCGTGCCTGCGGACAAGCTGCTGGAAGAGGCGCTGAAGAGCGCGCGGACGATCGCCGCTCTGTCGCTGCCGGCCGTGCTGATGGCCAAGGAGGCCGTCGAGCGCGCCTATGAGACGCCGCTCTCGGAAGGCGTGCGTTTCGAGCGGAGATTGTTCTATTCGCTGTTCGCGACGCAGGATCAGAAGGAGGGCATGACCGCCTTCATCGAGAAGCGGCCGCCGCGTTTCGAGCATCGTTGAACGCGCCGCTTCGGCCCTGCCATTGACGAAACGACGCCGGCCCGCGTATAAGGCCGGCGAACTGGCCGCGATTTCGCGGCCGCTTTGCTTTTTTGGGCGGCGACCCCGCCTCACGCCTCGACCGTCGAAGGAAAAAAGATGGCCAACACCAGCTCGGCCAAAAAGGCCGTCCGCAAGATCGCCCGGCGCACGGCCGTCAACCGCGCGCGTCGCAGCCAGCTGCGCACGCAGGTCCGCAAGGTCGAGGAGGCGATCGCCAGCGGCGACGCCACGACGGCCGCCGCCGTGCTCAAGAGCGTTGCGCCGGTCGTGATGCGCGCCGCGCAGCATGGCGTCATTCACAAGAACACCGCATCGCGCAAAGTCTCGCGTCTCACGGCGCGCGTGAAGGCTCTTTCGGCCTGATCTTTTCTTGCGCAAACGGCGTGTTTCGAAAGCCCGGCTCAGCCGGGCTTTTTTGCGTTCTGCGTAATATTTCGACGCGCGGGCAAACCGACTCCGCTAGTCTTCTTAGTGTGCGGTTTTTTTTTCACACGCTTTTCTTGTGCGCAGAGTACATGGTTTAAAAACAGTTAATTGCGTTAAAGGCCCGCCGCGTCGCCAGCGCTTGCCGGGCTTGACAGGCCCCGTTCGTCAACGCGCGTGCTGTAACAATACGAAGATCGCTGCGTCACGCCTCCCGCCGTCGTAAATTTTTATGAGCGACGAATCATGACTTTATCCAGGCAAAGAGCGTGACTGCGGCGGCGATGCGGCGACGTTCCGCGCATTCTGCGGCTCGACCATCGTTGCGTGCGCAAAAGCGGGCGTGTAGGTTCGAAATGTGGCGTGGCGCTGAGGAGCGGCCGTCGCTTGGATGGGTGAGTAGACGCATGTAAGCCTCCGGGTGACACCTTCTCTGCGATGGACTGCCCGACGCGTTCCACGAATGCGTCGACCACACCACGAATGCATCGGCCGATAGCCGCTAGGTGCGTTTCTGTCTGCGTATCTTCAGATCGATTATCAAGACCGCGACGGGCTTTCGCTCATCGCGGATGTAGGGGTGATGTGATGGCTTTTGGGCGGCGAGCCGACACGAGACCGAACGACGACGCAGCGCCTCGCTGCGAGTCGCGCGGTCGCAGTCGAAAGGACGGACGGAGTCCCTTCGACCTCGGCGAAAATTCCGTGGGTCCTCCGAGCCGGCCGTAAGCGTCCTCTAGAGCGTCGATCGCGCCTATCGATCGAAACCGACCATTTATCCGCTTCACTATGACGACGCTGTCGCGGCGCCGCGCCTCGACTCGTCTTCAGCGCGAAAGAAAGCCATGTCCGATAATAGCGATGACCAGTCGAATTCCAGCGAGCTGTCGGCGGAAGCCCGGCAGAAATGGGAGCGCGTGCGCGGGCGGCTGCGCGCCGAGCTCGGCGAGGCGGTCTATAGTTCCTGGTTCGCGCGGTTGGAGCTCGAAGGTCTGAAGGACGGCGCGGCGCTGCTGACGGTGCCGACGAAATTCTTGAAGAGCTGGATTCAGTCTCACTATGCGGATCGCATCCGCACGCGGCTGTGCGCCGAATTCACCTCGCTCGAGCAGATCGTGATCGACGTGCGCTCGCCGACGCGCCGTCCGCGCGCTCGTGACGCGGAAACCGTTTCCGGCGCCGTTGTCGAGAAGGCGCCGCCGGCGTCCGCCGCCCATGTCGTCGAGCGCGTGGAAGCGCCGCCCGCCAAGGCGCCGATGCGCCACGCGGCGCGCGGCGACGGCGAGTCTTTCGGCGGCTCGCCGCTCGATCGTCGTCTGTCTTTCTCCACCTTTCTCGTCGGCCCCTCCAACCAGCTCGCCTATGCGGCCGCCTGTCGCGTCGCCGACGCCCGTCCCGGCGAGCATCCGCTGTTCAATCCGCTCTACACCCATGCGGCCGTCGGACTCGGCAAGACGCATCTTCTGCAGGCGGTGGCGCGCTCGGCCAATGACAATAAGCGCCGCGTGCTCTATCTCACCGCCGAGAAGTTCATGAGCGGCTTCGTCTCCGCTCTGTCGCAGCAGAATTCGATCGCCTTCAAGGAGCGGCTGCGCAACATCGACGTGCTGATCATCGACGATGTGCAATTTCTGCAGGGCAAGTCCATTCAGCAGGAGTTCTGCCACACGCTGAACTCGCTCATCGACGCCGGCAAGCAGGTGGTCGTCGCCGCCGATCGCCCGCCCTCCGACCTCGAGACTCTCGACGAGCGCGTGCTGTCGCGCTTCAAGGGCGGGCTCTGCGTCGATATCGGCCCGCTCGACGAAGAATTGCGTATGAAGATTTTGGAGGCGCGCATCGCCGCCGCGCAGGAGGCGCAGCCCAATTTCCATGTGCCGCCGGCGGTCATGTCCTATATCGCCAAGACCATCGTCACCAATGGCCGCGATCTCGAAGGCGCCGTCAATCGCCTGCTCGCCCATTCGACGCTGAACGGCGCGCCGCTCTGCGTCGAGACGGCGGAGAACGCCATTCGCGATCTCGTGCGCAGCGCCGAGCCCAAGCGCGTCAAGATCGACGACATTCAAAAGCTCGTCGCCAGCCACTACAATATCTCGCGCGCGGATATTCTCTCCTCGCGCCGCACCGCCAATGTCGTGCGCCCGCGGCAGATCGCCATGTATCTGTCCAAGGTGCTGACGCTGCGCTCGCTGCCGGAGATCGGCCGTCGCTTCGGCGGACGCGACCACACGACCGTGCTGCACGCCGTGCGCAAGGTCGAGGAGCTCGCCTCCAAGGACAAGAGCCTGTCCGAGGTCATCGAGCTGTTGAAGCGAATGCTCGCCGAGTGAGCGGGGAGACACGGCCGCGCGCTCAGCGCGGCCGCCACATGCGCGCGTCGGGCTCTATCGGATAGGCGGCGTCCCACTCCGCCAGCTTGCGCTGATAGAGCGCGCGATAATCGGCGTCGCTCAGCAGCTCGATCTTCTCGAGATCGAGATCGAGCCCGATCTCGTGATAAATATCGAGATTGCGCAGATCCGGCCGCGGCAGTTCGCCATTCTCATAGTCGCGCCACATGTCGCGATAGAGCTGCTCCAAATCGCCGACGAGCCGCGGCGTGTCGAAGAGCAGCGACGTCTCGCGCACATTGGCGAGCCGGTCCCGCAGGCCCGCGAGCTTACGCCTGTCCTTGCCGAGCTCTATCGCGAGCGCGACATAATCCTCCGCGCTGGCGCAGGCGAGCTCGCCGACGCCCGCCGCACGCACCAGGCTGGCGCAGACGCGCGAGGCGAAGCTGCGGCCGGGATAGGTGACGATCGGCACGCCCATCCACAGCGAGTCCGCCGCCGTCGTATGGGCGCCATAGGGGAAATTGTCGAGGAAGAGATCGGCGAGCGGATAGCGCGCCAAATGATGGGGATTGGCCATCTTCTCGGCGAAGATGATCCGCTCCGGCGCGACGCCGCGCGCTTTCGCCTCCTCGCGCACGCGGGCGTTGGTCTGCTCCGTGCCGGTCAGCAGCCACAGCACGCTTCCCGGAACCGCCGTCAGAATGCGCGCCCAGCGATCGAAGGTGAGGGCGGTGAGTTTCTGCATGCCGTTGAGCGAGCAATAGACGAAGGCGTCCTCCGGCAATCCCGCCTCGGCGCGCGTCGGGCGTTGCGGCGCGACGACGCGCTTGCGATCATTGGGCTGGTAGCAGGCGAGCCGCGCCACCTTCTCCGAGTAGTAGAGCTCCGCGCCTTCGGGAATGATCACCGGATCGGCGATGATGTAATGATGATAGGGGCTGCCCATCGTGCCGGGGAAGCCGAACCAGTTGACGATGATCGGCGCCGGCCGCAGCGAGAACACCTTGGTGCGCGCATCCTTGGTGTAGCCGTTGAGATCGACGAGAATGTCGATCTCGTCCTCGGCGATTTTTTTCGCCGCCGTCTCGTCGTCCATTCCGTTGATGTCGGTCCAGCGGTCGATGGCGGCGGCGATGCGCTCGCGCGTCGGATCATTGCGCGCGATCCCGCAATAATAGGCGTAGATCTCGAAATGCGCGCGATCATGCGACTCGAGAACATCGGTCATGGCGAAGCCGACCGCATGCTCGCGCAGATCGGAGGAGACATAGCCGATGCGCAACCGCTGCTCGCGCGCCCGCTTCGGCTCTGCGGGGCAAAGGCCGCGTTTGGGCCGGCCGATGGAGCGCTTCTCGTAATGATGCGCCTTGGCGAGTTGGAACATCGGATCGTCGGAATGATTGGCGAGCGACAGTGACGAAATGCCATTGGCGAGATCGGCGAGGCTCACGCGCTCGGAGGGCTGCACGACCGGCCATTTGCATTGGCGCTGGCGTAGCGCGATCCAATGCTGCACGACCTCCTGCCGCTTGGGATCGATCTCCAGAATTTGCCGCAGCGCGTCTTCCGCCGCCTCGTCCTTATTGAGGCTCTCCAGCACACGCCCGGTCTGCTGCAGCGCGCTGAGCTTGTGAGCCACCGACTCGCCATTGACGGCGGCGGTCCGCTCGACGAGCGCCATCCATTGCGCGACCGCCGCGCCGACGAGGCCGGAATCCTCGAGCAGCCGCCCGAGATTGATATAGGGCGGCTGGAAATCCGGCTGAATGCGGATCGCCTCGCGCAGCGCATTGATCGCGCCCGGGCGATCGCCCGAGTCGGCCAAAGCCGTCGCATAGTTGAAATAGGCCGCATAGACGACGGGATCGTCGGCGTTGAAGGCGATCCAATGCTTGTAGAGCTCGGCCGCCCGCCGATCGAGCCCCAGCGCTTTCAATTGCGCGGCGGCGGTGAACAGATCGGCGATGGTCAGCTTGCGCGAGTAGGATTTTTCGATCGCTGCCTGGAACAGCGCGAGGGCGGTCTCCGATTCGTTCGGCTGCGTGGTCATGTCGACGTCCATTCGAGAGGGCGGCGCCCGGGCGATGCCGCCCGGAGCGTCGTTGCGGACGGGTGACGAAGGTCACCGCGTCTCGCGCCCCTCGCCGTCAGCCGATGAGAGACACGAGCGCGATAGCTTGATCCACGGACATTGCCTGAATCTGGGTTGTCGTGAAGGCGTTGCCTTGGGTCGTGGACAAAGCGGCGATATCCGTCGTCGTTATGCCGGCGATCGCCGTCGTCGTGAGCGCCGGAATGCCCGTCGTGCTGCTCAGAGCGCTGAAGTTGGTCGTGCTGAGCGCTCCGATCTGCGTCCGGGTGAGGCCGGCGACCTGAGCGCTGCTCAGAGCGTCGATCTCGGTGGTGGTCAGCGAGTTGATCGCCGCCGCGGAAAGCGCGCCGATCTGCGCCGCCGTCAGCGCCCCGACTTGGGTCGAGGTGAGATTGCCGACTGCGGTCGAATCCAGGCCGCCGATCTGGCTCGTCGAGAAATCGCCGGCGTCGATCGCATCCAGATAGCTCGCCGACAGCCCATCCAGCTGCGTCGCCGTGAGGCCGCGCACCTGCGTCGAGGTGAGATCGGTGACCTGGGTGGTGGAGAGGTTCGAGATCGCGGTGGTGGTGAGCTTGCCGATCTGCGTTGCGGTGAGGCCGGCGAGCTGTGTGGAGGTGAAGGCCTGCACTTCCGTCGAGGTCAGCGCGCCGAAGGCGGTGGCGGAGAGGGCGCCGATCTGGGTGGAGGTGAGATTGGCGACCTGGGTCGTGGAGAGATCGCCGACGCTTGTCGCGCTGAAGGCGGCGATCTGCGAGGTGGAGAAGTCGGCCGCATCGATAGCGTCGAGATAGCTCGCCGACAATCCGCCGATCTGCGTCGCGGTGAGGCCGCGGACCTGCGTCGAGGTGAGATCGGTGACCTGGGTGGTGGAGAGGTTCGAGATCGCGGTGGTGGTGAGCTTGCCGATCTGCGTGGCGGTGAGGCCGGCGAGCTGTGTGGAGGTGAAGGCCTGCACTTCCGTCGAGGTCAGCGCGCCGAAGGCGGTGGCGGAGAGGGCGCCGATCTGGGTGGAGGTGAGATTGGCGACCTGGGTCGTGGAGAGATCGCCGACGCTTGTCGCGCTGAAGGCGGCGATCTGCGAGGTGGAGAAGTCGGCCGCATCGATAGCGTCGAGATAGCTCGCCGACAATCCGCCGATCTGCGTCGCGGTGAGGCCGCGGACCTGCGTCGAGGTGAGATCGGTGACCTGGGTGGTGGAGAGGTTCGAGATCGCGGTGGTGGTGAGCTTGCCGATCTGCGTTGCGGTGAGGCCGGCGAGCTGTGTGGAGGTGAAGGCCTGCACTTCCGTCGAGGTCAGCGCGCCGAAGGCGGTGGCGGAGAGGGCGCCGATCTGGGTGGAGGTGAGATTGGCGACCTGGGTCGTGGAGAGATCGCCGACGCTTGTCGCGCTGAAGGCGGCGATCTGCGAGGTGGAGAAGTCGGCCGCATCGATAGCGTCGAGATAGCTCGCCGACAATCCGCCGATCTGCGTCGCGGTGAGGCCGCGGACCTGCGTCGAGGTGAGATCGGTGACCTGGGTGGTGGAGAGGTTCGAGATCGCGGTGGTGGTGAGCTTGCCGATCTGCGTGGCGGTGAGGCCGGCGAGCTGTGTGGAGGTGAAGGCCTGCACTTCCGTCGAGGTCAGCGCGCCGAAGGCGGTGGCGGAGAGGGCGCCGATCTGGGTGGAGGTGAGATTGGCGACCTGGGTCGTGGAGAGATCGCCGACGCTTGTCGCGCTGAAGGCGGCGATCTGCGAGGTGGAGAAGTCGGCCGCATCGATAGCGTCGAGATAGCTCGCCGACAATCCGCCGATCTGCGTGGCGGTGAGGCCGCGAACCTGCGTCGAGGTGAGATCGGTGACCTGGGTGGTGGAGAGGTTCGAGATCGCGGTGGTGGTGAGCTTGCCGATCTGCGTTGCGGTGAGGCCGGCGAGCTGTGTGGAGGTGAAGGCCTGCACTTCCGTCGAGGTCAGCGCGCCGAAGGCGGTGGCGGAGAGGGCGCCGATCTGGGTGGAGGTGAGATTGGCGACCTGGGTCGTGGAGAGATCGCCGACGCTTGTCGCGCTGAAGGCGGCGATCTGCGAGGTGGAGAAGTCGGCCGCATCGATAGCGTCGAGATAGCTCGCCGACAATCCGCCGATCTGCGTGGCGGTGAGGCCGCGAACCTGCGTCGAGGTGAGATCGGTGACCTGGGTGGTGGAGAGGTTCGAGATCGCGGTGGTGGTGAGCTTGCCGATCTGCGTGGCGGTGAGGCCGGCGAGCTGTGTGGAGGTGAAGGCCTGCACTTCCGTCGAGGTCAGCGCGCCGAAGGCGGTGGCGGAGAGGGCGCCGATCTGGGTGGAGGTGAGATTGGCGACCTGGGTCGTGGAGAGATCGCCGACGCTTGTCGCGCTGAAGGCGGCGATCTGCGAGGTGGAGAAGTCGGCCGCATCGATAGCGTCGAGATAGCTCGCCGACAATCCGCCGATCTGCGTCGCGGTGAGGCCGCGGACCTGCGTCGAGGTGAGATCGGTGACCTGGGTGGTGGAGAGGTTCGAGATCGCGGTGGTGGTGAGCTTGCCGATCTGCGTGGCGGTGAGGCCGGCGAGCTGTGTGGAGGTGAAGGCCTGCACTTCCGTCGAGGTCAGCGCGCCGAAGGCGGTGGCGGAGAGGGCGCCGATCTGGGTGGAGGTGAGATTGGCGACCTGGGTCGTGGAGAGATCGCCGACGCTTGTCGCGCTGAAGGCGGCGATCTGCGAGGTGGAGAAGTCGGCCGCATCGATAGCGTCGAGATAGCTCGCCGACAATCCGCCGATCTGCGTCGCGGTGAGGCCGCGGACCTGCGTCGAGGTGAGATCGGTGACCTGGGTGGTGGAGAGGTTCGAGATCGCGGTGGTGGTGAGCTTGCCGATCTGCGTGGCGGTGAGGCCGGCGAGCTGTGTGGAGGTGAAGGCCTGCACTTCCGTCGAGGTCAGCGCGCCGAAGGCGGTGGCGGAGAGGGCGCCGATCTGGGTGGAGGTGAGATTGGCGACCTGGGTCGTGGAGAGATCGCCGACGCTTGTCGCGCTGAAGGCGGCGATCTGCGAGGTGGAGAAGTCGGCCGCATCGATAGCGTCGAGATAGCTCGCCGACAATCCGCCGATCTGCGTCGCGGTGAGGCCGCGGACCTGCGTCGAGGTGAGATCGGTGACCTGGGTGGTGGAGAGGTTCGAGATCGCGGTGGTGGTGAGCTTGCCGATCTGCGTGGCGGTGAGGCCGGCGAGCTGTGTGGAGGTGAAGGCCTGCACTTCCGTCGAGGTCAGCGCGCCGAAGGCGGTGGCGGAGAGGGCGCCGATCTGGGTGGAGGTGAGATTGGCGACCTGGGTCGTGGAGAGATCGCCGACGCTTGTCGCGCTGAAGGCGGCGATCTGCGAGGTGGAGAAGTCGGCCGCATCGATAGCGTCGAGATAGCTCGCCGACAATCCGCCGATCTGCGTGGCGGTGAGGCCGCGAACCTGCGTCGAGGTGAGATCGGTGACCTGGGTGGTGGAGAGGTTCGAGATCGCGGTGGTGGTGAGCTTGCCGATCTGCGTTGCGGTGAGGCCGGCGAGCTGTGTGGAGGTGAAGGCCTGCACTTCCGTCGAGGTCAGCGCGCCGAAGGCGGTGGCGGAGAGGGCGCCGATCTGGGTGGAGGTGAGATTGGCGACCTGGGTCGTGGAGAGATCGCCGACGCTTGTCGCGCTGAAGGCGGCGATCTGCGAGGTGGAGAAGTCGGCCGCATCGATAGCGTCGAGATAGCTCGCCGACAATCCGCCGATCTGCGTGGCGGTGAGGCCGCGAACCTGCGTCGAGGTGAGATCGGTGACCTGGGTGGTGGAGAGGTTCGAGATCGCGGTGGTGGTGAGCTTGCCGATCTGCGTGGCGGTGAGGCCGGCGAGCTGTGTGGAGGTGAAGGCCTGCACTTCCGTCGAGGTCAGCGCGCCGAAGGCGGTGGCGGAGAGGGCGCCGATCTGGGTGGAGGTGAGATTGGCGACCTGGGTCGTGGAGAGATCGCCGACGCTTGTCGCGCTGAAGGCGGCGATCTGCGAGGTGGAGAAGTCGGCCGCATCGATAGCGTCGAGATAGCTCGCCGACAATCCGCCGATCTGCGTGGCGGTGAGGCCGCGAACCTGCGTCGAGGTGAGATCGGTGACCTGGGTGGTGGAGAGGTTCGAGATCGCGGTGGTGGTGAGCTTGCCGATCTGCGTGGCGGTGAGGCCGGCGAGCTGTGTGGAGGTGAAGGCCTGCACTTCCGTCGAGGTCAGCGCGCCGAAGGCGGTGGCGGAGAGGGCGCCGATCTGGGTGGAGGTGAGATTGGCGACCTGGGTGGTGGAGAGGTCGCTGACGCTTGTCGCGCTGAAGGCGGCGATCTGCGAGGTCGAGAAGTCGCCGGCGTCGATGGCGTCGAGATAGCTCGCCGACAATCCGCCGATCTGCGTGGCGGTGAGGCCGCGAACCTGCGTCGAGGTGAGATCGGTGACCTGGGTGGTGGAGAGGTTCGAGATCGCGGTGGTGGTGAGCTTGCCGATCTGCGTTGCGGTGAGGCCGGCGAGCTGTGTGGAGGTGAAGGCCTGCACTTCCGTCGAGGTCAGCGCGCCGAAGGCGGTGGCGGAGAGGGCGCCGATCTGGGTGGAGGTGAGATTGGCGACCTGGGTGGTGGAGAGGTCGCCGACGCTTGTCGCGCTGAAGGCGGCGATCTGCGAGGTCGAGAAGTCGCCGGCGTCGATGGCGTCGAGATAGCTCGCCGACAATCCGCCGATCTGCGTGGCGGTGAGGCCGCGGACCTGCGTCGAGGTGAGATCAGTGACCTGGGTGGTGGAGAGGTTCGAGATCGCGGTGGTGGTGAGCTTGCCGATCTGCGTTGCGGTGAGGCCGGCGAGCTGTGTGGAGGTGAAGGCCTGCACTTCCGTCGAGGTCAGCGCGCCGAAGGCGGTGGCGGAGAGGGCGCCGATCTGGGTGGAGGTGAGATTGGCGACCTGGGTGGTGGAGAGGTCGCCGACGCTTGTCGCGCTGAAGGCGGCGATCTGCGAGGTGGAGAAGTCGCCAGCGTCGATCGCGTCGAGATAGCTCGCCGACAGCCCATCCAGCTGCGTTGCGGTGAGGCCGCGGATCTGCGTCGCGGTGAGGTCGGTGACCTGCGTGGTGGAAAGGTTCGAGATCGCCGTGGTGGTGAGCTTGCCGAGCTGCGTTGCGGTGAGGCCGGCGAGCTGTGTAGAGGTGAAGGCCTGCACCTCTGTGGAGGTCAGCGCGCCGAAGGCGGTGGCGGAGAGGGCGCCGATCTGGGTGGAGGTGAGATTGGCGACCTGGGTGGTGGAGAGGTCGCCGACGCTTGTCGCGCTGAAGGCGGCGATCTGCGAGGTCGAGAAGTCGCCGGCGTCGATGGCGTCGAGATAGCTCGCCGACAATCCGCCGATCTGCGTGGCGGTGAGGCCGCGGACCTGCGTCGAGGTGAGATCAGTGACCTGGGTGGTGGAGAGGTTCGAGATCGCGGTGGTGGTGAGCTTGCCGATCTGCGTTGCGGTGAGGCCGGCGAGCTGTGTGGAGGTGAAGGCCTGCACTTCCGTCGAGGTCAGCGCGCCGAAGGCGGTGGCGGAGAGGGCGCCGATCTGGGTGGAGGTGAGATTGGCGACCTGGGTGGTGGAGAGGTCGCCGACGCTTGTCGCGCTGAAGGCGGCGATCTGCGAGGTCGAGAAGTCGCCGGCGTCGATCGCATCCAGATAGCTCGCCGACAATCCGCCGATCTGCGTCGCGGTGAGGCCGCGAACCTGCGTCGAGGTCAGATCAGTGACCTGGGTGGTGGAGAGGTTCGAGATCGCGGTGGTGGTGAGCTTGCCGATCTGCGTTGCGGTGAGGCCGGCGAGCTGTGTGGAGGTGAAGGCCTGCACCTCCGTCGAGGTCAGCGCGCCGAAGGCGGTGGCGGAGAGGGCGCCGATCTGGGTGGAGGTGAGATTGGCGACCTGGGTGGTGGAGAGGTCGCCGACGCTTGTCGCGCTGAAGGCGGCGATCTGCGAGGTGGAGAAGTCGGCCGCATCGATAGCGTCGAGATAGCTCGCCGACAATCCGCCGATCTGCGTCGCGGTGAGGCCGCGAACCTGCGTCGAGGTCAGATCAGTGACCTGGGTGGTGGAGAGGTTCGAGATCGCGGTGGTGGTGAGCTTGCCGATCTGCGTTGCGGTGAGGCCGGCGAGCTGTGTGGAGGTGAAGGCCTGCACCTCCGTCGAGGTCAGCGCGCCGAAGGCGGTGGCGGAGAGGGCGCCGATCTGGGTGGAGGTGAGATTGGCGACCTGGGTGGTGGAGAGGTCGCCGACGCTTGTCGCGCTGAAGGCGGCGATCTGCGAGGTCGAGAAGTCGCCGGCGTCGATGGCGTCGAGATAGCTCGCCGACAATCCGCCGATCTGCGTGGCGGTGAGGCCGCGGACCTGCGTCGAGGTGAGATCAGTGACCTGGGTGGTGGAGAGGTTCGAGATCGCGGTGGTGGTGAGCTTGCCGATCTGCGTTGCGGTGAGGCCGGCGAGCTGTGTGGAGGTGAAGGCCTGCACTTCCGTCGAGGTCAGCGCGCCGAAGGCGGTGGCGGAGAGGGCGCCGATCTGGGTGGAGGTGAGATTGGCGACCTGGGTCGTGGAGAGGTCGCCGACGCTTGTCGCGCTGAAGGCGGCGATCTGCGAGGTCGAGAAGTCGGCCGCATCGATGGCGTCGAGATAGCTCGCCGACAATCCGCCGATCTGCGTGGCGGTGAGGCCGCGGACCTGCGTCGAGGTCAGATCGGTGACCTGGGTGGTGGAGAGGTTCGAGATCGCGGTGGTGGTGAGCTTGCCGATCTGCGTTGCGGTGAGGCCGGCGAGCTGTGTGGAGGTGAAGGCCTGCACCTCTGTGGAGGTCAGCGCGCCGAAGGCGGTGGCGGAGAGGGCGCCGATCTGGGTGGAGGTGAGATTGGCGACCTGGGTGGTGGAGAGGTCGCCGACGCTTGTCGCGCTGAAGGCGGCGATCTGCGAGGTCGAGAAGTCGCCGGCGTCGATGGCGTCGAGATAGCTCGCCGACAATCCGCCGATCTGCGTGGCGGTGAGGCCGCGGACCTGCGTCGAGGTGAGATCAGTGACCTGGGTGGTGGAGAGGTTCGAGATCGCGGTGGTGGTGAGCTTGCCGATCTGCGTTGCGGTGAGGCCGGCGAGCTGTGTGGAGGTGAAGGCCTGCACTTCCGTCGAGGTCAGCGCGCCGAAGGCGGTGGCGGAGAGGGCGCCGATCTGGGTGGAGGTGAGATTGGCGACCTGGGTCGTGGAGAGGTCGCCGACGCTTGTCGCGCTGAAGGCGGCGATCTGCGAGGTCGAGAAGTCGGCCGCATCGATGGCGTCGAGATAGCTCGCCGACAATCCGCCGATCTGCGTGGCGGTGAGGCCGCGGACCTGCGTCGAGGTCAGATCGGTGACCTGGGTGGTGGAGAGGTTGGAGATCGCGGTGGTGGTGAGCTTGCCGATCTGCGTCGCGGTGAGGCCAGCGAGCTGTGTGGAGGTGAAGGCCTGCACTTCCGTCGAGGTCAGCGCGCCGAAGGCGGTGGCGGAGAGGGCGCCGATCTGGGTGGAGGTGAGATTGGCGACCTGGGTCGTGGAGAGGTCGCCGACGCTTGTCGCGCTGAAGGCGGCGATCTGCGAGGTCGAGAAGTCGGCCGCATCGATGGCGTCGAGATAGCTCGCCGACAATCCGCCGATCTGCGTGGCGGTGAGGCCGCGGACCTGCGTCGAGGTCAGATCGGTGACCTGGGTGGTGGAGAGGTTCGAGATCGCGGTGGTGGTGAGCTTGCCGATCTGCGTGGCGGTGAGGCCGGCGAGCTGTGTGGTGCTCCAGGCCTGGACTTCCGTCGACGAGAGGCCGGCGAAAGCCGTCGCCGACAAGGCGCCGATCTGCGCGGAGCTGAGGCCTTCCGCCTGAGTGGTGGAGAGATTGCTGGCCGCGGCGCCATCGAGTCCGGCGATCTGCGAGGTGGTCAGATTGGCGAGATTGACCGCGATGAGATCGTCGGTGCTCAGCGCATTGAGCTGCGAGGTGGTGAGGCCGCGCACCTGGGTCTGGCTAAGCGAGGAAATCTGCGTCGTCGAGAGATTGCTGATCGCCGTGGTGGTCAGCTTGCCGATCTGCGTGGAGGTGAGCGCGCCGATCTGTGTGGCGTCCCATCCCTCCAGCTCGGTCGAGGTGAGCGCGCCGATCTGCGAGGAGGTGAGTGCGGCGATCTGAGTGGCGGTGAATTCGTCCGCCTGCGTCGTCGTCAGATTGCCGATCTGCGCGAGCGAGAGGCCGGCGATGGCGTTGGCCGAGAGCGCCGCGATCTGCGTCTGCGCGAAATATTGGAGATCGGTCGAGTTGAGCGCGTTGAGCTGCGTCGATTTGAGCGCCGCCGCCTGCGTGGTGCTGAGCGCCGCTATGTCCGTTGTCGTCAGATTTGATATGATCGTCGTGGTGAGCCCGGCAACCTGAGTGGCGGTGAGAGAGGTGAAGATCGAGGTCATCGGGCGCTCCGCTTCCAATGAAGCTGTTTACGAAGAAACGAAAGTGTGACGGCGTGACGGTTCTCGGCCCGAGCGCGCTCGGTCCGCATCGGGCGTGAGCGTAGGACGCAGCGAGGACGCGCGAGCGATCGCTCCGGCGCGAGGGGCCGGCGGCTGTGCCTTGGTCACGAAGGTTTTGGAGAACACCGTCGCGCCAGGCCGTGCCTCCGGCGGAGTCTCGTGAGCCGGAATAGGCTCGAGAGTTCCTGACCGGGCCGGCGGCGGACAGATCATCTGTCCTGTTCGGCGCGAATACGAAGCCATCCCTTATCGGAGGCTTCGCGGTTTTGAAAATCGCATGGAGGTCTTAACAAACATCTAAATGAAAGAGCTAACGAATTCCTATGATTTCGGCTCGAGGATTCGTGTCCGAGAGCCGGCGTCGCCATGCCTGCGCAGCGGCGCGCTCACGCATTTGCGCGGAGCTCTCTCTCGTCCAGCGCCACCGATTTCACCAGCGCATAGACTTGCGCGCCGACGCTCAGATTCATCTCGGCGACAGAGAGCCGCGTCGTCGCCGAGATGAGCCGATCGCCGCCTTCGAGCTCCAGCCGCACGAAGGCGAGCGGACTCGCGTCCTCATCGATCGCGACGATGCGGCCGAGAAGCACGGTGCGTATGCTGGTGTTCTCCGGCTTGCGGTAGGCGAGCGCGACGTCGGTGGCGTTGATGAGCGTGCGCGCCTGCCGGTCGCCATTGGCGACATGCGCCGCGACGACGATCTCGCCCGCGGGATGCGTGAGCCGCGTGACGCCATAGCGCGCATCATAGGCGCCGACATGCGCCGCCAGCGCGCTGACAACCGAAAAACGGCCGCCTTCCGTATGCCGGCTGGCGGCGGCGAGCGTCTCCGAGGGCAGGCCCTGCGCGACGATGCGGCCGCGCTCGAGCGAGATCACCTCGTCGGCGAGGCGCAATATCTCGTCGGCCGCATGAGACACGAGCAGGATCGGAATCTGGAATTCGTCGCGCAGCCGCTCGATCAGCGTCATGATCTCCTGGCGTCGGTCATAGTCGAGCGAGGCCATGGGCTCGTCCATCACCAAAAGGCGCGGCGAGCAGAGCAGGGCGCGGGCGAGGCCGACGCGCTGCCGCTCGCCGCCCGAGAGCGCGCCGGCGCGGCGGCGCAGCAGATGCGCGACGCCGAGCGTCTCGACCACGGCCTCGAATGGCACGCGGCGCTCCGCCTTGGGCGTGAAGAAGCGGCCGAATAGTATGTTCGTCTTTACGTCGAAATGCGGAAACAGCAGCGCATCCTGAAACACGAGGCCGATGCGGCGCTTCTCCGGCGGTATGAAGAGACGCTGCGCCGTATCGACGAGAAGCGCGCCATTGACGACGATATGGCCCTCGTCGGGCGCCGCGAGGCCAGCGACGAGATGCGCGAGCGTCGTCTTGCCAGAGCCGGACGGTCCGTGCAGCGCGAGGATGCGGGCCTTGGAGGTGAAGGCGGCGGCGAGGGTGAAATCGCCCCGGCGCAATTTTATATCGACGCCGATCATTTGCCGGCTCGCGTCGCATCGGCGCGCTTTTGCAAGATCTCCGAGACGACGAGCGCCGCCACGGCGATCGTCGCCGAGACGGCGGCGAGCCGCAGCGCGTCGGCGTCGCCGTCCGGCGTCTGGGTGAAGCTGTAGATGGCGGAGGGAATTGTCTGCGTCTCGCCGGGAATGTTGGAGACGAAGGTGATCGTTGCGCCGAACTCGCCGAGCGCCTTGGCGAAGCCGAGAATCGAGCCGACGATGACGCCGGGCGCCGCCAGCGGCAGCGTCACTACGAAGAAGGTCCATAGCGGATCGGCGCCGAGCGAGCGCGAGGCGAGCGCCAGCCGCTCGTCGATGCTCTCGAAGGAGAGGCGAATCGGGCGGATCATCAGCGGAAAGCTCATCACGGCGGCCGCCAGCGCCGCGCCGGTCCAGCGAAAGGCGAAGACGACGCCGAAATATTCCGCGAGGAAATGGCCGAGCGGCGTCTTGCGGCCGAGCAGCAGCAGCAGGGCGAAGCCGGTGACGACCGGCGGCATGACCAGCGGCAGATGAATGAAGGCGTTGAGCGCCGCATGACCGGGAAAGCGCCAGCGCGCCAAAGCATAGGCGACGAAGACGGCGAGCGGCAGCGAGAAGGCGGTCGCGGTCGCCGCGACCTTCAGGCTGAGGACGATCGCCGTCAGCTCCTGCGGGGAGAAATAGACGGAAGGCGTAAAATCCGAGAGGTTCATGCTCTGAGATTTACGCCTTCGCCTCCGCTACGTCGAGCGCTTATATAGCGCCGTTGATCCAGCGCAGCAATTCGCCCTTGGGCGCGGCGCCCACCTTCTGCGAGGCGGCCTTGCCGTCCTTGAAGATGATGAGCGTCGGAATGGAGCGAATGCCCAGCATGCCGGCGACGTTGGGATTCTCGTCGACGTTGAGCTTGACGATTTTGAGCTTGTCCTTGAGCTCGGTGGCGATCTCCTCGAGCGCCGGCGCAATGGTGCGGCAGGGGCCGCACCATTCGGCCCAGAAATCGACGACGACCGGCTGGTCGGATTTCAGAACCTCGGCTTCGAAGCTCGCATCGGAGACTTTGACGGTCGCGGCAGACATGGCTTTCCTTTCGAATTGAAACTTTGTCGAAAGAGTAGGAACGGCGCGGCGGCGCGTCAAGCCGAGGTCGACCCTGGCGAGGCGGAGCCAGGCCGATCCGGCCCGCCCGGCGCCCGACCGTTGACAGAGGCGGCGCCGAACTGGTCTATGCGGCTGCGCCGCCGCATTCGATCGAAGGAGGTTCGGCCTGTCGCTCGCTCAGATACCGCCCATCGCCTATGTCGCTCCCTTCGAGCGGGCGTGGCACCATAGGGAGCTCATTCGCGCTGTGGTGCGGCGGGAGCTCACCTCGAGGTTCCGTGGCTCGGTGCTCGGGCCGCTCTGGGCCGTGCTCGCTCCGCTGATCATGCTGCTCACCTATACCGTTCTGTTTTCAATAACAGTTCCGCAATTGTCCGCGGGCATGAGCACCAGCGATTACGCGGCCGGCATCTTCATCGGGCTCATCGTCTTCAATTTGTTCAGCGAGCTCGCCTATCGCGCGCCGGGCCTGCTGCACGAGCATGTGACCTTCGTGAAGAAGTCGATCTTTCCGAGTGAGACCATCGCCTGGGTGGCGACGATTCGCGCCTTCGTCTATGGCGGCATCAGCCTCGGCGTCTATGTGGTCTTCCGCCTGCTGACGGCCGGCGAATTGCCGATGACGATTTTTTTCGCGCCGCTGCTGATTCTGCCCTTCGCCTGCTTCATGCTCGGCGTGGTGTGGTTTTTGATGGCGCTCGGCGCCTTCACCCGCGATGTGGCGCATATCATGGTGTCGGTGGTGCCGGTGCTGATGTTCGCGACGCCGATCTTCTATCGGCTCGATCAGATGCCGTCGCATATCTCGATCTGGCTGCGCCTCAATCTCGTCGGCGACTATATAGAGATGCTGCGCGGCGCGGCGCTCGACGGCGTGCTGCCCAATCCCATCGCTTATGTCGCGCTGTCCCTGGTGTCTTACGGGATATTCCTGTTCGGCTATCAGTTCTTCATGCGCTACAAATCGGTCATCGTCGATGTCATCTGAACCCATCATCCGCTGCGAAAGCGTCGGCAAGGCGTTCCAGCTCTATCTGCACCGCAACGACCAGCTGAAGCAGATCCTGTTCGGCCTGTGGAAGAAGTTCTATCAGGAGCATTGGGTGCTCCACGACATAGGCTTCGAGGTCGCCAAGGGCGAGAAGGTCGGCATTATCGGCCGCAATGGCGCGGGCAAGACGACTCTGCTGCAAATTCTCTGCGGCATCACGCGGCCGACGCGCGGCTCCTTCGAGGTGAAGGGCCGCGTGGCGCCGATTCTGGCGCTGGGCTCGGGCTTCGACGGCCTGCTCACCGGACGCGAGAACGCCATGATCGGCGGCGCGATCCTCGGCCTCAAGCGCAAGGAGGTGGAGAAGCGCCTGCCGGCAATCGCCGCCTTCGCCGATATCGGGCCTTTCTTCGATCAGCCCATGCGGCTCTATTCCAGCGGCATGGTGGCGCGCGTCGCTTTCGCCATTTGCGCCAACGCCGACGCCGATATTCTCATCGTCGATGAGGCGCTGTCTGTCGGCGACGAGGTGTTCCAGGCCAAATGCGAGGCCTTCATCGCCGATTTCGCCAAGAAAGGGACCATTTTGATGGTCTCGCACGATCTGCGCTTTCTCGGCGATCTCTGCGACCGCGTGATCTGGATCGACGAGGGCGCGGTGCGTGAGACCGGCGCGCCGGATGTGGTCATCCCCCATTATCGCGAGGTGGTGCTCGCCGCCGCGTGATGGAACTCGGGTTGCGAGCTTGGAAGGCTCGCGCTCAATTCACTCGGTCAGGCGGCGACGGTCTGCGGCTCGGCGGCGATCGCCTCAAAGGCGGAGAGCTTGCGCATCGGGCTGGTGCTTCTGTTGCGGCGGTGGATCAGCAGGATCGACACGCCGATCTCGAGCGCCGCCGCCCCCGCCAGAAGAAAAGCGAAGCGCGCATCGGCGCGCAGCAGCGATTCGAGCGCCACCAGAAAGAAAATATGCGCCGCCGGAATGGCGATGATGACCAGTGAGCTCATGCCGCCGCGTCGCCCGGTGACGCTGCCGAAGGTCAAGACCAGCGCCATGGCGAGCAGCGTATGCGCGACGGCGAGCGAAGGCACGCCGAAGCGCTTGGCCGCCTCCGCCATCCATTCGCCGGCCTGGCGGCGGTCGAGCTTGGCGGTCTGCCAATTGGCGATGAATTCCGGCAGGGTCAGCTCATAGACGCCGCGCCAATTGCGCGGCGGCAGCGATTCGCTGCCCTGCATCGGCAGCGCCATCGCATATTCATCGAAATTGGCGATGCGGACCTCGTCCGTGTCGAAGGGCTTGGTCTGAATGCTGCCGTTTGACAGCGCCACCACGACGCCGGAGGGCTGGCGGCGGAACTCTGCGCGCGCCGCGGTGATCGTCTCCTCCTGGCGCTTCTCGATGGAAATCTGCCGCACGAAGAGATTGACGGCTATGTCCGGCGTCTCCCAGCGCTGCAGATAGAGCGTCTTCACGCCATTGTCGAAAGTGTAGAAATGCGCCGCGTCCAGCATGCGGTGATTGAGCGAGTTGCGCACCACATTGATGACGTCCTGCAAGCCGCTGGCGTAATAGGGAGCCATGAGATTGGCGAGCCCATAGCCGAGGACGACCAGCGCGCCGGCGCAGACGATCGCGGGCCGGCACACCGACCAGACGGACAGACGCAGCGCATAGAGCACGGCGATCATGCCTTCGTTGGACATGCGCGCGAATTCGAGCGCCGTGGCGACGCCTATGGCCATGGGCAGAGTGATGAAGCCGACAGTCGGCATGGTGCCGACCAGCGCCGGGGCCAGCAGGCCGGCGCGAATCGCCGCCGGGGTCAGCGTGTAGAGCAGATAGGAGAGCACGACCGGCACGATGAGCGCGAGCTGGACGACGAGCGTGCTGAACAGGATGCGCCGTGCGAGATAGAGGAAAAGTAGGCGAGGCATGTGTCCTGTTCCGTGCGACGAAATCGACCCGTCCCGGAGGGAGGGCCGCCGCCGCACGGCAGTCTCATAGCGGAATTCGGCCTATTTGCGAAATTTCGCCCAGGCGGCTTTGGAAAACTCTTTCCACGAGGCGTCGAAAACGCCCGTCGAGGGGAGGGCTGTCGCCCCCGCCCAATGGCAGAAGTAGATTTCCTTGCCGTCGGGATCGAGCGGCTTGCCGTCGGAGAAGGTGATTCCGGGCGCCTGATAGAAGCTCTCATGCGAGGCGCGCTCGACGCAATGCGGCAAAAGCGTGATGGCGAGCCCGCGCCGATGCGTCACGAAATTCACCAGAGGCTGGGCGAAGAGCTGCCCGCGCTTGCGCACTTCATGGAAGAGCTTGGCGTCCTCGCGCATCGTCTCGATGAAATGGTCGAGCTTCAAATATTGGTTGGACGTGACCCAGAAGCCGTCGTTGAACAGCAGCGCGTCGCGCAGGAAGGGGTAGTTCGCCTTCTTCTCGTTGTAGACATATTCGAAGCTCGGCGAGGCGACGATAAATTCCGTCTTCTTGGCCTCGAGCCGGCCGAAAATGGGAGAGAAATCGCGATAGAGCACCACATCGACATCGACATAGGCGACTTCATCGAGCGGCAGAGCGAGGGCCTGCAGCTTGCGCAGCCGGCGGCGATTGCCGTTGAACGGGCCGGGATAGAGCTCTGCGGCGAGCCGGTCGATCGCCTCGGGAACCTCCTCGATGAAATGCGCGCCGTATATGTCCGCCGCGCGCCGAGTCTGCGCGACATTCTCGTCATAGGGGACGAGATAGAGCGGCAGATGCGCGTTGGTCTGCGCATAGCTCTCGAGGAAGGGGAGCAGCCAGTCGATGATCTTGTCATTGCCGACGATGGCGATCCCATAGCGCTTGCCGGCCGCGGCCCCGCTCTGGTCCGGGGCGGCGCGTGGCGGGGAAAAATCTGGATTTGCGGGTCGAAGGCTCATATACCCCGTCTACTTGGAAACGCCGCCGCAGGGCAAGCGGGGCGGGCGGATACGGGGACGCGCAGGAAGAGGCGTTTCCACCTCCCCCTTCGAGGGGGGAGGTCGAGCGCCGAAGGCGCTCGGGAGGGGGTGAGCGCCCGAGTCTCTATGCGCCCCATCGTCGCGCGGAACGGGAGGGGTCGATCGAGCAGCTTGTTTCCAACGACGCTTCCGTCGACGCGCGGCCGCTCGCGGGGAAGACGGTCGCGGTGGTTCACGCCGCCTGGCATTCCTGCGGCAGCTATCAGGTCAATGTCAGCCAGCTCGAGGCCTATCGCGCGCTCGGAGCGCGGACGATTTCCGTCGCTCTGATGGACGCGCCGGCCCCGCGGCCGCCGCGCGGGCCGCGCTGGGAGGCCTATTTCGCCGCCTCCGCCGATCTTCCGGCCGACAAGCGCTATTTCTGCGGGCCGAGCCGGCTCGCCGCTCTCTCGCCGTCCTTTCTCGCCTATGCGTGGTGGCGGCTGATCCATGGCGATCAGGCGACCTGGCTCGTCGAGCTCGCCAAGCTCGTCGCTCTTCCTCCCGGCCTCGCGGACGAGAAGGTCGATCTCGTGCATGCGAATCATTACTTCACGCTGCCCTTTGTTGCTCGACTGCTTCGTGGAAGAAATACGCCGGTCATGGTCGAGACGCAGGACATACAAGCGCGACAATATATTCTGCGCAATCAGGGCGGCTTTTTCCTCCCGCCCTACGTGACCTATGACGACATGTTGTCGATAGAGCTCGAGTGGATGCGCGCGGCGGATCTCTGCATACATCTCAATGAGGAGGAGCGGGCGGAGTTCGCCCGTCTGCTGCCGCAGGCGCGGCATCGCCTCGTCTATCCCGCCATCGCGCCGGTTCCCTGCGGGCCGGGCGGCGAGCGCATCATCATCGTGGCCAGCGACAATTACGGAAATTTCGTCAGCCTGCGCTGGTTCCTGCGCGAGGTCGCGCCGCTCGCCCCTAGCGTCGAGGTGGAGATCTACGGCAATATCGATTCGGGCGTGAAGCGCCTCGACAAAGTGCTCTACGAGTCTCACCGCGCGCTGTTCAAGGGGCGCATCGACGATATCGGCGCCGTCTATGCGCAGGCCGCCTGCGTGCTGCTGCCGACGATCGAAGGGCATGGCCTCTCGGTGAAGGCGGTGGAGGCGATGGCGAGCGGCGCGCCGCTCATCGCCACGCGCCGGGCGTTTCGCGGCATGGCCATCGATCCCGAGCGGCTCGGCAATGTCATTCTCGCCGATGAGGTCGCCGATTTCGCCGCCGCCCTGCGCGAGATCGGCCAGCGTCGCGAAGCAGGCGCGCGCGAAGTCTCCGACACGCGCCGCCTCTATGACGATATGTTCAGCCCCGCCGCCTATGCGCGCGCACTGCACGAGACGGCCGCGCCGTTGCTCGCGCAATGAACGACGCCCGAGCGATGAAGGACGCCGCTTCTCTGCCGCTCGCCGGGCGTCATGTCGCCATTGTGCATCCGGCGTGGCATTCCTGCGGCACCTATCGCGTCGTGCTGGGGCAGGTGGCCGCCTATCGCGCGCTCGGCGCGCGCGTCGCGCCGGTCGCCATATGCGATCTGCCCGGCTTCACGCCGGATCGCGCCTGGCGATGGCGCGCTTTCGTCGAGGCGACGCCGGAGCTATCGCGAGGCGAGCGCTGGTTCGGCGGCGCGTCTTTCCACGCATTCGCGGCGCCGCGCTTTCTGCGCGATGTGCTCTGGCCCTATCTGCACGGCGATCAGGCGATCATTCGCGCTGGCGTCGCCGAGCGCGCGGAGCTGCCGCTGGGCCTCATGGATCGCCGCTTCGATCTCGTGCATTGTAATCATTTCTTCCTGATGTCGGTCGCGAAGCGCCTCGCGCGCGGCGCGCCCATAATGCTCGACAGCCATGATCTGCAAGCGCGTCAATTCGCGCTGATGAACGAGCATACGCCCTGGCTGCCGCCGCGCGTGACCTATGAGCAAATGCTCGCCCGCGAGCTCGAGCTGATGCGCGGCGCCGATCTTCTGCTGCATCTCAATGCACAGGAATATGATGATTTCCGCGCGCTGCTGCCGGAAAAAGAGCATGCGCTGCTCTATCCGAGCGCGCCGGAAGCGCCGCTCGGCCCCGGCGGCGAGGATATTCTGCTCGTCGCCAGCAACAACAGCGCCAATGTCGATAGCGTCTGCTGGTTCCTGCGCGAGGCGCTCGGCGATACGAAAATTCCGCATTTGCGCATCGTCGGCAATGTCGACGCCGGCGTGAAGGCGCGCGATCCTGCGCTCTATGCGGCGCACCGCGCGTGCTTCGTCGGCCGCGTCGACGATCCGGGCGCCGCTTATGCGACCGCGCGTCTCGTGCTGCTGCCGACGATCAGCGGCCACGGCCTCTCCATCAAGACGGTGGAGGCGCTGGCGAGCGGCTTGCCGCTCGTCTCGACGACTCACGCCTTTCGCGGAATGCATGTCGATCTCGCGCGCTTTGCCGATGTGACGATCGCCGACAGCGCGGAAGATTTCGCGCGCGCGTTGAAGGCCGCGGCCGCCGATGCGCGCGTTCCGAGCGAGACGCAGCGCGCGGCGAGCGAGATGCGCCGCGTCTATGACGCGCATTTCTCGCTCGACGCCTATCGCGCCAATCTCGCCGCTCTGGCGCCGACGCTCATCGGCGCGCGTCACACATAATTCAGCATAGCGGCGAGATCGAAGCTCGAGCGCTTCCCCAGCGCATCGCCATTGCGCTCGAGAAACGCCTCCGCGCGGCGCCGTCCTTCCTCTCGCAGCATCAGCAGGAAATCCCATTCGGCGATCAGCTTGGAGGAGGCCGACAGCTCCGCGGCCATGTCCGTCGCAATGGCGTGAATGCGCATGGAGGCCCAGCGTGGGCCCTCGCTATGGCCGGGATCGGCGACCTCGCGCAGCAGCGCGATCATGCGCAGCTCTTTGAGCAATGGCGAGTTGAAGGAAATCTCGTTCAGCCGGTTCAAAATATCGATCGCGCTGCGCGGCGTCTCCTTGCGCTCGATCGGATTGACCTGCACCAAAATCGTGTCCTGCGACGCGCATTCTCGCACGAGCGGCGTGATGGTCGGATTGCCGGCGTAGCCGCCGTCCCAATAGGCCTCGCCGTCGATTTCGATCGCCTGGAACATGGTCGGCAGGCAGGCGGAGGCGAGCAGCGCCTCGGCGGAAAGGTCGGCGTTGCGAAAGACGCGCGCGCGGCCGGTGCGCACATTGGTCGCCGTCACGAAGAGCTTGATCGGCGATCGCGCCAGACGCTCGAAATCGATGGTCTCGCATAATATGTCGCGCAGCGGATTGGCGCCGGCGGGATTGAGGTCATAGGGCGAGACGAGCCGCGAGGACAAATCCATGGCGAGAAAGGCCGGCGAATTGTCGAGCGTCCAGCGGCCGAGCAGCATATCCAGCGGGCTGCGCTGCAAAGGACTGAACCGCGCCACGGCGGCGACGCGCCGCCAGAACTCCTCCATCGCTGCGCGCGCGCCCTCGACGCCGCCCTGCGAGAATCCATGGATGAGCGCGGCGGCGTTCATCGCGCCGGCGGAAGTGCCGGAGACACCGTCTATGCGCAGCCAGGGCTCCTCGATCAGCCGATCGAGAACGCCCCAGGTGAAGGCCCCATGCGCGCCGCCGCCCTGCAAAGCCAGATCGACGAGGATTTCGTCTCGCATCGCGCCTGTCCCGCCCACAACCATATCCAGGAGAGATAGGGCGTCGGCTTCGCTCGCCATCTCGCGCGGCTCGTGCTGGCATAATATGTTATTAGGCGTGCGATTTTAAAAAATGAGGATTGCTCCATGCCGGCCCGCACTGTCATCTTCGAGGAAGCGTGCAAGCTCGAGGCGTTGCGCTGCGCGGCGCGAGACGGCGCTTCGGCTTTCGACCGCGCCGAGTTCGAGGAATTCGCCGACGCTGCGGGGCTTCTCGCGCATCTCGACGCGCTCGCCGCTGCCGGGGCCTCGGAAAAGGTGATGGGAGCGCCTATTTGAAATCCCTTCGCTCCTTCGCGCAGACCGGGCTTGACCCGCGCCGCCGAGGCGCCATTCTTCCGTCATGATCCGCATGGGCCATCCGCTCCCTCCCGCCGGCGCGCAGAGCTTCGCCAATCTCGGCGACCGGCCACGCGAAATCTTTCGCCAGATCGTCGACACCTATTTGTCGAGCGGCGATCCCGTCGGCTCGCGCCAGCTGTCGCGGCTGCTGCCCATGGCGCTGTCGCCGGCCTCGGTGCGCAATGTGATGCAGGATTTGGAGGAGCTCGGCCTCGTCTATGCGCCGCACACCAGCGCCGGCCGCATGCCCACCGAGCTCGGCCTGCGCTTTTTCGTCGATTCTCTGCTGCAGATCGGCGACGTCGCCGAGGATGAGCGCGCCCAGATCGAGGCGCAGGTGGAGGCCGCCTCCAAGGACCATGACCTCGAGGGCGTGCTGGCCGAGGCGACGAGCCTGCTCTCTGGCCTCACCCGCGGCGCCGCCGTGGTGGTGACGAGCAAGGACAATGCGCGGCTGAAGCAGATCGAGTTCGTGCGCCTCGAGCCGGAGCGCGCGCTCGCCATTCTCGTCGGCGAGGACGGCTCGGTCGAAAATCGCGTGCTGCAGGTGCCGCGCGATCTGCCGGCCTCCTCGCTGATCGAGGCGGCCAATTATCTCAACTCCCGCATTCGCGGCCTCACCCTCGGTCAGGTTCGTTCCGAGATAGAGGATGCGCGCAAGGCGGCGCAGACCGAGCTCGATGAATTGACCGCTCGGCTCGTCGACGCTGGGCTCGCGAGCTGGGGCGGGGCGGGGGCGGAGCATCGCCAGCTGATCGTGCGCGGCCAGGCCAATCTGCTCGAGGATCTGACCGCCATGGCCGATCTCGATCGCATCCGCCTGCTGTTCTCCGATCTCGAGACGAAGACGGAGGTCATCGATCTTCTGGAGCGCGCCGAGACCGGCGAGGGTGTGCGTATCTTCATCGGCTCGGAGAATCGGCTGTTCTCGCTCTCCGGCTCCTCGATGATCGCCGCGCCTTTGCGCGACGGCAATAAACGCATCGTCGGCGCGCTCGGCATCATCGGCCCGACGCGGCTCAATTATGCGCGCATCGTACCCATGGTGGATTACACGGCGAAGGTGGTGGCGCGCGTCGTCGGCGGTTAGAGTTCGCGCGCCGATTTCGGATAGGGGATTTTCATGTCACGGCCGGGCGCCGCATTCGATGCGGCGGCGCATTTCGACGAGGCTTCCGCGACGCGCTACGATCGGCGCATTCGATCGTTCTGTCCGACCTATGACGCGTTGCATCACATGATGGCGGCTTGGCTCTCGCGCCTGCCGGAGCGCGCCGAATTTCTCTCCGCCGGCTCCGGAACGGGCGCCGAGATTCTCGCTCTCGGCCGCCGCTTTCCTCTTTGGCGCTTCACCGCGGTCGACGTCTCGAGTGATATGACGACGGCTTGCCGCAACCGTGTCGCCGCCGCGGGCATGGCGGAGCGCGTCGCCTATTTCGAGGGGCGTCTGCAGGAGTTTCGATCGGCGACGTCCTTCGACGCCGCTTCGTCGATATTCGTGTCGCACTTCATCGCGGGGCGGGAGGAGAAGCTCGCTTATTTCCGTGCGATCTCGTCACTGCTGAAGCCGGGAGGATCATTCATCCTCGCCGATCTCCATGGCGAAAGGGCTTCGCGGGAATTCGGCGCGCTGTTGGAGGCTTGGCTGACCTCCTATGCCTCGCATGGCGTCGAGACGACCGAATTGGACGCGGATCGCGCCCATATCGAGAATGACATCGCCTTTGTTTCCGAGAGCGAATTGCTCGAATTGCTGCGCGAGGCGGGCTTCGACGCGCCGATCCGCTTCTATCAGACCTTCCTCTTCGGCGGCTGGGCGACGACGAAACGAGTCTGAGCGCGATGTCGCGCGCAGGCCCACGAACAAAAACGGCGCCCCGAGGGGCGCCGTTCTGTTTTCGCGAGACGAAGGTCCTCAGTAGTTGTAGGCGCGCTCGCCGTGCTCGGCGATGTCGAGGCCCTCGCGCTCCTGGTCGGGAGCGACGCGCAGGCCGATCACCACGTCGACGATCTTGTAGAGGATCGCTGAGCCGACGCCCGAGTAGAGGATCGTCGCGCCGACGGCCGTCGCCTGCGAGATCATCTGCTGCGCCATGTCGTATTTGCCGGCGAAATTCTCGCCGATGTTGGTGTAGTCGGTGATCCCGACGCCGCCGAGGTCCGGGCTCACCAGAATGCCCGTGGCCAGGGCGCCGGTGATCCCGCCTATGGCGTGCACGCCGAACACGTCGAGCGAGTCGTCATAGCCGAAGAGGTTCTTCACCTTGGAGACGAAGAACAGGCTGATCGGCGAGACGATGAAGCCGAGCGCGATGGAGCCGATCGGACCGGCGAAGCCGGAGGCCGGGGTCACCGCGACGAGGCCGGCGACGGCCCCCGAGATGAGGCCGAGCAGCGACGGCTTGCCCTTCAGCGCCCATTCCGTCAGCAGCCAGGAGAGCGCCGCCGCAGCGGTCGCCACCATGGTGTTGACGAAGGCGAGCGCCGTCGTTCCATTGGCCTCGAGGTTGGAGCCGGCGTTGAAGCCGAACCAGCCCACCCACAGCAGCGAGGCGCCGACCATGGACAGCGTCAGCGAGTGAGGCGGCAGCGCCTCCTTGCCATAGCCGATGCGCTTGCCGAGGATCAGCGCGCCGACGAAGCCGGCGATGCCCGCGTTGATGTGGACGACGGTGCCGCCCGCAAAGTCCAGCGCGCCGGTGCCATGCATCCAAGGAGCGAGGCCGCCGGCGATCCAGCCGACCGAGCCGAGCAGCGTGTCGATCTCGCCCTGAGCGGCGGTCTTGGCCTCTTCCGTTCCGGCGGCGGCGAGCTTGGTGGCCGCATCGACGAGAGCGTTCGGATCGGCGACGCCCCAAACCCAATGCGCGACCGGGAAGTAGATGATCGTCACCCACAGCAGCACGAACACGAAGGCCGCCGAGAATTTGATGCGCTCGGCGAAGGCGCCGATGATGAGCGCCGGCGTGATCATGGCGAAGGTCATCTGGAACACGAAATAGGCGTATTCGGGAATGACATGGCCGGGGGTGAAGGTCGGCGCGTTGGAGGAGGCGTCGACGCCCTTCATCAGCAGCTTGTTGAAGCCGCCGATATAGGCGTTGAGCGAGCCGCCGTCGCCGAAGGCGAGCGAATAGCCGTAGAGCGTCCACACGACGCCGACCAGCGCGACGATCGCGAAGGTCTGCGTGAGCACGGACAGCATGTTCTTCGAGCGCACCAGACCGCCGTAGAACAGCGCGAGGCCCGGAACGGACATCATCAGCACCAGCGCCGAGGAAATGAGCACCCAGGCCGTGTCGCCGGGATTGGGGACGGGCGCGTTGCCGGCGGCGAGCGCGGGGTCGGCGAGGCCCGCGGCGATCGCCGCGCCGACGAGAGTCGAAGCCGCAGACAGGCTCCGAGGCAGACGAAGTCTCATTTGGAACTCCTGGTGATTTTTCGTGAGTGGGTCAGAGCGCGTCGGCGTCGCGCTCGCCGGTGCGGATGCGGATCGTCTGCTCGAGGGGAAGGACGAAAATCTTGCCGTCGCCGATCTGGCCGGTATGGGCGGCGGTCGTGATCGCTTCTATGGCCTTGGCGACGAGCTCGGACGTCACCGCGACCTCGATTTTCAGCTTCGGCAGGAAGCTGACGGCGTATTCCGCGCCGCGGTAGATCTCGGTATGACCCTTCTGGCGCCCGTATCCCTTGACTTCCGTCACGGTGAGACCGTGGACGCCGATGTTCGTCAGCGCGTCACGGACCTCATCGAGCTTGAAGGGCTTGATGATCGCTGTCACGATTTTCATCTGCCTATCCTGTTGTTCTAGACCTTCATGGCGGTGACTGCTCGCCTTGCGAGACGGCGCCCAATGCGGCGATGGCCATGATGAGCACCGTTGTGCTCATGCCGCGAACCATCAAATGCCGTGCCAGCTCTCGCGCAGCCGCGCGGGGAGACACGCATTGGAAAAGAACTGCAAAGCAATTCAAATCCGTGGCGAAGCGACGCAGGAGACGGGAAGCGCGTTGCGCAAAGGGTTTGCGCCCGTGGCGGTGAGGTGCGGCGAGAGGGCGGGGAAAAGCGCAGGCGCCTGCAAAAAGGCAGTTGGCGCCCATATAATGGTCAATCAGCTGCTCGAGTTTCGGATGAGTGATCGCGGATCAGGCCTTCCTGCGCCACAGAGGCGACAAGGCGCCCGTCCGAGGAGAAAATCATTCCCCGCGTGAGCGTGCGCGCGCCGGCGGCGGTCGGGCTGTCCTGCGTGTAGAGCAGCCATTCGTCGGCGCGGAACGGGCGATGGAACCATAAAGCGTGATCGAGGCTCGCGACCTGCAGCCGCTCGTCGAAGATAGAGCGGCCGTGCCGCACCAGCGCCGTGTTGAGCAGCGTCATGTCGGAAAGATAGGCGAGCAGCGCCTGATGAACGGCGATCTCGTCGTCGATGCGCTCGGCGATTTTGAACCAGATGAATTGTCGAGCGTCCGCCGCAGCATTGTTCAAAAAAAAGGCGCTCGGATCGATTACGCGTATATCGACCGACGGCGACCCGGCGATGCATTGCGAGGCGGCCAGTGGCAGAAAATCGGCGAAACGCTCGGCCAGCGCGTTTTTCGTCGGCAGAGTCTCGGGCGGCGGCGCCTCCGGCGCGGAAACGGCGTGCTCGAGGCCCGGCTCCTCGACATGGAACGAGGCCTCCATCGAGAAAATGGTCCGCCCGCGCTGCTTCGCCTCGCAGCGCCGCGTGGTGAAGCTCTTGCCGTCGCGCAGCCGGGTGACGAAGAAGTCGATCGGCTCGCGCGGGTCGCCGGCGAGCAGGAAATAGGCGTGCAGGGAATGGGCGGGGCGGTCGGCCGGCGCGCTGCGCTGCGCGGCGACCAGCGCCTGGCCCACCACCTGCCCGCCATAGACGCGCGAATTCTTGCACCGGCTGTAGCCACGGTAGGCGTCCGGGCCGATCGGCTCGAGATCGAGAAGCGCGAGCAGCTCGCGCGCGGGGTTGAGCGCGTCCATCGGGTCAGTCGACCGGTCTGGCCTCCTCCGGCAGCATGATGGGAATGCCGTCGCGGATCGGATAGGCGAGCCGCGCGGAGCGGGAGATCAGCTCCTGGCGCTCGGAGTCGTATTCGAGCGTCGATTTGGTGAGCGGGCAGACCAGAATCTCGAGCAGGCGCGGATCGACTTTGGTCGCCGCGGATGCGTCCTCGCCTTCATGCGCGGGCTTATCGGATTTGTCGCTCATCGTGACGCCTTTCTGCTCGGCGAGCCATGGGGCTTCGGGAAAATGCCGCAGGCGGCCCCGGCCGCGGCGCGGTAGAGGTAAAACTATCTCGCTATATGCCGCAGCGGCGAAAAAAGTCTCTAATGAAATTGCGGCGGATCGTCACTGTTCTGCGCCAGATCGAGCTCGGCCAGCGCGACCAGAATCTCGGCGCGCGAGCGAAGGTCGACCGCCTCCAGCAGCGCCTGCTTCTCGCTGGCGCCGAAGGGGCTCATCATGGCCAGCGCATTGACCAGCGCCTCATTGGGGGCGGCGTCTATGCTGGTCCAGTCGACGTCGAGCTGCGAGCCGTCGGCGAACTCGCGCAGCATGCGGATCATTCCGGTGCGATCCACATTGTCCTCGCCGGCGCCGGGCTCGAGATCGACGAGGAAATCGTCGTAGCTGACCCGGCAGCTGCGATAGGCCAGCGCCGTCGGCACCTCCTCCTCTATGCGGAAGCGCGCTATGCCGGTGAGCGAGATGAGATAGCGACCGTCGCCGGTCTCGGAGAAGCGCGTGATGCGGCCGGCGCAGCCGATCTTGTGCAGCGCGGGCGCCTGCTCGCGCTCGTCCTGGCCGGGCAGCGGCTGGATCATGCCGATGACGCGCTGCGAGGCGATGGCGTCGTCGACCATGGCCAGATAGCGCGGCTCGAATATGTTGAGCGGCAGCTCGCCGCGCGGCAGCAGCAGCGCGCGCGTCAGCGGAAATACCGGGATGACGATAGGCAGGGCGCTCGTGTCTTTATAGGGTTGATTGACGCTCATGTCGGTCAGCGGCGGTCGCCGCTACTCCTCGAGAAAACGCGCTCGCATCATGAGAACAGCAGCGACGACAGGCGTCGCCTGGCGCCTATGGTCGCTTTGTCGAGCGGTCCCCAGGCGTCGAAGAACTGGATGAGCTGCTTCCTCGCCCCGTCGTCGCTCCAACTACGGTCCTTTCGGATGATGTCAAGGAGCGCGGTTGCGGCCTCGTCGCGCTTGCCTTTGGCGTTGAGCGCGAGGGCGAGATCGAAGCGCGCCTGCAGATCGTCGGGATCGAAGGCGACGCGCTTGTGCAGCTCGTCGATCTCGCCGAGATCGGAGGCGGCGAGCGCATTTTCGAGCGACGCCGCCGCAGCGGCGACCAGAGAGTCGGCGCGGATCGGGTCGGGCAGTCCGTCGAGCAGCGCTTGCGCGTCGGCGAGGCGCTCCTGCTCGACATAGAGGCGGACGAGCTCGGCCGCCGCTTTCGTGTAAGGGGGCTGGCGCGCGACGAGCTGAGCCAAGATCGCCTCGGCGGCCTCGAGCTGGCCCTCGCCGATCAGCGCCTCGGCGGTGAGGAAGTCGTCGGTTCCCTCGTCCTCGAGCGGGCCGGCGAGGCGCTCGATGAAGCCGCGCAGCTGCTTCTCCGGCAGCGCGCCGACAAAGCCGTCGGCCGGCCGGCCGCGCTGAAAGGCGACGACCGCCGGAATGGATTTGACGCCGAGCTGTCCGGCGACCTCTGGATGCTGGTCGATGTTCATCTTGACGAGCTTCACGCGCCCGCCGGCGGCCTTCACTGCGCGCTCGAGGGCAGGGGCCAGCTGCTTGCAGGGCTCGCACCAGGGAGCCCAAAAATCGACGAGCACGGGCTGGCGCAGCGACGCCTCGAGGACGTCGGCGCGGAAGCTCTCCGTCGTCGTCTCGGTCGTTCGGGCGTCGTCTTGCGCCGTCAGTTCCCCCGCCATCGCACTTCTCCCGCACCATCCGCCAGAGCTTCGACCGGAACGCGTCCTAGGCGTCGCAAGCTCCGTCGCGACGCCGCTCGAAAGTCAGATAGACTGGTTTGCGTCCGGCCGCCATCGCTTTCGCCTCGTATTTCGTCTGTGTCCAGCCCCGCCAAGGCGTGAGCCAGTCCGCAGAGGCCGTGGCGCGCCATGCAAAATCCGCGGACTCCCGGACGCGCGCCAGCGTCCAGCCGGCATAATCATCGATATCCGTTGCGAAACGCAATTCCCCGCCGGGGCGGATAACGCGGGCGAGCGCCTCCAATGTCTCCTTCGAGACGAAGCGGCGCTTGCGATGTCGGCGCTTTGGCCAGGGGTCGGGATAGAAGAGGTAGGTTCGGCCGAGGCTCGCCTTCGGCAGCCAGCCGATCGCCTCCGCCGCATCGCCCTGGTGGAGGCGGATATTGGCGAGGCCCAGCGCGTCGATCCGCGCGAGCAGCTTGGCCATGCCGTTGACGAAGGGCTCGCAGCCGATGAAGCCGACGTCGGGCCGGGCGGCCGCGGCGGCGATCAGATGCTCGCCGCCGCCGAAGCCGATCTCGAGACGCACATCCGCCACCGCGGTCGGAAACAGGCCGGCGGCGGACGGGCAGGGTTGCGCGAGATCGAGCGTCAGCCGCGGCAGCAGCTCTTGCAGCAGCCGGGCCTGGCCGGCGCGCAGCGCCTTGCCCTTGCTGCGGCCGTAGAGGCGGCGCGCCACTGGGGCCGCGCCGCCGTCGATCGCCTTTTCCATGGCTTCGTCTCGGGCGTCTTCGTCGCCGGAAATCGCCTGCGTCAGGAGAACTGCGCCTTCAGCGCGTCGACGAGATCGGTGCGCTCCCAAGAGAAGCCGCCTTCCTCGTCCGGCGTGCGGCCGAAATGGCCATAGGCCGAGGTGCGGGCGTAGATCGGCTTGTTGAGCTGCAGATGCTCGCGAATGCCGCGCGGCGACAGGCGGATGATCTGCGGCAGAATGGCCTCGAGCTTGTCCTCGGGAACCTGGCCGGTGCCGTGCAGATCGACATAGATCGACAGCGGCTCGGCTACGCCGATGGCGTAGGAGAGCTGCAACGTCGCGCGATCGGCGAGGCCGGCGGCCACGATGTTCTTGGCCAGATAGCGGGCGGCGTAGGCGGCCGAGCGGTCCACCTTGGTCGGGTCCTTGCCGGAGAAGGCGCCGCCGCCATGCGGAGCCGCTCCGCCATAGGTGTCCACGATGATCTTGCGGCCGGTGAGGCCGGCGTCGCCGTCCGGGCCGCCGATGTGGAACTTGCCGGTCGGATTGACGTGCCAAACCGTTTCCTTGGTGACGAAGCCCGCGGGCAGCGCCTCGAGGATATAGGGCTCGACGATGGCGCGAACGTCCTGCGGAGTCAGATTCTCGTCGGTGTGCTGATGCGAGAGCACGATCTGCGTGGCCTCGACCGGCTTGCCGTTCTCATAGCGCAGCGTGACCTGGCTCTTGGCGTCCGGGCCGAGGCCCTTCTCCTTGCCGGTGTGGCGGGCGTGGGCGAGCTTCTCGAGAATCTTATGGGCGTAATAGATCGGCGCCGGCAGCAGATCGGGCGTCTCGCGCACGGCGTAGCCGAACATGATGCCCTGATCGCCCGCGCCCTCGTCCTTATTGCCGGCGGCGTCGACGCCTTGCGCGATATCGGCGGACTGGGCGTGCAGCAGCACCTCGACATCGGCGTTCTGCCAATGGAAGCCGGCCTGCTCATAGCCGATGGACTTGATCGCTTTGCGGGCGACGTCGACGATCTGCTCCTTGGGAATGGCGGGGCCGCGCACCTCGCCGGCGATCACGACGCGATTGGTGGTGGCGAGCGTCTCCGCGGCGACGCGGATCTGATAGGGGTCGACGCCGAATTTGGCGCCCTCGCGAAAAAACAGATCGACGATCTCGTCGGAAATGCGGTCGCAGACCTTATCGGGATGGCCTTCCGAAACCGACTCGCTGGTGAAAAGATAGTTCTGTCGCGTCACATCCAATCTCCGTCCAATCGCCGCTCCGCCGATTTCCGGCGGACAGACCTCTCCATTCGCCCAAATCAGTACAGGCGTCGTTCGTTTCGTCAAGCCGTTTGTGCCGATATGTTCTTTATAGAGAACTCTGGCGGGGTGAGCCGAGCCTCGGCCTATTTGTCGGCCGCATCGCCCATGTCCGCCTCCCGCGCGACGTCCTCCTGCTCGGCCAGCGTCGAGATGAGGTCGATGACGCGCTTGCGCACCTTGGGGTCCTTGATGCGGGCGAAGGCGCGATTGAGATGCAGGCCTTCCGCCGTCGAGAGGAAATCGACGACATATTGCGAGGAGGATTCCTCCGCGAGGCTGTCGCCGGTGGCGGGCTGGGCGTTGGGGGCGCCCTCGAAGAAGAAGGAGGGCGGCACGTTCAGCGTTTTGGAAATCTGCTGCAACCGGCTGGCGCCTATGCGGTTTGTGCCTTTCTCATACTTCTGCACTTGTTGGAATGTGAGGCCGAGCGCCTCGCCGAGCTTCTCCTGACTCATCTTCATCAGGATGCGTTGCATGCGCACGCGACTTCCGACATGCTTGTCGATCGGATCGGGCGCTTTCTTCACTGCGAATGCTTCCTTTTGCTCATCAGCTACCGCCTTTTGTTCGAAGAGGCTGATCTACAAGTGGACTTCGCCCTTTCGATCGCTGGCGCGGAGGTGCTCGCCATCGTGTCGAGAAGCGTGTCGTCACCCGGTCGCACGACCGGAAGTCGAACCCGCGAGGCCGCGAAAGCGTCCGAACAGGGCGAAAATTATTGTGAAGAACCAAAGCGTTGAAGTCCAGCGAAAAGGATGGGCGGCAAAGGGCGGCGCATCGGCCGCGCGCGGCAGGCGCGCATCGATGACGCCATCGACGCCGAGCGGCAGGCGGTGGAGAACGCGGCCATAAGGATCGACGACCGCGGAAACGCCGGTGTTGGCGACGCGCGCTAGCGGCAGCCCTTCCTCTATGCTGCGCAGACGCGCCTGGGCGAAATGCTGATAGGGTCCGCTGGTCATGCCGAACCAGCCGTCATTGGTCACATTCAGCAGCCATTGCGGCCGCTCGCCTGCGGGCTCGACCGTCTCCCCGGGGAAGATCGCCTCGTAGCAGACGAGGGGCGCGGCGAGCGGCAATCCCGGCGCGGCGAGCCGTCGCGGCCCGGTTCCTTCGTCCCATGTTCCGGGAACCAGCTGCGAGACGCCGAGCGGCGCGAGCAGCTTGGAGAGTGGCAGATATTCGCCAAAGGGCACGAGATGCGTCTTGTCATAGGCGGCGACGATGCGGCCGCCCTGAACGGCGAGGATCGAATTGAAGATCTTTGTGTGGCGCTTGCCGTCCTCTCGTCGCGTATCCTCCTCCACGCGCGCCGCGCCGGTCAGCAGCACGGCCCCGCGCATGGTCGCGGCGATGCGCGCCAGCGCCTCTGGATCGCGCGAGAGGATGAAGGGGAAGGCCGATTCCGGCCAGATCAGATGCGTCGCGTCGGCGACGCCGGAGCGGCCGGGCGCGACGGCGCGATCGGAGAGTTCGAGGTAGCGGCTCACGATCGCCGGGCCGTTCTCGGGCTTGAATTTCGCGTCCTGCGGGAGATTGGGCTGCATCAGCCGCAATTTGACGCCCTCGACATATTCCGTCTTGCCGGCGCCGAGCCGCAGCGCGCCATAGCTCGCCATGCCGATGGAAAGGACGAGCGCGACGATGACAGCCGGCGTGAGGCGCCGCGGGCCGTCGATGAGCGTCGCGGGCGCGGCGAACAGAATGACCGCGAGGATATCGAGCCCGTGCAGTCCGACGATGGAGGCGGTCTGATCGAGAAAGGGAATGGCGGCGAGCGCCATGCCGAAATCATTCCAGGGAAAGCCGGTGAGGATGTAGCCGCGCAGAAATTCCGAGGCGCCGAGCCCCGCCGCGAGCGCGAAAATGCGCGCCGAGCCGCCCGACCACAACGCCCGCGCGAGCGCGAAGCCCAGCGCCGGAAACAGCGCGAGGACGGCCGGCGCGCCGATGACGGCCAGCGGCAGCGCCCAGGCGAATTGATCCGGCTCCACCAGCATGGCTGCGCCGAGCCACCACAGCCCTGCGAGAAAATAGCCGAAGCCGAGCCACCACCCAGCGCCGGCCGCGCGGCGCATGGAGCCGGCGAGATAGGAGAGGCCGCCGGCGCCGCGCGCGGAGGCCGAGCCGTCGAGCAGCCACACAGAGACGCACATGGTCACGAGCATGGCCGGGGCGAGATCGAGGGGAGCCAGCGCCAGCGCGCCCACGGCGCCCGCCGCAAAGGCGATGGCGCGGCGCGTCCAGCCCTCGGCGAGGATGATGCGCTGTGGAAGCGTCGGCCCCTGCCGCGCTCCATCGGCGAAGGATCGAGTAAGAAATTGTTGCGCCATGTGCATCCGTTCGATTCGTATTGGCGTAACGACTTTATCCCGTCCAACGGCCACGCCCTAGCGCCGCTCGAAAACGGCTCTCGCATCTCAATGGGATCGAATTGTGATCGCTCGCGCTATTTACGAGAATCGCTATCATTTTTGTTACTGGCCGCGCTGTGCGGCGGCGCACGCGGCGACGGCCGCGAGAGACGAATCGAGAGACGAACTCGCCCGATGACCGCCAAGCGCCTTCTCATCCTCGCCCATGCGCCTTCGCCCAATACAGAGCGTCTGCGCGAGGCGGTCCTAGCCGGCGCGCGCGAGATCGCCGGCGTCGAGATCGTGACGCGCGCGCCGCTGGAGGCGACGCCGGCGGATGCGCTCGCCGCCGATGCGCTCATTGTGGGAACGACCGAAAATCTCGGCTATATGAGCGGCGCGCTGAAGGATTTCTTCGACCGCAGCTATTATCCCTGTCTCGAGCGCATGCAGGGCCGTCCCTATGCGCTCTATATTCGCGCCGGAAACGACGGCGCCGGCGCGCGGCGCAGCGTCGAGACGGTCGCAACCGGGCTGCGCTGGCGCGCGGCGCAGGAGCCGCTGATTTTTCGCGGGCCTTGGCGGGAGGAGTTCGTCGAGGCGTGCCGCGAGCTCGGCATGGCGATGGCCGCGGGGCTGGAGGCGGGGGTGTTTTGACGGAGACCGCGGTCGGTCGCGCGAGCCTATCTTTCTTCGCGGTCTCTCGATATGTTTGCGTATCTATTTTCGAAAGGTGCGACTTTGCGCTCGGGATTTGTCATCGGAGGCGTCATAGCGTCGGCGCTGTTTCATTGCATCGCATTTCCCCACGGTCGATGAGACATGGCGGAGGAAGAGCCTGGCATCGAATTTTTCGGCCACGGTCTGGGGCCGAGACGCGCGGAGAGCCCGCGCAAGCGATCGCTTCGCGTCGAACGCAAAGGCATAGCGATCTATGGTCACGGCCTCGGACCGCGCCCGGCCCCGCCGCCTCGCCTAGAGGCGCCCGTCGGCGAATCTCTGCATCTGCCGTCAGAGCAAGCGTGGCCGCTCGCCATCGCGCTGATCGCGCTCGGCGCGATCTCGATCGGAATTTTCGCGCTGGCGCAGATCGTCGATCGTCAAATATGCGCAGCCGATCCGCGGCGCGATTGCGAACGCGGCAGCGACCCGGGAGGTGGTGGCGGAGGCGGAGGCGGCGGAGGTGGGGGCGGCAGTTTGTCGGGCTATCACGCCTATTACGGCGGATTCGGCGAAAGCGGCGGCTTTCACGCGGGCGGCTCGTGAGACTGCGTCTCGCGGCGCTTCTATCTTTCGTTCATCCGCTTTGCTAACCTCTTCGCAATTTTTACGAGAGGATCGACTTTGCCAGCAGATCTCGCATCCGGCCTTCTGTCCTTTGCGGCTTATTTTCTCGGGGCCATCGCCTATTGCGCCGCATTCTGCGTCGTCTACACGCGCTTGACGCCGCATTGCGAATTCGACCTCATCGTCGAGGAGCACAACGCCTCCGCCGCCATCGCCTTCGGCGGCAGCCTCATCGGCTTCGCCATCGCGCTCGCCGGCGCGGTGCATAATACACAATCGGCGCTCGAATTCATCATTTGGGGCTTTGTCGCTTTCGCCACGCAGATCATCGCTTATCTTCTCGCGCGGCTCGCGCATCCGGGCCTTTCGCAGGCGATCGAGCAGAACGCCATCGCCGCGGCGGTGTGGCTCGGCGCGGTTTCCATTTCCGCCGGCGTGCTCAGCGCCGCCTGCATGAGTCCGTGAGAGCCATGGCCGAGCCGCCGCGCAAGGAGTTCGGTCGCCGTGGGCTGGCGCCGCCCGTCGTCACCCATGCGCCCGAGGGGCTCCCCGGCGGCCCGAGCGGGCCTTTCGGGAGCCGCAAGCGCACAATCGCCATTGCGGCGATCGCCGTCGGCTCGCTGTCGATCGGGACCTACGCGACGATCGAATATGCGCACACCGTCGCGGCGATTGCCGCCGGCTCGCTGTCGATTGCTTATGGGGCGATCGAATATGCGCATGGACGCGACTGCGCCGAGGACGCCAACTGGGAGCGGCAGGAGGAATGCCGCCAGTCGCATAGCCATGGCGGCTCCGGCGGCCATTCCTCTTCGGGCGAGAGCTCGTCAGGACATGCGGGCGCGGCGTCTTCCGGCCATGCCGTTTCCTTCGGCGGCTTCGGCGCCGCCGGCCATGGCGGCGGCGGCTCATGAGGCGCGAGCTTTCGCCGCCGCGGCCGGACTTCGCCGAGGAGGCGCGCAAAATCGGCTTTCAATACGCACAGCCCGATGGCGAGCCCTATTGGGACGAGAGCGCGCGCTATGTTTTCTCCCTGCGCGAGATCGAGGACGATCTCGAGAAAGCGACGGCCGATCTTTCCGCGCTCAGCGAGCATGTCGTCGCGCGCATTGTGAAAGACGAGCAGGCGCTCGAGCGTCTGCGCATTCCGCGTCACGCATGGGGGCTCATTGCCGAGAGTCATGCGCGCCGCGATCCTTCGCTCTATGGGCGTTTCGACTTTTCCTATTCCGGCGAAGGCCCGCCGAAGCTGCTCGAATATAACGCCGACACGCCGACGAGTCTGTTCGAATCCTCCGTCGTGCAATGGTTCTGGCTCGAGCAGATGATCGCGCGCGGCCATTTGCCGGAAGGCGCGGATCAGTTCAATTCGCTGCATGATCGCCTGATCGCGCGCTGGCGCGAGATCGCGGGCGGCGCTCCTGTGCATTTCGCCTGCTTGACGCAGAGCGTCGAGGATCGCGGCAATGTCGCTTATCTCGCCGATTGCGCGACGCAGGCCGGCTCCTGGACCGCGCGCATCGACATGCGCGACATCGGCCTCGCAGGCGAGAGGTTCGTCGATCGGCTGGGGCGGCGCGTGGAGCGAATGTTCAAGCTCTATCCCTGGGAATGGATGTTCGCCGACGCTTTCGGCAAATCGGCGGCGATGGGCGCGACGCGTTTCGTCGAGCCGCCATGGAAAGCGATCGCGTCGAGCAAGGGATTTCTCGCCTATTTGTGGGAGGCCGCGCCTGGCCATCCCAATCTTCTGCCCTGTTTCTTCGAGGATGACGCGCGCGCCGCGTCTTTGACGCGATATGCGCGCAAGCCGCTCTACTCGCGCGAGGGCGCCAATGTCGCGCTCTACGACGGCGAGACTCTGCTCGCGCGCACGGGTGGCGACTATGGCGGCGAAGGCTTCATGCGCCAGCAATTATGCGCGTTGCCGAGCTTCGACGGACGTTATCCCGTGCTCGGCTGCTGGCTCGTCGGCGGCGAGCCGGCGGGCATGGGCGTGCGTGAGGATGCGTCATTGGTGACGACGGATCGCTCGCGCTTTTTGCCGCATGCGATCATCGATTGACGCATAATGAGTCGGGGCGTACGCTCTTCCCTGCAAATAAAAAATAAGGGAGGACGGCCATGCCCGATGTCACCTTCTCCACCCCTCTTCTCCATAAAAATGTGACGGTCTATGCGGTCGCCGGCGACACGCACACGATACTCGCCGTCGCCGAGGCGAATAAGATTCCTATTCCACATGATTGCAAGGACGGCGAATGCGGCTCCTGCCTCATCGAGGTGACGCCGCTCGACGACAAGACCATGGGCGCGACGCTCACCGAGAAGGAGAAGGCGCAGCTCAAATCCATGGGCAAGATCACAGCGGAGGAGATTTCCCGCGCGGTGGTCGACGATATTCCGCCCAAATATCGGCTCGCCTGCCAATATGTGGTGCGCGACCAGGACATATTGGTGAAATTCACCGGAGAGCCCGGCGGCGCTTGACGCTAGCCTGAGCGCTTTCGATCCAGAGCCGCAGGCCGGCTCTGGATCAGGCGCGCCGACAGCCCCCTCGAGCGGGCGCCGCGCTATATCGATCTTCGGCGATTTTCCCGCGGCGCCCCATGGCCATGGCGAAGCCGGCTTCGGCGCGGGCGACGCCGGGGGAACTGGCCTTGCGTGCGCGCGCATGCTAACAGCGGCCTCCGCGCCCGGAACCTCCGGCGCCCACGCGACAGGAGCGGTCATGTCCGACATTTTCCACGAGGTCGACGAAGACGTCCGCCGGGACAAGGCGGCCAACCTCTGGAAGCGCTATCAGACGCCGGTGTTTGTCGGCGCGTTTCTGGTCGTCGTCGCGACGGGCGTCTACAGCTTCTTCGAAACCAATCGCTTGAAAACGGCCGAGGCCGCCAATCTGCGCTACGACGCGGCCGCCGCTCTGGCGACCGACGGCAAGGACGCCGAGGCGGTCGCCGCCTTCGAGGCGCTGGCCAAGGATTCGCCGCGGGGCTACGCCACTCTGGCGCGCATGCGCGCGGCCGAGGGGCTGGCCAAGACCGACAAGGCCAAGGCCGTCGCCGCCTTCGACGCCATCGCCGAGGACAAGGGCGTCGACAGGCTGACCCAGCAGGTCGCCAAGCTGCGCGCCGGCGTGCTGCTGCTCGAGCAGGGCGACCGCCAGAAGATGGCGGATCGGCTCGGCGAGCTCGTCACCGCCAATGGCCCGCTCCGCTACACGGCGCAGGAGCTCATCGGGCTCGACGCGCTGCAGGACAGCGATTTCGACGAGGCCGAGCGCGTCTTCAAGCTCATCCTCAACGATCAGGAGGCTCCGCACGCCATGCGCCAGCGCGCCGGCGCCTATAAGGCGCTGCTGGACGCCGCGCGCGGCTCCGCGCCTCCGCCGGCGGCCAAAGAGCCGGCCGCACCCGCACCCGCTCCCGCCAAGTAAGCGCGAGCCTCACAGGCGACGTCGCCGCGACGTTGGACCAAAGGGCCACAATGTCCTTCACGCTCGCCATCATCGGCCGGCCGAATGTCGGCAAGTCGACTCTGTTCAATCGGCTCGTCGGCAAGAAGCTCGCGCTCGTCGACGATCGGCCCGGCGTGACGCGCGACCGCCGCGAGGGCGAGGCGCGCCTCGCCGATCTGCGCTTCACCATCATCGACACGGCCGGCCTCGAGGAAGGCGCCTCCGCCACGCTGGAAGGGCGCATGCGCGCGCAGACCGAGGCGGCGATCGAGACCGCCGACGCCATTCTCTTCATGATCGACGCGCGCGTCGGCGTGACGCCGGACGACAAATATTTCGCCGATCTGGTGCGCCGCGCCGGCAAGCCGGTGATCCTCGCCGCCAATAAATCGGAAGGGCGCAAGGGCGAGGCCGGCCTGGTCGAGGCCTATGAGCTCGGCCTCGGCGATCCTGTGCCGCTCTCCGCCGAGCATGGCGAGGGTCTCGGCGAATTCTACGACGCGCTGCGGGAGGCGCTGCCGGAGGCGACCGCGGATTGGGAAGAGGACGAAGAGGCGGCGACCGACATCGCCGTCTCGGCGGATGAGGACGGCAGCGAGGTCGATCCGACCAAGCCGCTGCGCATCGCCGTGGTCGGGCGGCCCAACGCCGGCAAATCGACGCTGATCAATCGCCTGCTCGGCGAGGACCGCTTGCTCACCGGGCCGGAGGCGGGCATCACCCGCGACAGCATCTCCGTGCCTTTCCGCTGGCGCGACCGCGATATGAAGCTCTTCGACACCGCCGGCCTGCGCAAGCGCGCCAAGGTCGTCGACAAGCTGGAGAAGCTCGCCGGCGCCGACGCGCTGCGCGCCGTGCGCTTCTCGGAGGTCGTCGTGCTGCTGCTCGACTCTGCCATTCCGTTCGAGAAGCAGGATTTGACCATCGCCGATCTCGCCGCGCGCGAGGGCAGGGCGGTAGTGATTGCGCTCGGCAAATGGGATGCGGTGGACGATCCGGGGACGCGCCTCGCCAAGCTGCGCGAGGAGGCCGAACGCCTGCTGCCGCAGATCAAGGGCGCGCCGGTCGTGGCCGTCTCGGGCGTGACCGGCTATGGGCTCGACAAGCTCATGCGCGCCATTCTCGATGTGCATGAGGTCTGGAACCGCCGCATCTCGACGGCGCGGCTCAATCGCTGGCTGGAGAGCGCGATCGACGAGACGCCGCCGCCGGCGGTCTCCGGCCGGCGCATCAAGATCCGCTATATGACGCAGGCCAAGGCGCGGCCGCCGCATTTCATCCTGTTCGGCAATCAGCTCGACGAGTTGCCGACGAGCTATCAGCGCTTTCTCACCAATGGATTGCGCCGCGCCTTCGATCTGCCCGGCACGCCGATCCGCATCTCGACGCGTTCGGGCGAGAATCCGTTCGACAAGGGGAAGAGATAGACGGCGCTCGGCGCCATTTCGACGCTCGGGCGCATTCACCTGCGCCGCTTCCAGCGTCATTCCCACGTCCCGCTCTAGGACGCAGTTGGTTTCTCCCCTGGGCGATCTATGATAAGCGCCGGGCGACATCTTTCCCCGCGACGTCTTCGCTCCATAACGAGGGACCTGAATGCCGGTCGATCTGCGCCGTATCACGAGAGCTCTGCTGTCCGTCTCCGATAAGACCGGACTCGTCGAATTGGCGAAGGCTCTCGCCGCGCATGGCGTCGAGCTGATCTCCACCGGCGGCACGCGCAAGGCGCTGGCCGAGGCGGGCCTTTCGGTGCGCGATATCGCCGATGTCACCGGCTTTCCAGAGATGATGGACGGGCGGCTGAAGACGCTGCATCCCAAGGTGCATGGCGGCCTGCTGGCGATCCGCGAGAATCCTGAGCATGAGGCGGCCATGCTCGCCCATGACATTCCGCAGATCGATCTGCTCGTCGTCAATCTCTATCCCTTCGAGGCGACGCTCGCCAAAGGCGCGCCTTTCGAGACTTGCGTCGAGAATATCGACATTGGCGGCCCGGCGATGATTCGCGCCGCCGCCAAAAATCACGATGATGTCGCCGTGCTGGTCGAGCCGGCCGATTATGAAGGGTTTCTCGCCGAGCTTTCCGCCAATGGCGGCGCCGCCACTCTGGCGACGCGCCGGCGCCTCGCGCAAAAGGCCTATGCCCGCACGGCGGCTTATGACGCCGCGATCTCCAATTGGCTGGCCGGCGCGCTCGGCGAGGCGACCCCGCCCTGGCGCGCCATCGGCGGCCATTTGTCCGAGCCGATGCGCTATGGCGAGAATCCGCATCAGAGCGCCGGATTCTATCTGACGGGAGAAAAGCGCTTCGGCGTCGCCACGGCGAAGCAGGCCCAGGGCAAGCAGCTCTCCTACAACAATGTCAACGACACTGACGCGGCCTTCGAGCTGGTGGCGGAATTCGATCCAGCGCGCACGGCGGCGGCAGCCATCATCAAGCATTCCAACCCTTGCGGCGTCGCCGAGGGCGCGAGCCTCGCCGAGGCCTATCGCAAGGCGCTGCGCTGCGATTCCGTCTCCGCCTTCGGCGGCATTGTCGCAGTCAATCGCAAGCTCGACGCCGAGGCGGCGCGCGAGATCGTCAAGATTTTCACCGAGGTCATCATCGCGCCGGAGGCGGACGAGGAGGCGATCGGCATTATTGCAGCGAAGAAGAATTTGCGTCTGCTGCTCACCGGCGGCCTGCCCGATCCGCGCGCGGGCGGGCTCACCTTCCGCAGCGTCTCGGGGGGCTTTCTGGCGCAGTCGCGCGACAATAGCGTGGTCGACGATCTGACTCTTTCCGTCGTGACGAAGCGCGCGCCGACTTCGAGCGAGCTGGCGGATTTGAAATTCGCCTTCCGCGTCGCCAAGCATGTGAAGTCCAACGCCATCGTCTACGCGCGCGATCTCGCGACGGTGGGCGTCGGGGCGGGGCAGATGTCGCGCGTCGATTCTTCGCGCACCGCGGCCTTCAAGGCGGAGGAGGCGGCGCGCGAGGCCGGCGTGCGGGAGAGCTTCGCCGTCGGCTCGGTGGTCGCCTCGGATGCGTTCTTCCCCTTCCCGGATGGGCTGCTGGCGGCGGCCTCGGCCGGCGCGACGGCGGTCATTCAGCCGGGCGGCTCGGTCAATGACAAGGATGTGATCGCCGCCGCCGACGAGGCGGGCCTCGCCATGGTGCTGACCGGCGTGCGCCACTTCCGGCACTGAGCCGGCCTGCGCTGCGGCGCAATATGTTTGTGTAATCTATTGTTTTAGCGCGGGGTGCGCGACATCGTGCCGCGTCCCCCGCGCTGCGCATATTGTCGCGCTGTCGCATTTTGCATCGAATAGAGCGCGACTGTCGCAGGCTGCGTCAGTCGTTCCCGCTACAAAGCCGATAGCGTGACAATTCTGAGGCGATTTCGAGCGGTTCTAATTGCCATTGTGCGACGCATCGCGCCTAATCATCCCGAGAAATACGTCGCTCTCCTCTTGCGAGGCGAGCATAGATCGGGAGCTGTGCTTGAAGTCGAGACGACACATTAGCTGATCGAAAGAGCTCGATCGTTCATCTGCCGCATTTCGACACGCCTTTCCTTCGCGAATGGCGGTCATGCCGCAGCCCCCCCCACAATTTCGGTCCGATCTCGTCGCGCTGCTCTTGCGAGCGGCGGCGCCGGGTCGCGCCGTCACCTCACTTTCCTTCCCAGGGAAAGAGGCCCGCGCCGCTGGGTCGATGACGAGCGGCTCACTCAATCCTCCCTAACTTTCCCGGCCGTCTCTTCGAAGGGCGGCCGGGACTTTTCACAAGAAAAAAACGGAAACGCCAATGACAGGAACCGGCGATGTGGCCGCCCCGCGTCCAAAGCGGCTCGAGGCGGCGAATGTGATGGCGGCAGGACTGGCCTGCATTTCTATTTTCGCCGGAGCGGCGCGCGCAGACACCACAGACCAGCTGCTCGACCAGCTGAAGGCCAAGGGAATTCTCACCAAGGGCGAATATCGCAAGCTCAAGGCGCGCCATGCGGCCGAGATCGCCGCGCCGGCCCGCGCGGCTGTCGCGAGCCATGCCGCGCAGCCGGTCGCGACGCCTTCGGATCGCTACATCACGCGGCTCGACAAAGGGATCGGCGCGCGCGTCGGCGCGGTCGACGTTCGCATCTCGGGCCAGCTCGCTTTTTTCGCGACCGAGCAGTTCAAGCAGGCGGGAACGGCGACCATCGCCGGCGGGCTCGGCGGCGGCAGCATCTATAATAATTCCTCCGCCATTCGCTCCGGCCTGCTGCCGAGCGCTCTGGCGCTCAATCTCTCGACCGAGCAGGAGGGCTATAAGGTCTCTTTCTCGCTCGGCCTCTATGCCGGCGGCAATAATATTCGCGTCGGTCTGCTCAACGGCAATAGCTCCGGCGCCTCGGTGGCGCTCGGCACGCCGGGCGTCGATCTGCGCCAGGTGTTCGGCGAGATCAGCTCGCCGGATTTGGGCTCGCTGAAGGTCGGCCGCGATCTCGGCCTCTTCGCCGCAGACGCTATTCTCAACGACTTCACGCTGTTCGGCGCCGGCACCATCGCCGCCAACGCCAGCCCTTCCAACACCAGCCTCGGCCGCATCGGCTTCGGCTATGTCTATGCGGATTGGATTCCGCAGCTCACCTATACGACGCCGGATTTCCACGGCGTCACCGTCTCGGTCGGCGCCTTCTCGCCCTATCAGCAATACGACAACGCCGGCTCCTATGTGTCGGCGGCCGGCGTTCTTCCCTATTCGGGCGTCATGACCGGGCATGACCAGCCGGGCTTTCAGGCGCGCGTGAAATATATCGGCGAGCTCGCGCCGGGGATGAAGCTCACGCTATGGACCTCCGGCCTCACCCAGCGGCATCGCGTCGAATCCGGCGACGCCATATTGCTGCCGCGTGGCGCCGGCGTGCGCTCCATGGCGATAGACGCCGGCGGGCGGCTCGACGTCGGCCCTGTGACTCTGGTCGGCTATGGCTATAAGGGCGTCGGCCTCGGCACGACCGGACTCTATTTCGACGGCGTCGGCTATGACGGCGAGCGGCGCAAATCCTCCGGCTATTACGCCCAGGCCGGCTATACGATCTTCGAGCGCCTGACCTTCGGCGGCAGCTATGGCGTCAGCTATCTCGACGCCAATCTCGCCGATTATCCGGGCCGGCTCGGCGACGGCGCGCTCGTCTCCGACAACGCCTCGACGATCGGCTTCGTGAAATATCGCTTCACCGATTGGGTCACGTTTCAGAGCGAGTTCATACGCTCGGTCTCGCATAATCTGCTGGGGCAGGGGGTGAGGACCAACGCGCTCGTCGCGGGAACGATTTTCTCTTTCTGATCGCGGGGATAGCGGATCTGCCTGCGACAATTTGTGCGGTGCACAAAGTGGGTGCGTTCTCATAATAAAGAGCGGCGGTCGGCCCGGCGACGGTTCGGCCGCCGCCGCCGCGTGATCGGGCGGCCGTGAAAAGGCGTCTCAAATGCCCCTCTATTCCGCCAGCCTGACGGAGGCGGCGCGTGATAAATTCTTCGGCCGCGGCGAGCTGCCGACAGTCGAGCTGAAACAGCCGATCCTGCGCTCCTGGCTGCGCTGCGCCGAACTCGGACTCGACGCCGCCCGGGCGCCGCGCGTCGCGCCGCTCGAGCGGAACGAGTTGCAGATTTTTCTCGCGCGGCATGAGCGGCTTCGTCGCTTGTGCCGGCCCGAGCTCGACGCATTGAACGCAGAAGCCCATGAGACGGGCGCGATGGTCATTCTCGCCGATGCGCAGGGCATGGTGGTCGACGCCATCGGCGATATCGGCTTCGCTGGTCAGGCGGCGGAAATCGCGCTGAAGCCGGGCGCGCTCTGGAGCGAGGCCGCCGCCGGCACCAACGCCATCGGCGCCGCGCTGGCCGAGCGGCGGGCCATGGCCGTGCATGGCGGAGAGCATTTCTACGAGAACCATAATATTCTGAGCGGCGCGGCGGCGCCCATCATCGATCCGCGCGGCGTCGTCGTCGGCGCGCTGGCGCTCGCCGCTCACGCCGCCGTGCAGCGCGTGCATGCGCTGGGGCTCGTGCGCTTCGCGGCGGAGCAGATCGAGCATCGCTTTTTCGGCGGCGGCGCTTTCGCGGCGGCCACCTTGCTGCGCTTTCACATAGACCCGGCCGTCGTCGGCGCGCCGCGCGAAGGGCTGCTCGCCTTCGACGAGGACAGGCGCCTCATCGCCGCCAATCGCCGCGGCCTCTCCTTCGTGCAGCGCGATTGGTGCGCGCTCGATGTGGCGCGATTGGAGGAGCTGTTCGAGCCGCTGCGATCCGGGCCGCAAATGGGGGAGATCATCGGGACCGACGGAAGGCGCTATTATGGCCTCGCCAACACGCCCGGCGCCTGCCGCGCACGGCCGACCGATTGTCCCTGGGAACTGCAGGACATCTGCTTCGAGCCGCCTTCCGCGCGGCTCGCGGAGCACCGCCTCCGCGACGCCGAGCTGTCGGCGATGCGCGCGGCGCTCGACGCCTGCGACGGCAATTTCAGCAAGGCGGCGCGCATTCTCGGCGTGCATCGCAGCACGCTCTATCGCCGCTTGAACGAGCGGGCGGGAGAGAGGGCGCGCTAGAATCTTTCCGATCGAGAGGCGCGGCCGCTTGGAGATCGAAGGGCCGCGCCTTTTCGGGCTCGCTCATCCGCGCCGGCTCACTCGCAGACGCGCATGCGGCGGAAGTAGAGGACATTGCCCCAATCGTCCGTGACCGGACGGCGAGCGATGTAGCAATTGCTGGGCGCCTCGGAGGCGGCGATGGCGCCGAGAGTCAGAGCGGTCAGCGCGCCCGCCGCGGCGACGCCGCCCCAGTAGTGGCCGTGATGACCGTGACGCCAATAGGGGTCCGCCTGAGCGGTGGAGGCGGTGAAGGTCGAGGCGGCGAGAGTGGCGGCCAGCAGGCCGGCGGCGAGGAGTTTCTTGGACATTTTTGCGCTCCGTGGCTCGGTGTCGTTCACGTCTCTCGTGAACGTCCCGAACGTACGAAGCGCGACGGCTCGCGGATGTGCGTCTTCGCACCCTGCGGATCACTCCTCGCTCTGCGCGAGCAGCTTTGCCTGATGATCCGTCGTCAGAGCGTCAAAAATCTCGTCCATTTCGCCTTCCATCACGCGATCGAGCTTGTAGAGCGTCAGATTGATGCGATGGTCGGTGACGCGGCCTTGCGGAAAATTATAGGTGCGGATGCGCTCCGAACGATCGCCCGAGCCCACTTGCGCCTTGCGGTCGGCGGCGCGCGCATTGTCCAGGCGCTGGCGTTCCGCGTCATAGAGGCGTGAGCGCAGCACCTCCATCGCCTTGGCCTTGTTGCGATGCTGCGAGCGCTCCTCCTGCATCATCACGACGATGCCGGATGGAATATGCGTGATGCGGATCGCCGATTCGGTCTTGTTGACATGCTGGCCGCCGGCGCCGCCGGAGCGCATCGTCTCTATGTTGAGGTCCTTGTCGTCTATGGCGACATCGACGTCCTCGGCCTGCGGCAGCACGGCGACCGTCGCTGCGGAAGTGTGAATGCGTCCCTGCGTCTCCGTCGCCGGCACGCGCTGCACGCGATGCACGCCGGATTCGAACTTCAATTTCGCATAGACGCCGCGGCCGGCGATCTCGGCCACGATTTCCTTATAGCCGCCGAGCGCGCCGTCGCTGGCGGAGAGAATCTCGACGGTCCAGCCTTTGACGCCGGCGTAGCGCTGATAGGCGCGGAAGAGATCGCCGGCGAAGAGCGCGGCCTCATCGCCGCCAGTGCCGGCGCGCACTTCCAGGATGACGCCCTTCTCGTCGGCGGAATCTTTCGGCAGCAGAGCGAGCTTCAGCTCTTGCTCGGCGGTCTGCAATTGCTCCTGCGCGACATTCAATTCGCCCTCGGCGAACTCGCGCATGTCGGGATCGAGCTTCTGGTCGGCCAGCATCTCGCCGAGCCCGGCGATCTCGGCCTGTGCGGCGCGATAGGTCCTGATCTTGGCGACGACGTCGTCGAGCGAGGAGAGCTCGCGCGAGAGTGCGACGAAGCTGGCGGCGTCGGGGCCGGCGCTGAGCCGATCGGCGATCTCCTCGTGACGGCGTAGAATGAGGTCGAGCTTGTCTTGGGCGAACATGTCGGTTCCGGAGCGTTTGCGCTCTCTTTATCCGCTTCCGGGCCGAAAGCCCAAGTCGCGAGCCAGCCGCGAGCCCGAACCGCCGGTTTTGGAGCAGCGGCTTCAGAACCAGAGATCGCGCACGCAGCGGCCGTCGCGCGGCAGGTCGTCGAAAGTGTCGAACCCGTCGAAATGGTCGATCGGAAGATCGGCGACCGCCTCCGGCGGGGCGAGCCGGAGATTGACCGCGATTCTCCGGCGGCCGTCTGGATCGAGGCGAAGGCCGCGCCAGCACAGCACGCAGCCGCAGCGCGGACAGAAGAGAATCTCGAGCGCGGATTTGTCCTCGCCTCGCCGCGTGTAAGAGGAGGTCGGGCCGGAAACGGCGATTCGCTCGCCCTCGTAATCATAGGCCCAGAGGGCTCCATAGCGGCGGCAGAGCGTGCAATTGCATGCGGTGGCGGGGCCGGGCTCGCCTGCCAGCGTCCAATGGGCCGCTCCGCAATGACATGTTCCGATCAACATTTCGGCCTCCGCGAGCGACGGGCGCGCAGGGTGGTTCGCTGCTCGCAACTCACTCTATCAGACCGGAATATCGCGTGCGGCGGCGAATTCGCGCAAAGTCTCGCGCAGGCTCGGCGCGCCGTCTTCCCTCGCGAGCAGCGAGGCCAGGAACACCTCCGCCTCGTCGAGATTGACGGCGAGAATCATCGCCTTCACCGGCCCGACCGACGACGGCGACATGGACAGCGAGCGATAGCCGAGCGCGAGCAGCGCCAGCGCCTCCAGCGGACGGCCGCCCATCTCGCCGCAGAGCGTCACCGTCTTGCCGGCGCGCTTGCCCGCGGCGGCAATGCGCTCCAGCGCGCGCAGCACGGGGGTGGAGAGCGTGTCGTAGCGCTTGGAGACGCGCGTGTTGTCGCGATCGGCGGCATACATATATTGCACGAGATCATTGGAGCCGACCGACAGAAAATCGGCGCGCGCGGCGATGCTGTCCAGCTCCCACAGCAGCGAGGGCACCTCGACCATGGCGCCGAGCTGCACATCGGTTGGCGGCATATGGCCGTGGCGCTGGAGATGCGCGAGCTCGCGATGCGCGATCGCCTTGGCCGCCTCGAACTCCGCGATATTGGCGATCATCGGAAACATGATGCGCACGTCGCGTCCGCCGGCCGCTTTCAGCATGGCGCGGATCTGCATGCGCAGCAGGCCCGGCCGATCGAGGCCGATGCGGATCGCGCGCCAGCCGAGCGCCGGATTCTCCTCGTCGATCGTCGCCATATAGGGCAGGATTTTATCGCTGCCGATGTCGAGCGTGCGGAAGGTGACGGGGCGGTCCTGCACGGCGTCGAACACTGCCTTGTAGAGCAGGAACTGCTCGTTCATGCGCGGGAAGCGCGGCGCCAGCATGAATTGCAGCTCGGTGCGGAACAGGCCGATGGAGCGCGCGCCGGTCTCGTGCAGATGCGGCACGTCGACGATGAGGCCGGCGTTCATATGGAGCGCGATCTCCACGCCGTCCTTGGTGACGGCGGGCACGTCGCGCAGCTTGGCGTATTGCTCCATGCGGCGGGCGCGCAGCCGCGCCTTCTCGCCATAGGCTGTCTGCACATCCGGCGGCGGCCGGATGTGGACGTCGCCGGTGACGCCGTCGACGATGACGGCGTCACCCGCCTCGACGAGATCGGTCACATTGGCGGCGAGGCCGACCGTTGCGATCCCGAGCGCGCGGGCGACGATGCCGACATGGCTCGCCGGGCCGCCTTCCTCGAGCACCAGGCCGCGCAGCCGCGAACGGTCGTAATCCAGCAGCGCCGCCGGCCCCATGTTGCGGGCGATGAGAATGGCGTTCTCGGGGATCGATTCGCGCTCGGCCACATAGCTCTGCCCGGTGAGCTGATGCAGCAGCCGATTGGCGAGATCGTCGAGATCGTGGAGCCGGTCGCGCAGATAGGGGTCGGTCTGGCGTTGCAGCTTGGCGCGGGCGTCGTTTTGCACACGCTCCACCGCGGCCTCCGCCGTCAGGCCGCTGCGCACGGCCTCGTGCAGCCGGCGCACCCATCCGCGGTCATTGGCGAAGATGCGCACCGCCTCCAGCACCTCGCGATGCTCGCCGGCGCCCATGCGGTCGCCATGGGCGACCAATTCGTCGATGGAGAGGCGCATCGCCTCGATCGCCGCATCGACGCGCTGGATCTCCGCGGCGATATCCTCGGCGATGAGCTGCTTCACGACGACGCGGGGCTCGTGCAGCACGGCGTAGCCGAGCCCGACGCCCTCGCACATCGGCGCGCCCTTCACCGCCACCGGGCGGTCGAGCGCAAAGCTCTCCGGCGTCTTGGCGATGGAGCGCAATTCGCCCGAGGCGATCATCTCGGCGACCAGCATCGCCGTCGTCTGCAGCGCCTCTATCTCCTCCTCGGAATAGATGCGCCGCACGCGGTTCTGCACGACGAGCACGCCGAGCGTGTTGCCGCCGCGCAATATCGGCACGCCGAGGAAGGAGTGGTAGATCTCCTCGCCCGTCTCCGGCTTGTAGGAGAAGGAGGGGTGCTCCTGCGCCTCGGAGAGGTTCAGCGGCTCGGCGCTTTTGGCGATGAGGCCGACGAGGCCCTCGCCGGCGTGCATTGTGGTGAGATGCACCGCCTCGCGATTGAGGCCTTCGGTCGCATAGAGCTCGAGCCGTTGATCGGCGCGCAGCACATAGACCGAGCAGACTTCCGCCACCATATTGGACGCGATGAGCACGACGATCTTGTCGAGCCGCGCCTGCGCGCTCACCGGCTCCGCCATGACCTCGCGAAGCCGGCGGAGCAGCAAGCGGGGTCCGCCGAGAGCGCTACGCATCCAGTTTCCTTAGTTTCGACAGGCTGTAGCCGCCAGACGAGGGCTCTGCGCGGACGCATCTCCCAAATCTAGAGAACTTCTAAATTTCCGCCCTGTTCCTGTTTCAGCGTATATTGGCCCCGTTCGGCCTCCGCAAGCGCGGCCGCTCGCCCGCCCCGCGATACGCAAAGACCATACCGGCTTGCAGAGCGACGACTTAGCCGGTACCAGTCAAAATTCAGACAAGAAGAAATCCGAAAGCCGACCGGTCCGCCCCGCGACAATCGGACTTTTTGGGCCTGCGCGCCAGAGACGAGATTCGTGCCGCTATCCAGATATCTGATCGCCCTCCTGTTTCTCGTCCTTTGCGGGTCGCGGGCGCTCGCCATCGACTCCGTGCGCGTGCCGCAGGACGCCTCCGCCATCGACCTCACCCATGCGGTGGAGAAATATTCCTCCGAGGGCGACCGACTGCAGGTGTCGACCGCCCCGGGCTCCGACGGAATCATCCGGCGCATAGAAGTGGGCGCCAAGGAAGCGGGCACCCGCCCCAGCTGGATCGTCTTTGCGCTCACAAATGATACGGACGAGCAGCTGGAGCGTCTGATCGTCGCTCCGCATTTCCGCCTTCAGGGATCGGGCGTGATCTGGCCGGATCTCGGCGCGACGCGCATTTCGGCCATCACCGCGAGCCAGGGGTTCCCGCCGGAACATGAGGAGAGCGGGGACGCCGATGTTTTTCGCCTGACCCTCGATCCCGGCACGACGATCACCTATGTCGCCGAGCTGCGCACGCCCAATCTGCCGCAGCTCTATCTGTGGGAGCCGGACTCCTACAAGGACAAGGTGACGAGCCTCACCCTCTACAAGGGCATCGTCATCGGCATCGCCGGCCTGCTGGCGCTGTTCCTGACCATCGTCTTCGTCGTCAAAGGCGCGGTGATCTTCCCGGCGGCGGCGGCGCTCGCCTGGTCGGTGCTGGCCTATGTCTGCATCGATTTCGGCTTTTGGGCCAAAATTTTCGGCGTCGATCCCAACGCCGACCGCATTTGGCGCGCCGGCGCCGAGACGGTGCTGTCGGCGACTCTGGTGGTGTTTCTCTTCGCCTATCTCAACCTCAACCGCTGGCATGTGCGCGCCTGGCATGTGGCCGCGCTCTGGCTGCTGATTCTCGCCGATCTCGTCGGCCTCGCCATTTTCGACGCGCCGGTGGCGGCGGGCGTCGCCCGCATCTCGCTGGCCACAGTCTCGGCCGTCGGCTTCGTGCTGGTCCTCTATCTGGCGACGCATGGCTTCGATCGCGCCATCATGCTGATTCCGACATGGTTTCTGCTGCTGCTCTGGGTCTGCGCAGCGGGCTTCACCGTGGCCGGCTGGCTGACCAATGACCTCGTCTCGCCGGCGCTGGTCGGCGGCCTGGTGCTGATCGTGATGCTGATCGGCTTCACCGTTATGCAAAATGCCTTCGCCAGCGGCGGCCTCGCCCATGGCGCGATCTCCGACACCGAGCGCAAGGCGCTGGCGCTGACCGGGGCCAATGAGATCGTCTTCGACTGGGACGTGCCGGCCGACTACATCTATGTGAGCCCGGAGGTGGAGGAGCAGCTCGGCCTCGACCGTGGCGGGCTCGAGGGGGCGGCCTCCTCCTGGCTCGCTCTGCTGCATCCTTTCGAGCACGACCGCTATCGCGCCTGCCTGGACGCGCTGCTCGAGCAGCGGCGCGGGCGGATCAATCAGGAATTCCGGCTGCGCGCCGCAGACGGCCATTATTTCTGCTACCGGCTGCGGGCGCGCCCGGTGATCGGGCAGGATGGCGAGGTCATTCGCGTCGTCGGCACGCTCACCGACGTCACCGACGAGCGCAACGCGCGCGAGCGGCTGCTGCATGACGCCGTCCACGACAATCTGACCGGCCTGCCCAATCGCGAGCTGTTCTTCGACCGATTGGAGGCGGCGCTGGTTTTCGCCGGGCTCGAGGCGGGCGTGCGGCCCACAGTGCTCGCCGTCGATATCGACCGCTTTCGCCAGATCAACGAGCAGGTCGGCGTCGCCACCGGCGATTCGATCCTGCTCACCATCGCCCATCGCCTGACCCGGCTCCTGCAGCAGCAGGACACTCTGGCGCGGCTCGACGGCGATCGTTTTGCCATCATCCTCGTCTCCGAGACCAACGCCGACCAAGTGATCGCGCTCGCCGATTCGGTGCGGCGGACGCTGGCGACGCCGGTGCGCTTCACCGATCGCGAGATTTCGCTGTCGGTGTCGATCGGCGTGGCGCTGTTCGACAAGGAATTGCATCCCGACCGCTACGAAATGCTGGAGGACGCCGAGATCGCGCTGCGCCACGCCAAAAAGCTCGGCGGCAATCGCATAGAGGTGTTCCGCCCGGCGATGCGCGCGCAGCGTTCCGACCGGCTGACGCTGGAGGCCGATCTGCGCCGCGCGCTGGAGCGCGGCGAGATCAAGGTGTTCTTCCAGCCGGTGGTGCGGCTCGAGGATCGCACCATCGCCGGCTTCGAGGCGCTGCTGCGCTGGGACCATCCGCGCCTCGGCCAGCTCGATCCGAGCGAGTTCGGCCAGGTCGCCGAGCAGACCGGCCTCGTCGTCGATTTCGGCCTATTGGCGCTGGAGCGCACGGCGCGCGAGCTGGCCGCCTGGCAGCGCGCGCTCGCCGTCGATCCGCCGATCTTCGCCTGCGTCAACATAGGCTCGCGGCAATTGCTGCGGCACGATCTGCTACGAGATGTGAAGAGCGTGCTGATGCGCAACGACATCGTCAAAGGCAGCCTCAAGCTAGAGCTCGGCGAGGGGCTGGTGATGGAAAACCCCGAATACGCCGCGCAAATGCTGGGGCGAATCAAAGAGCTGGGCGCGGGCCTCGCGATGAGCGATTTCGGCTCCGGCTATTCCTCGCTCGCCTATCTGCAGAGCTTTCCCTTCGACACGATCAAGATCGGCCGCTCCTTCACGCGCCAGACGGGCAAGGGTTCGCGCGCAGTGATTCTGCGCTCGCTGATCTCGCTGGCGCATGATCTCGGCATGGATGTCGTCGCCGAGGGCGCCGAGACGGAATCGGACGCCATCGAGCTCTATCAGCTCGGCTGCGCCTATGCGCAGGGCTACGCCTTCGGCCGCCCGATCAGCCCGATGGAGGCGCGCAGGCTGGTGGGCGCGGCGCCCGAGGCGGCGTAGGATATCGACCGCTTTGCGTCACCGCGCAAATGATCGTAAACGGCTGAAGCGGCGCGAGCCCTCATCCGACCCTCGCTGATGCGAGGGCCACCTTCTCCCACGAGTGGGAGAAGGGGCGCGCGCTGGTTTTCAAGTTCGGAAGTCATCATGAGCGCTGATGATGGTCGCCCCTCGGGCAAACGCGCCGAGAGAAAGCCCACGCCGATCGAAGATCTCTCGCCGCGGCGGGCGAAGCTCGAATATTCGCGGCTCGCGGAACAGCTCGCCGAATATGACCGCCGCTATTACCAGGAAGACTCTCCCGCGGTCAGCGACGCCGAATATGACGCGCTGCGCCAGCGCTATGAGGCATTGGAAAAAGCCTTTCCCGAGCTTTCGTCCGACGCCTCGCTGACGAAGAAGGTCGGCGCCGCGCCGGCGGAGAAATTCGCGAAAATAAAACATGTCGTGCCGATGCTCTCGCTCGGCAACGTCTTCGCCGACGAGGAGGTCCACGACTTCGTCGCGCGCGTGCGGCGCTTTCTGGGCTTTGCGGACGACGCGCCGCTCTTCTTCACCGCGGAGCCGAAAATCGACGGCCTCTCCTGCTCGCTGCGCTATGAGAAAGGCGCGCTGGTCTATGCGGCGACGCGCGGCGACGGCTATGAGGGCGAGGATATCACCGCCAATATTCGCACGCTCGAGGAAATTCCGCAGCGCCTCAATGGCGAGAGCTGGCCGGATGTGCTGGAGGCGCGCGGCGAGGTCTATATGCGGCGCGAGGATTTCTTCGCGCTCAATGAAAGACAGGCGGCCGCGAATAAGCCGCTCTTCGCCAATCCGCGCAATTCCGCCGCAGGCTCGCTGCGCCAGCTCGATCCGAGCGTGACCGCGAGTCGCCCTTTGCGCTTCTTCGCCTATAGCTGGGGCGAGGTGAGCGTCATGCCGTCCGACACGCAATATGGCATGGTGCAGGCGCTGGCGAGCTTCGGCCTGCCGACCAATCTCGGCTCGCCGACCGAACCGCTCACCAAAATTTGCGCCGGCGCCGAGGAGATGCTCGAGCATTTTCGTCGCATAGAGGCGCGCCGCCCGACGCTCGACTACGACATAGACGGCGTCGTCTACAAGGTGGACGATATCGGCCTGCAAACGCGCTTGGGCTTCGTCTCGCGGGCGCCGCGCTGGGCGGTGGCGCATAAATTCCCGGCGGAGCAGGCGAAGACCATCGTGCGCGGCATAGACATAAATGTCGGCCGCACCGGCGCGCTGACGCCGATCGCGCGGCTGGAGCCGGTGACGGTCGGCGGCGTCGTCGTCTCCAACGCCACGCTGCACAATGAGGACGAGATCGCGCGCAAGGACATTCGCGTCGGCGATACTGTCGTCGTGCAGCGCGCCGGCGACGTCATTCCGCAGATCGTCGAGGTCGTTCTCGATAAGCGGCCGGAGGGGACGAAGCCTTATGAATTCCCGCATGTCTGCCCGGCCTGCGGCTCGGCGGCGGTGCGCGAGATCGACGAGAAGGGCGTCGCCGATGTGGTGCGCCGCTGCACCGGCTCGCTGGTTTGTCCGGCGCAGGCGATCGAGCGGTTGAAGCATTTCGCCTCGCGCAACGCCATGGACATAGAAGGGCTCGGCGACAAGCAGATCGAGGCTTTCTTCGAGGAGGGCCTCATTCGCAGGGCTTCCGAAATTTTCACGCTCGAGGCGCACGACGAGCAGAACCTCACGAAATTGAAGAATCGCGAGGGCTATGGCGAGACCTCGGTGCGCAATCTCTTCGCCGCGATCGACGCGCGGCGCAGCGTTCCGATCAATCGTTTTCTGTTCGCGCTCGGCATTCGCCATGTCGGCGAGACCAACGCCAAGCGCCTCGCGCGGCATTTCGGCGATTTCGCCAGCCTTCGCGATACGGCGCGCGAGGCCGCGCCGGGAAGCGAGGCGCGCGAGCGCATCGAATCGATCGAAGGCATTGGTGTCGTCGTCGCCGAGGCGCTCTATGATTTCTTCGCCGAGACGCATAATGAGGACGAGATCGATGCGCTTCTCACGCATCTGACGCTCGAGCCCATGCCGCAGATCGAAAGCGCCTCGCCGGTCGCCGGCAAGACGGTGGTGTTCACCGGCGCGCTGGAGCGGCTGACGCGCGAGGAGGCCAAGGCGCAGGCCGAGCGCTTCGGCGCGAAAATCTCCGGCTCCGTGTCGAAGAAGACCGATCTCGTCGTGGCCGGGCCGGGCGCCGGCTCCAAGCTCGCCAAGGCCAAGGAACTCGGCGTCGAGGTCATCAGCGAAGAGGAATGGTTTTCGCGCACGGGGCAATAGGGGCGCGGTCGACCGGTCCGACGCGAAATGATAAGACGGAGTCCGTCATTTTGAAAGTAGGGCGGTCCCTTCTCCCACTTGTGGGAGAAGGTGGCCCTCGCGTCAGCGATGGTCGGATGAGGGCCCGGCCCGCCGCAGCGATCTCGAAAAGTTTTTGAAGCGCCGCCGATCACCGCCGCCCTCATCCGACCCGGCTACGCCGGGCCACCTTCTCCCGCAAGCGGGAGAAGGAGACGCGCGCGAAGATTGCTGTTTGTGAGGACAAAAATGAGCCAGCTCTCCCCGGAAAAAATCCTCGGTCTCGGCTTCGCCTTTTGGAATTCGAAAGTCTTGCTCACGGCGGTCGAGCTCGGCCTGTTCACCGTTCTGGCGGAAGGCCCGGCCGACGCCGAAACGCTGCGCGCTCGCCTCGGTCTGCATGAGCGTTCGGCGCGTGATTTCTTCGATGCGCTGGTGGCGCTCGGAATGCTCGAGCGCGAGAACGGCCTCTATCGCAACACGGCGGAGACGGACCTCTTTCTCGATCGAGCCAAGCCGAGCTATGTCGGGCAAATATTGGAAATGTCCAATCTCCGCTTGTTCTCGAGCTGGAACCGCCTCACCGATGCGTTGCGCACCGGCGTCGCGCAGAGCGAGAACGCCGCCGAGGGGGATTTCTTCGGCTCTCTCTACGCCGATCCGCAAAAGCTGTGCGGCTTCCTCACTGCGATGAGCGGCATCAGCGCCGGCCCGGCGCAGGCGATCGCCGCGAAATTCCCGTGGAAGGATTATGCGAGCTTCATCGATGTCGGCTGCGCGCAGGGCATGGTCCCCGTCACGGTCGCACGCGCGCATCCGCATCTTTCCGGCGGCGGTTTCGATCTGCCGCAGGTGCAGCCGGTGTTCGATGATTTCGTTGCTCAGAACGGCCTATCGGATCGGCTGCGCTTCTATCCGGGCGATTTCTTCAAGGATGCGCTGCCCAAGGTCGACGTCATCGTCATGGGGCATATTCTCCACGATTGGAATCTCGAGGAGAAGCGCTTGCTGCTGGCGAAGGCCTATGAGGCGCTGCCGAAGGGCGGGGCGCTCATCGTCTATGAGGCGCTGATCGACGACGAGCGCAAGACAAACGCCTTCGGCCTGCTGATGAGCCTCAACATGCTGATCGAGACGCCCGGCGGCTTCGATTACACCGGCGCGGATTGTCAGGGCTGGATGCGCGAGGCCGGGTTCTTCGAGACGCGCGTCGAGCATTTGCTGGGGCCGGATTCGATGGTCGTCGGCGTGAAGTGAGCTTTGCGAAGCGTCGCGAAGCAATCTCGAGCCGCAAGACGGCCCTTGCGACGCCGCCTCGTCAATAAGCGAGATATTCTGGGTTGAAGATGTAGACAAGGCCAGAATATCGCTCATCGACCCAGGCGTAGGGTTGATGGACGCCAGCCTGTCCACGACACAATATCTCGACGAGCCAACCATTCTGGCTCAGCAACCCCGAGCGCGGGTCGACGGTGTCGGACGTCGAAAACAGATTGAAGATATTTCTAATTTCATCGAGATCGCAGTGCATGAAAAAGAAGCTGCTATGATCTAATAGCAGTCGAGGTATCGCATTCGAGGTTCGGTTATCGACCTCGATAAATCCGCTGAACAAGATTTCATGCGCTCGGCTACGCATAACCTCTTCAGAGCGAACGCCATTCGGTAGGGCGACGCCTGCATCCGCCAGACGTCTCCAAAGTTTTTTGTATCGGGTAATGCGGTTGTCTTCCAACCACCCACTATGCGCAAAAAGCACGTGACGTCCGTTGGGGTGTGTCGCCGCTACTCGTGGCGCCATGATGTCCAGTATCTCTGCAGTTACAATTTCTTTGTCCGACCAGTTGTTGTCGACGTATCCGACTGCGCTCAAGCAACAAGGAAGCTTGTCCGCAATAAAGAATTCGTTGTCCTTCCGAAGATCCTGAACGCTCGCAAATCGCTTGGCGGCCATAATGACGACCTTGTCGAACTAAGATGAATTTTGGCTTCGTGTCGAGCCTGAAGCCGCGACAACCCATTATCAATGGCGTTCGTCTCAAGGGATCGATAGTGCCGCGCCGATCGTGGCGCCGGGGGCCGCCGCGCTCGCCTACGGGCATTCCTTCTGCACGCGGCCGAGCGCGTCGGAGAGGCCCTTAAGCGAGTAAGTGTCGGTCGTGACATTGCCCTTGGCGGAGGGCGCTTTGACGACGAGCTTGGTGCCGCTCTTCAGCGCATCGACGAATTCTTTCTCCTTCGCCGGATTCTTCACCCAGGCGTTGGAGCCTTTGGTCACGAGCTCGAAATTGTCGCCGTCGATGTCGGCGCTGGCGCCGCCGCCGTCCTTGGCCGCGAAGCCGAGGATGATCGCCACCTCATTGCGAACGCCTTCGGCCGGCCGCGTCGAGATGAAGACATAGGCCTTGTCGCGCTGCAATTTCCCCGGCTGGCGGTCCTTGGGCTCGGCGAGCGCATAGCAGGTCTTGTCCTTGCCCTGCCCATGCGCGGTCATGGCGTTCCAATCGCCATAGGAACCGATGGCGGTCGGCGTCTTGGCGCCGGGCTTTTCCTTTTCGGTCGGCTTCTCCTTGCCCGCCGCCTTGGCGTCCTTGCCGCCCGAATCCTTGCCGCCTTTGGCGGGCTTGCCGTTCTTGTCCTTGGCGGGCTTGGCGTCCGGCGCCTCGGACTGGTCCGCGGCCGCGGCCTTTTTCGCCTCGGCGGTTTTTTTCGCGTCCGCGGGCTTTTTGGCTGCGTCCGGCTTTTTCGCTTCGCCCGGTTTGGCGGGCTCGGCCTTTTTCGCCTCTGGCTTTTTCGCTTCCGCCTTGGCGGGGTTCTTCTTATCTGCCTTGGTTTCGGCGGCCGCATCCTCGGCCGTCGGCTTTTCTTTGGCGAGCGCCGGCGCCGCGACAGTGAGGCCGAGTCCGGCGGCGAGAAGGAGGGGGAGGACAGAAGGACGAATCATAGTGTGAATTCTATCGTCCGCGCCTGTGGCGAACCAGTGGCGGCGTCGCAGATGAAAGCCTATCGCTGGAATGTTTCCTGCTTGGCGCGGGCGCGCGCAAGACGCGCGTGAAATGGGACGTTTCCATGGCCAGACGGCACATTCTCTATATCGAGCGCGGCAAATTGCCGGACCGCGCCGCCCATCAAAAGGCGATCGACGCGACCAAGATCGGCGTCGCGCTGGATCACGACTACGCGCCCTTTGCGGTGGAGGGCTATCTGCCCTGCACATATGACGGCGAGGACGCCGGCTTCGACATTCGTTTCTCGGAGCGCGACGCCGCTGCGGCGCTGTCGCCGGAACTCGCCGCGGCGATCGGCGGCAGAGACGCGCAGATCGCCGTCAAATGGTCGAGCGACCCTCGCGAGAAGATCGCGGCGCTGGCATTCAGCGCCGCGCTCGCCAAGGATTTCGACGCGATCGCCCATGATCCCGAGAAGGACAAGATCATCGCCGCCGACGCGCTGCTGAAGCAGGCGAAGGCGGCGCAGGACGAGCTATAGTCTCAACGTTTCCGCAGCAGGACCAGCCGGCCGTCGACCGGCTGGTTGGCCTCTATGCGGATCGTCGTCGCCCGCGAGACGAGCGGGACGAAGTCCTTCTGCGAGAGCGCCTCTATATAGGCCGGATCATGCGCGAAGCGGCCGGCGGGATCGAGCGTGTAATCCGCGCCGGCGCCGGTCTCGAAGCTGAATGCGAAGACGCCGCCCGGCGCGAGGCGCGCCGCCACACCGGCGAACAGCGCCGAGAGATCGCCGAGATAGATCAGCATATCCAGCGCGACGACGAGATCGAAGCGCTCGTCGCAGTCGGCCAGGAACGCTTGCGCGTCCTGTTCCACGAGCTGCGCATAGAGCCCGCGCTCGCGCGCTTTTTCCAGCATGCGCGGGGAGAGGTCGACGCCGACGATCTGCGCGCCGAAGCCGGCGAGCATGGGCGCCGCGAGGCCGGTGCCGCATCCGAGATCGAGAATGCGCGGAAAGCTGCGTGCGGTTTCCGCCAGCAGCGGCTGCAACGTCTCCGGCAGCCGATAGCCGAGCGTCTCCGTGAGATGACGGTCGAAATCCGGCGCATAGAGATCGAAGCAGGCGACGATATAGGCGGGCGTGGCGCGCGCGCCCGGCGTCCCGCGCAGCGCGTCGAGATGGAAGGGGATGATCTGATCGTCCGGCGATTCGCGCAGCAGCGCCTCGCCGAAGCGAATCGCCGCCTCCTTGTGGCCGAAGCCGCAGAGAGCGCGGAAGACGGTGCGGCCGATGCGCGCATCCTCCTCTGCATGAAGCCCGGCGGCGCGCCGATAGGCGGCGAAGGCGTGCTCGGGCGAGGCTTCCAAAGCCGTTTCCATGCAAGCAGCGAGCGCATATTTGCGGACGATCGCCGCTTCCTCCGGCAGAGCGGCGGCGGCCGGCTCCAGAGCGGCGCGCGCGGCCGCGAACTCGCCGATCAGATAGAGCGTCTGGCCATAGCAGGCGTAGAGGCCGGGCGTGGCGACGCCGCGCTCCAGCGCGCCGCGCAGCAGCGTGACGGCCTCGTCATAGCGGCGGCTCTCGAGGCAGATGAGGCCGAGCCCCGTGGCCGCCTCGGCGCAGGCGGGGTCGAGATCGAGCGCCGCGAGATAGGAATGCTCGGCGGTGGCGGTCTGGCCGATCTCGTTGCAGAGGCTGGCGACGGTGAGCCAGACCTGCACCCGGCTCGGATCGCGCTCCAGCGAGGCGATGAAGCATTGCAGCGCGTCGGCCTTGCGGCCGTCGAGCCAGAGCACCGCGCCGAGATCGGCGAGGAGATGGGCGTCCTCGGGCGTGAGCGAGGCGGCCGTCGTCAGAGCGGCGACCGCGCCGGTCACATCGCCCTCCTGCCAGAGGCCGAGGCCGAGATAGCGCAATGCTTTGACCGGCGATTGGCCGGCGTCGATCATTTCAGCGAAACGAGGAAAGCGCGCGCGCCAGACAGCGAGCGTGTCCACGAGGTCCGGCGGCGACGGCGGAGAAATATGCAGACTCATGCGGCTATGCTCCCGAAACAAACGGGACATAGTGTGCCGCGCCGAGCTGTCGTCAGGCTTGCCTCGGAGGCTCCTGCGCGTCAGCCGGCCTTTTTCGCCGCCATCATGTAATTCACATCGGTGTCGTGGCTCTTGCGCCAGCTGCGCGTCAGCGGCTGGAAGCTCATGCCGGAGCGGTCGATCTCGCGCAGCCCGGCGTGGCGCAGCCAGGCGGACAATTCGTCGGGCCGGACGAATTTATCATGGTCATGCGTGCCGCGCGGCACCCAGCCCAGCACATATTCGGCGCCCAGAATCGCCAGCGCATAGCTCTTGAGCGTGCGGTCTATCGTGGCGAGAAACAGCATTCCGCCGGGCTCGACCAGCGAGGCGAGCGTCGCGACGAAATCGCTCTGTCCTTCGACATGCTCCAGCACCTCCATGGCGACGACGATATCGAAGCGCGCGCTTTCCGCGGCCAGCGCCTCGGCGGTGCTGTTGCGATAGGCGATATCGAGGCCGGAGCGCTCCGCATGGCGGCGCGCCACCTCTATATTATTGGGCGCGGGATCGACGGCCGTGACCTTTGCGCCGAGCTCGGCCAGGGATTCGCTCAATATGCCGCCGCCGCAGCCGATATCGACGAGCCGCAGTCCTTCGAGCGGCTGCGCGTCATGACGGTCGCGCGGCGCGCCGTCCGTGCGGAAATGGCGGCATGCGTGGTCGCGGATGTAGTCGACGCGAACCGGGTTGATGTCGTGCAAAATGCCCATCTTGCCCGTGGCGTCCCACCACAGCTCGCCGAGCCGGTCGAAACGGTCGACGTCTTTCGGGTCGACGCTGGCGGAATGGGGGCGGTCATGATGCTGCGGCACGCTTGTCCTCTTTTGTTCGGCCTCGGCGGGCCGAGGAGCCCGCGTAGCGGGCGTCTCGAAGCACGCGGAACCCCGCCGCGGCGTTGACACCGGCGGCGGGGGCGTCACATATACGCCCGCTTTTGGTCGGATGCGAGCGGCCATCCGGCTCGCCCGAGCCGGGCCCGTGTTTCCAATCTAGGTCGGTCATGGCTCGTCTGGTGATGAAATTCGGCGGCACCTCGGTCGCCAATGTGGAGCGCATCCGCAATGTCGCGCTCCATGTGAAGCGCGAGGTGGAGGCGGGCTACAAGGTCGCTGTCGTGGTCTCGGCCATGTCCGGCAAGACCAATGAGCTGGTCGCCTGGTGCAAGGACGCCGCCGCTCTGCACGATCAGCGCGAATATGACGCCGTCGTCGCCTCGGGCGAGCAGGTGACGGCCGGGCTTCTGGCCATCGCCCTGCAGAATCTCGGTCTTCCGGCGCGCTCGTGGCTCGGCTGGCAAATCCCGATCCTGACCAGCGACGCCCATGGTTCGGCGCGCATCCAGTCGATCGACGGCGCGGCGCTGCTCTCCGGCTTCGATCGCGGCGAGGTCGCCGTCATCGCCGGCTTCCAGGGAATTCATCAGCCGAGCGGCCGCATCACCACGCTCGGCCGCGGCGGCTCGGACACCAGCGCCGTCGCCGTCGCCGCGGCGATCGAGGCGGACCGCTGCGACATTTATACGGATGTCGACGGCGTCTACACCACCGATCCGCGCGTCGTTCCCAAGGCGCGGCGCATGGAGCGCATCGCCTTCGAGGAGATGCTGGAAATGGCCTCTCTCGGCGCCAAGGTGCTGCAGGTGCGCTCGGTCGAGGTGGCCATGGTGCATGGAGTCCGCACCTTCGTCCGCTCGTCCTTCGACGATCCGGCCCGTCCCAACAGCGGCACGCTGATCTGCAAAGAGGAGGATATTGTGGAAGCCCAGGTCGTGACCGGCATCGCCTTCTCGCGCGACGAGGCGCAGATCACCCTTCGCGGCGTCGCCGACAAGCCGGGCGTGGCGGCCGCCGTCTTCGTGCCGCTGGCCGAGGCCGGCGTCAATGTCGACATGATCGTGCAGGTCGCTTCCGACGCGACCATGACCGACATGACCTTCACCGTGCCGGCCGCCGAATATGAGCGCTGCCTCTCCATTCTCGAGAAGGCGAGGCCCTCGATCGGCTATGCCGGCCTCGCCGGCGCCAAGGATGTGGCGAAGGTCTCGGCCATCGGCATCGGCATGCGCAGCCACGCCGGCGTCGCCGCGCGCGCCTTCAAGGCGCTGGCCGACAAGGGCGTGAATATTCGCGCCATCACCACATCGGAGATCAAATTCTCCGTGCTGATCGACGCCGCCTATACGGAGCTCGCGGTGCGCACGCTGCATTCGCTCTACGGCCTCGACGCCGAGTGAGGCCGGCTGCGAATTCGTCGCAATCGCCGGGTAATTGTCGAGACCGAGCTTTTTTTGAAGTAGGAGCCGAGCATGGATGAATTGATCGCCCGCATTTCCGCAGCGCTCGGCGTCGAGCCCGAGACGGCGCGTCTCGCCGCCGGCCATGTGCTCGGCTTTTTCCGCAAGGAATTCCCGGACGGTCCGGCGGCAGATCTCATCGCCAAGCTGCCCGGCGCCGAGGAGGCGATCGCGGCGGCCGAGGCGGCTCCGGCGGCAGATGGCGGGCTGCTCGGCGGCTTGCTGGGCGGGCTGGGCGGCCTCGTCGGCGGCTCCAAGGGCGATCTGATGGCGCTCGCCGGACGGCTCTCCAGCGTCGGCCTCTCCATGGATCAGAGCCAGGCGCTCGCCAAGGAGTTCTTCGCCCATGCCGAAGGGCTGGTGGGCAAGGAGAAGCTCAAGGAAATCACCGATTCGGTGCCGGGGCTGTCGCAGTTTTTGTGAGTTTGCGCGACGCTCAGCGCGATGAAGGCGCGGAGCGTCTCAGCTGCGACAGGCGCAGGCCGAAGGCGCGTAGGCAGACGGCGAGAACGCTCCAATAAACGAGCGCTCCCGCCGCTCCCAGCAGCAGCAGCGCGGCGATATCGCGCAATGATCCGACATGTTGGGCCAGCGCCATCGCCGGCCCATAGCCATAGAGCGCCGTCGCCAGCAGCGGCAGGCTGGCGCAGAGGCTCGCGATGGAAACGCGCAAAAATGTCTCGTCGAAGCGCATCGCCCCGCGATGCAGCGCGAGGCCGATCAGCGCTGCGAGATTGATCCAGAGGCCGACGGACGTCGCCGTCGCGAGGCCCGGCGCGCCCATGGGCTCATAGAGCGCGATCTTCAGCCCCACATTCACGACGACGGCGCCGAGCGCGACATACATGGGAGTCTTGGTGTCGCCATGCGCCTGGAAGCTGGCGCGCGCCGAGGCGATCAGCACCAGCGCCATCAGCCCGCCGCCATAGGCCGCGAGCACGTCGGCGGCAGCGGCGGCGTCCGCGTGGGTGAAGGCGCCGCGCTGGAAGACGCCGCTCATGATGAGCTCGGGGATCGTCACAAAGGCGATGAAGAAGGGCGCGGCCAGCGCGATGGTCAGCGCCATCACGCGATTTTGCGCCGCATGGGCGCCGTCCTCGTCGCCGGCGGCGATGCGGCGGCTCATCTCCGGCAGCAGCACTGTGCCGGCGGCGAGGCCGATGACGCCATTGGGCAGCTG